>NC_009033.1:0-314097 GCF_000015945.1 Staphylothermus marinus F1
GGTGAATTGCAGTATTTGTGGTAGACCAGCTGTTTATGTTAATAGGATCAGTGGTCAAGCCTACTGTAAAAAACATTTTCTCGAATATTTTGATAAAAAGGTTAGGAGAACTATTAGGAAATATAAAATGTTTAGTTCAAGAGAACATATAGTTGTTGCTGTTTCTGGAGGTAAGGATTCATTATCTCTTCTCCACTACCTATATAATTTATCGAAACGTGTTCCTGGATGGAAGATTACAGCTTTATTAATTGATGAAGGTATTGGAGGATATCGTGATATTACTAAGAAGGATTTCCTAAGAGTGGTTAACGAACTGGGTGTTAATTATAAGATTGCTAGTTTTAAAGAATATCTTGGATACACTCTGGACGAAATTGTTAGGATTGGGAGAGAGAAGGGATTACCTTATCTACCATGTAGTTACTGTGGTGTTTTCCGCAGATACTTATTAAACAAGGTTGCAAGAGATCTGGGTGGAACCGTTCTAGCTACAGCACATAACTTAGATGATGTTATACAAACATATGTTATGAACATAATAAATAATAGTTGGGACAAAATATTGAGACTAGCACCGGTAACAGGCCCCCTTGATCACCCGAAATTTGTTAGGAGAGCTAAGCCCTTCTACGAAATACTCGAGAAAGAAACCACTCTTTACTCAATACTAAATAATTTATACCCCAAATTCGTTGAGTGCCCATATGCTAGATTCAATATTAGATGGATGATTAGGCGCCAACTAAACGAGTTGGAAGAGAAATATCCTGGGACAAAATATTCTCTTCTAAGAAGCCTGCTGAGAATAATTAGTATTTTATCTAAGCATCGAGACGAAATTATTCAGGGAGAAATAAAGACTTGTAAAGTATGTGGTGAACCCTCTGCACACGAGATTTGTAGGGCTTGCCTGTATAGATATGAACTAGGCATTATGAGGGAAGATGAGAGAAAGATTGTTGAAGAAGTTTTGGGTAAGAAGAAAAAATAATGGTTTACACAGAAAATTTTTATACCTATGTGCACTTTTTATGAATATAGGTGCACTAATATGCATATCCCAGACGGCTTCCTAGATCCAGTATGGTGTATTATAACATACTTAATTAGCATAACTTATTTCGTGGCAGGAGCGAAAATAATGAAATCACCATTAACCCCCGGCAAAGTATCATTAATAACAACACTAGCAGCAGGTATATTTGCCGCCCAAATGCTTAATTGGCCTATACCTGGAGGAACAAGTTTGCATTTTGTTGGAGGAGCGTTGGCTGGCATATTATTAGGGCCATTCTATGGCTCGACCGCTCTTGCACTGGTTGTCACTCTACAGGCTTTACTATTCCATGATGGAGGCATAACTACTCTGGGAGCAAACCTATTGAATATGGCTATAATTGATGTATTAATAGGCTACTACATTTATAGATTAGTTGTTGCTAAAACTGGTTTCTCGAAGAAAACAGTATTTATAGGTGGATTATTGGGGGGTTGGATGGGGATCTTTATTGCGGGAGTTGCTTGTGGCGTAGAAATTGGTCTCTCACCACAGTTTCCATATGGAGTATTAATTAGTGTGCCGGCAATGGGTGTTTGGCATTTCATTCTTGGTATAATTGAGGGAATAATTACTGGTTCTGTATTATTCTATATTGCTTCCAAAAACCCGGAACTATTAGTTGGAAATGTTAGGTGATCAAAGATGATTGGTTGGAAGACCCTGCTAGTAATAATAACCTTGATAATAATTAGCCCAATATTCGGTGTTATATTAGCTGATATGGTCGGCTACCATGAACCACTAGATGTAGCTGCTGAAATGCTTGGATTGCATGATATTAGTGAAAAAATTAATTGGACCCCATTCTTCGACTATACAATACCTGGATTAGACCCCGTTATAGGCTATATCGTTTCAGGATTCATAGGTGTAGCTATAATATACCTAATTGGATACATTGTTAGAAAACTAGTAAGTGGAGGAGGTAAATGAAGAATTATATAAGGAGTTTTTTCGAAGAAGTAGCATTAATTATGGACATGCTAAATATTCATAATCCAAACCCAAAGCTTGATCCACTCATATTATTTGTCGTATCAGTTATTCTGAGTTTTCAAGCTAGTTTTACAACTAATATTGTAGGATTAATCATACCTTTAACATATTCTTTGATCCTGATATTTGTTTTAAAGCTTGATCATAGGATAATAGCTAGAATAGAATTATTTGTTTTATTCATAGGTCTAGTAGTATCTTTTCCACTACTTTTTACTCGCTCTGGAAACATTAATGGTCTTTATGATTTAAATGGATCTATAACGTTTATGGGAATATATTCTTTCGCAAAGCTCTTAATGAGGGTAACATTATCTCCTTTACCACTATTGGTTGCAATTGCTTATCTGGGATGGACTAATGTTTTAAAGGCTATGAGCAGGTTTAAAGCGGTAAGAAATGTTGTTTCATATATTGCTTTAACAACTGTATTAATCCCGCGGATCATTAGGTATTCGATACAATTAATCATTGCTAGAGATGCGAGAAATGTAAAAAACAGTTATTCAAATATATGGAGAAGCTTATCCGCAATAGTTGGAGACACATTAATTCATTCACATAATTATGCTGATAAACTACAATATGCATATACTGCTAGAACCATAGGTTGCTTCAAAACATATAGTGGAAAAATAAGACTTAATATTGCTACTCTATTCTTCATGTTTTTATCTATTTTAGCAATAACTTGGGAAACAGTGGCGATGCTTTATGGAAGTTATTAAACTGGTAAACATATGGTACAAGTATCCTGGAGCAAATGATTATGCATTGAAAAATATAAACTTGGTATTTGAGGATTCAAAAATATATTTCATAAATGGACCCAATGGTGCTGGTAAGACAACTCTCCTCCTCATAATAGCTGGCTTAATAGAACCTGTAAGGGGTGAAGTAATTTTTCGAGGTAAGCCTTTAAAACAACAATTGCCAATAGCCCGCAGATATTTTGGATTATTATTTCAAAATCCTGAGCACATGTTATTCAATCCAACAGTATATGATGAAATAGCTTATGTTTTAAGACAATTAAACAGTGATGAGGAAGAGATTAGGGAACGAGTTCATGAAACAATAAAATGTTTAGGACTCGAGAAAACAATACTTAATAAATATACATATATGCTGAGTTATGGTGAGAAAAAACTCGTAGCTCTAGCTGCTATATTATCCTATGAACCAGACATACTTTTACTCGACGAGCCTTTCACTAATTTATCGCTGAAATACTTGGATAAGATTAAGAAAATTATATCTAACTATAAAAGCAACGGTAAAACAGTTATTGTAGCTGGTCACGAACAAGAATTTCAACACGAAGAAATAGATGAGATTATTCTTCTAGAAAATGGTGAAGTAATTGATCATATAGTATATTCGGGTTCCTAAACATTTTAGCTCTCTAAATTTATAGTATTGTAAATTAATAATTACTTGTCCGGGGATATTCATTGAAGAAACCCGTTAAGTTTGGAATATATTTGCCGGAGGACTTAGCTAGAGAACTAGGTGAATGCATGAAGATAACCGGTATCCGGAAGAGATCTAAGATTATTCAGGAAGCATTGAGGCTTTTCATTGTTGAGCATCGATGGAAGACTGTTGGTAAAGCTTCTGGAGTTATAGGGGTTGTGTATAATCATGAAGTTAGAGGGGTTGATGAAGCACTTACCGATATTCAGCATGAATATCTCGATATTATAGTTTCTACAGTTCATGTCCACTTGGATAAGGAGAAATGTATGCTTGCAATAATTGTCAGAGGAGATACTGGCAGGATCAAGGAATTGTTAAGCAATATTATGAATATTAAAGGAGTGTTAATAACTAGGCCAATGCTTCTAGAAACAAGTTAATTGTTTTATGGAGCTCTAGGATAATCCATGTTCCCAAATATACTTTATTACTTCTTCATGGCTAGGCACATTATGACTTCCTAAACGACTGGTTTTCAATGCTGCTACAGCGTTTCCATATATTAATGCTTTCTTCAAATTATACCCTCTACTCAAACCTAACAATAATCCGGAAGCGAATGCGTCTCCAGCACCAGTTGTATCTATAACCTTATCTACTGGGAAAGCAGGGAGATCATATGTTTCACCATCACTTGTAACAGCATATATACCCTCGGGTCCCCGCTTAATTACTACGAGCCATACTCCAGTTTCCAGTATTTTCTTAGCGGCTTCCCTATAATCACTAATACCTGTTAAATGATAAGCTTCCTTCTTATTAACTAATACTATATCGATATACTTCAATAATTCATCAAAGTAGCTTAACCCCTTCAGAGATAAACGCCTACCAGGATCCCAAGCAGTTTTTAAACCATGCTTCTTCGCCAATTTAGCTGCTTCCAGTGAAGTATCTAGTCTTAAACTTGCAATATGTAAATATTTGCCACGAGAAATAATTCCTTCATCAAGATCTTTAGGTTCAAGTTTCTCAGCTGAACCCTTGTATCCATACATTATTATTTTTCCATCCCTATCAATGATCACAACTGTGAAACCTGTATCTCCAAGGCAAACCTTTACACCTGAAACATCTACTTTCTCACGCATAAGCTCATCAATAACAAGCCTGCCAAACCCATCTAATCCAACCTTAACGATAACAGCTGATCTGCCGCCTAGTCTTGATACATCAATAGAAACATTCGCAGCCGATCCACCTACACCACGCGTTTGCTTAATAATACTAGCCTCTTCATCGGGGCCAACAAACCTATCAACAATAAATCTTATATCAACCAATCCATGGCCAACAGCAACTACATCATACTTCTCCACATTCACTCTAATACACCATTATTAGAAATAGTAGTTGATACTCTATATTATTAGCTTTTCTTTAATAAGAATATTATAAAATAATTGTTTTAAATACTGTTTTAAAAATAGTTTTCCTCGTATTGCTTGTAATTGCTCTTAAAACCGCTAATGATTACAGTAGGTTTTTGCATAAATGTTGCCGCAATAGATCTTAGATATTATAACTTATGTAATGGTTGCCAATAAAAATGCTTAAGGAGGGAGTATAGGCTTTGAAATGATGTAATAATGATTAGTGGAAAAAATATGGTGCTTTATCCAAATACGGCTATTTCTTTCACTAGTTTCCCCTTAGTGAACCTTTCTGGGCTTAAGTTTTCGATGTAAGGGATATTTTGTTTCTGTCCTAGAATATAATTGGCCATTGCTTCTCCAACAGCTGGAGACATCATGAATCCGTGTCCACTGAAACCTGTTGCTACGTATAGGTTTTCATATTCTTCTACCGGACCAATTACGGGGTGATGATCTGGTGTCATGACATAGTAGCCTGTCCAGTACCTTAGTACTCTTACATATGGTAGCCATGGGAAATATTTTGTCCATATATTTGCAGCTAAGAATAAGTAATCTATTCTATTAGTTGGAGGAGTATTTGGTTTCTCCTCAATATTCGCGCCTATGAGGAATCCTCCGTGGAGTACTTGGACAATATATGATGATGTCTGCCAATCTATTAGTAGCGGGTCAAATAATGGCTTATATGCTTCAGTTATTAAGGCGTGTTTTGGAATGTTTTCTAGTGGGAGATCAAGCCCTATTGTGTCTAGTATTTTCTTTGAACCATGACCTGCTGCAACAAGTATTTTCTCGGCTTCTATAACTCCCTTACTTGTCATAGCACCTACTACTTTATGGTTCCTAGTTACTAGTTTGTATACTGGTGTGTTTATGATTACTTTGACTCCTTTTTTCTTAATGTATTCTAGAATATTTAGTAGAGATAGGAAACAACTTGCTTTACCAGCTAATGGATCATATACTCCTGCTAACAAATTATCTGTCCTAATAGTTGGTACGATTTCTCTAATTTCTTCGGGGCTAATTATCTTTGTTGGAATATCGTGTTTGTGGTGGAAATCAACAATTTTCTTAAACAATTCAACGTGTTCGGGTCTTGAAAGCAACCATATATATCCGCCTCGCTTATAGGGTATGTTGTGTTGTTTTGATAATATAGGCCATAGATTTATTGATCTCTTCATAAGCTCTACATGTTCCAAACTAGTAAAGCTAGCTCTTATACCGGTTGCACACCTATATGTTCCTCCGCTTCCAGGATATTTTTTCTCAACAATAACTATATCGTTGAATCCTTTATCCACTAGAAACTTTGCGGTCATAACCCCAATTATTCCAGCACCAATAATGAGCAGTTTAGTTTTGAGAGTCAACTCGTTTCACCTCTTAGTAAAGGACTTGTTCATGAAGAATTTGAACTCGATAGGTGTTAGTGGAGGTCTATTCATCGGCATAAATAATTCTTCAAACTTTTTCCCTGTTTTCCTCGCAAGTATCTTAGCAGTTAATACTAAACAATATCTACCTTGGCAGGGACCCATTCCTATTCTTAAATATCTCTTCAATGATTCGAGATCAGTGTATCCCTTATCTATTGCTTCTTCAATATTTGCTAAAGAAACATTTTCACATCTACACACAATCACTTTTCTGGGATCCATATAGCTCTCACCTCGAACCATTTATCGCGGGGAACCTCGACTGTTACAGTCCATGTTTTATCATATTGCCAAGCCTTCACGATCACGCCTTCACCAACAACTTTTCCCTCACGACTCAGAAGCTTCACTTTCAACCCCTTCTTAGGCTCCGGCAAAAACTCGTATGGAAGAGTTATCAATGCTTTCCCAGGCTTGGATAAGTCTATTACGAACATTGCTAAACCTGGGCATTGAGGAACACATACTCCGCAACCTATACATTTATCAGGGTTAACCCTTGGTAAATCATAGATTTTCTCCATTTCAATAGCATTGAATGGGCAAACATTAGCACATATATTACAAGGTATTTCCTCTGGACATTCAGCTATTGCTATAGGCCCCTTCTCCAATCTCTCCATACTTGGAAGTAATCCCTTCTCCTTTAAATCATCTATTGATAGAACACCTGTTTCCTTATATCCCATCATATTCACCTCTACGGATCTTTTCCATTTCCTCCTCGGAAACAGTTACCTTAAGCTTTCCGGCTCTAGCTCTTGAAACAACTGGTGATAAACGATATTCGTTCCACAAATAATCTAGAAGCTCGTCTCTACGTTTACGAATAGATTCTTTATCTACTCCTAGTTTTATTGCTGCTGATAATGCTGCTATTTCACCTTCTATAAAAGCAGTTGTTGCCTCCTCGATCCCGCTGGCGTCTCCCGCAATATATAAGTTTTCAACACTTGTCTCCATATATTTCGTCCTTATAGGGGCTAGTCCTCCTAGTTCCGGAACATATTTCAATACAGCTCCTGCTTGACTATAGAATGCATAGTTTGGCTGTAAACCAACAGCTAATAATACAAGGTCTACGTCGAAAACTTTCTCTGATCCAGGTATTGGTTCGAACTTATCGTTAACCATGGAGATCTCTGCTTTCTCAACTCTATTAGAACCTATAGCCTTAGTAATCGTGTGCCTCATGTAGAAGGGTATACCTAGTCTCCTAACTTTTGCTGCATGAACAAACCAACCGCCTATATGTGGCAGGATCTCTGCGATACCGACAACTTTAACTCCAGCTTGTAATAATTGGTATGAAACAATTAATCCTACATTACCTGATCCAATAATTAGTGCTCTATCACCAGGTCTAACCCCATATTCATTCATAAGTGTTTGTGCACCGCCAGCACCCATTATGCCTGGCAAATCATTGTTTTCGAAGAAAATAGTTTTCTCACAAGCACCCGTGCTTCCTATAATGATTTTTGGCTTGACCAATAGATTAACTGGTTTATCCCCCCTAACAGCTACTCCTACAATATTGTTTCTGAACAAGCCATAAGCATATGCTCTCGTATATACATGTATATTTTTCTTCTCCTTTACTAGTTTTGAGAGTTTCTCTGCAATATTGTATCCTCGGATTCCTCCATAGAATTTTTTATCTCCGAAAAACCTATGCGTCTGCTTAATTAGTTGTCCTCCAAGTCTGAAATGATCATCTACTAAAACAACATCTAAGCCTAGATCAGCAAGTACAAGTGATGCTTGTAAACCAGCTGGTCCCCCGCCAATTATTAATGCATCCGTATTGATCTCAACTGTTTCGGCAGGAGTATAATTTGTTTTCCTTGGGACCTCTGCTATTCCTCTCTGCTTATAAACTCTAACACCCTCCCTAACAGGCTCAATACATATTCTAGTATTGGGAACATCGTCAACAATGCTTAAACAACTACTACATTTCCCAATCATACAAAAAGCTCCACGAGGCCTCTTACCATCCGAGCTATATGAGAAAACCCTATAGCCTACAGCATATAATGCTGCTAGAATACTTTCTCCCTCATAAGCCTCAATAGCTTTGTCTTCATAGTAGAAAATTACTCGCCGACCCCTGCGGAAATCAATAATTGGATGTTTAATTATTCGGTAATTCCCGCTCATTACTTATCAATGCCCCTTTACATATAAGTACAATACATACATATATGGTTAAGTAAATAAAATATGTTAATCTCTATTCATCTCAAATAATCAATTCATTCATAACATGCTCTAACTTATTAGTTCCCCAATATAATTGTATAGATAATGGTGTTGCGGATTGGTCATCGGTAGATATATTACTACAGTACATGGAAGCGGTGGTTTCGAAACACTAGAAATTATTGAGAAACTTATTGTTCATCGTGTCCCAGAAAATCTGAGAAAAGTATTGGATGGTGTTGGATTAGATGTCTTAGATGATGGATCAAGTATGCGTATTGGGAACACACACATTGTTATATCAACGGATAATTTCACAGTTAAACCATTATTTTTCCCGGGAGGAGACATTGGACACTTAGCTGTTTCAGGGGTACTGAATGATCTAGTAATGATGGGTGCTAGACCAATAGCTTTCATGGATGGTATTATTGTTGAGGAAGGTTTTCCAAGAGATGATCTAGACAGAATACTTGAGTCTATGATTAAATTATTGAAAGAAAACAATGTTGCATTAATAGGTGGAGATTTCAAGGTGATGCCGAAGAAGAGTTTGGATGGATTAATAATATCTGGTACAGGAATAGGATTAGCTGAGAAACCCATTATAGACAAGATAAAACCAGGCGACAAAATAATCGTTACAGGGCCAATAGCTGAGCATGGAGCAACAATTCTCGCAGCCCAGCTTGGAATGCTTGAACAAGCACAAGGTTTGAGAAGCGATACAAGACCTCTTGTTAAAACAGTGCTTCCCATATTAGAGAAATATAGGGATCATATACATGCAGCACGTGACCCTACACGAGGAGGATTATCCATTGTGTTGAACGAGTGGGTGCGTGGAACAAAGTATACAATAGTAATTAATAGATCAACTATACCAATAAGAGATGAAGTTAGACAATTCCTAGATGCTCTAGGAATCGATCCATTAGGTGTAGCTGGAGAGGGCTTAGCTATTCTATCAGTAGATAATGAAGTTGCAGATGAAATCGTCGAAGAGCTTCATAGAAGAGGAGAACCTTATGCAACAATTATTGGAGAAGTTATAGTGCCGGAAGAAGAGTATCTTGCTGGAAGAGTTATAGCAATTACAGAAGTTGGAGGAAAAGTAGTTGTTCAACCAAATGCTTTAAACCTGCCGAGAATCTGTTGATGATTTAAAGAAAACTTAATCAAATACTTAATCATAGAGAGCACTTAGAGGAAGAACAAAAATGTGCTTGGGAGTACCAGCAGAAGTATTGGAGACGAGAAAGGAGGGAGAACTAGTTATATTAAAAGTTAAAATGGGAGGAGTAGTTAAGGAAGTAATTTCAGGAATACCAGATCTTAAGCCGGGAGAATACGTCATAGTTCATGCAGGAGTAGCTATTTCAAGAATAGACGAGAAAGAACTAAAGGAGATATTGAATGTATGGGAAGAACTAGGATCACTTTATTAGTTAATTCTTGATCATAATATGATCTTCTTATTCTTCTGTTTATTCTTTACAAAAAGCTCATTTTCAAATTACTTGATTAAATAATAATCTATTTTGAGGCAGGCTGGATCATTATTGATACTAGTTCGAATGGTTTAAGATCATACTTGATTTCATTATTTACTACAGGTATTTCCCTTATTTTATCTTCTAATATATTTGTTCTCCACGCTCTTGAAATTGCAAACCTTGTTTTAATCTTTAACATTCCATGTTTATTTTCTGATTCGTAAATGCGTAAAACTATGTTGTCTCCTTCGATGCTTTTCTTTATGCTTTCCACTATAATATTTTCTGGTTCTATTTCTATGAGTGATTCTTCTAGTTTTCTATAACTGTTTCTTCCATTATTGTTTACATATACGTAGAGGGGGTCACGTATTTTCTTGGCTTCAACATGTATTTTAGAGGTATTCCATGAACCATTGTATGGTAGGATTGAGAACTCGACTGATATGCTTCCTGTATCACTGAATGGGTTTGGTAGTACTGGTGATTTTATAAGGCTTAACCCTATCTCGTTAAACCTAATTGATACTCCATGCTTATAGGGGCTAATAATGGCGAATCCGCGTTCTCCATCCTCTAAACTGGCCCATGAAAGCATTGGTTCTTCGAATCGTGCTTTCTCCCAAGAAGTATTAGTATGAGTAGGTCTCTCATATACTCCGAACTGTGTATCTCTAATTGATCTTGTAGAGTTTATGTCTGGGTAAAACCATATTTTCACTAATCTCCATTTATCTCTCCAAAACGCATTTATTTTGAAGTCGATTCTCCTATGATCTCCGTAGATAATCATGTCCATGAACAACTTACTGTTTCTATAAGTATATTCTGCTCTTATAATTGCCCTATAAGGATCTATTCTGTGAACATATACTTTATTAGCCAATAACTCTTTGAAGTGTTCTAAGCTGTGTTTATCAATGTTCCAAGCATCCCATTCACTCGGCAGATCCTCATATATCTTGATCAATGCAGAAGGTTTTCGTAGTAGTTCGTGACTACTATGTTTATCATAGATTGAAGTGATTAATCCATTCATATTGATTCTTATCTTGTAGAATTTGTTTTCGACTAGGATGTATTCTTTATCTTTTTTAACTATTAACTTGGATTCTTTTTCTTTCTCCTTGTTGTTTTTGGATATGTTGTTTATGGGGATAATAATGTATCCGTGTCCTGGTACATCTACTTTTACATGTTTATTGTTTATCTCAATAATTTCGCTTCTCCTCCATTGTGTAGGATTATAGATTATTATTCCTTCCAGATCATTAACTAGTTTTCTTAATCCTTCATTGATCATTTCCTTAGCTTTAGTGATTGATCTAGATAATTTAGTGCATATATCTTTGTGTACTTCATATGTTATTGTACCGGATAATACATCGTGGAATTCTGCTAGTAGCAGGGTTTTCCATAGATTATTTATTTCTTCTTCAGGATAGCTTGATCCTTTAATGTATAGCCATGTATATATTTGTTCCAGAGTTCTAAGAAGGTAGTCTAGTATCCATATTTTTTGCTTTATACAAGTATCTGTTGTGTATGCTCCTCTATGTGTTTCAACATATATGTCTCCATACCATACTGGTAGTTTATCACTATTTTCCATAATTTTATCAATGAAATCATTTATTCTTCCATGAATAATTCTTGGTGTTAGAGGAGTTTCTTCGCTGTAAAACTCTAGTTTTTCAATCATTTCATGTGTTGGGCCGCTTCCCCCATCACAATAGCCGTAAGTATATATTCTCGCTGGAACTACTTGTTTTTCCCTATACTCTCTCCAAAGCTCTAGGATTGATTTTGGATCACCTGTTTTAGCTAGTTCACCTGTTATTATATGTGTAGGAATGTTTGTTCCATCAATACCTCTCCATAGAAATGTGTCGTAGGGGAACTTATTGTATTCATTCCATATAACTTTGTGTGTTACAAAAAATTTTATTCCAGCCTCTTTCATTACTTGGGGGAGATTGGGTGAGAATCCAAATGAATCAGGTAGCCACCCAATAATTGATCTCTTTCCAAAGAGTTTTTCGAATGTTTTTTGCCCGATTAAAAACTGTCTAGCAAGGCTTTCTGAGGGTATTATGTAGACATCGCTTTCAACATACATCCCAGTAACTGGTATAATTCTCTCCTTATCAGCCAATCTTACGACTTCGCTCCATAAGCTAGGATATTTTTCTTTGAGCCATTCAGCATATAGTGCTGATGAGAAAACATATACTGGTTTATTATAGGCTTTAAACTGTGTAATTATCTTAGCAATAGTTTTAGCCATTTTCCATACTGTATCTTCAACACTCCATAACCAAGCAGCATCGATATGAGCATTAGCTACTGCATAGAGTAGTCCATATTTCCCATATTTCTCTCTTAATTTCTTAAGCTCAGCTTCTAGTTCAGGTTTCAAATAATTAATTATGCTCTTGATTTCTTCTCTATTTATATCTCCATAACCCATTCCTCTAAGCTTTTCCGGCTCATCTCGTGAGAGCCTCATTAATTCATCATATAGCATGGAGTAATGAGATAAATTATTCTCTACATAATACTTCATTACTAAGAAATGCATGGGTTCAGGGGTTTGGAGAGGTATTTTAGCTGAGAAATTATCGACTAAGCTAATGATTTCTCTACGAACATCTTCTCCAACATGCTTCGAGAGATCAAGTAGCCAAATAAGCTTATCAATGAATGATTCAATAGTTTTATCTATGTATAAGAGAAATATTTTATCAATAAATGGTTTCTCATATCTTTCGCCAACAATTCCTTGAGGATAAACATGGAGTTCTAAAGTTGTTTCACCAGATACTCCATATAATGGGATCTTCTTCGTGTAAACATCTACTCCATAATAATACTCATTATTTACAAGCATGAGAGCATTGAAAGCTCCATTAAATAGTAGAGTTGGAAATCCCTTCTCCGGATCAATAAACACCTTGATCTTCAACTTAGTAGTTCTATTAGTTATTGGAAAACTTATTGGTAAACTCAATATCTTCTTTTCTCCATCAATGCTTATTTCCCATTTTGATAGATAGTTAATATCTATTATTGAAAGTGTTTTGAGAACGTATAGTTTTTTATATAGTGAGTCTAGAACTAGATTATCCATATTTCCCTAACCACTATTCAGTGTATTTCTACTATGAAGTTTTAAGTGGCTAAAGTTTTATCTATTCCTCTCTATTATGCCGAGTTATTTGTTGGATAATAAATATTCATTTGTGCTAATCTTAATAATTCTGGTTGAAAGATAGTATCGACATGAGGTAATTAATTATAGTAGGGTATTTGTTTCTGTATTTATAAAGGCTGGTAATAATGGTTGTTGCAAAGAAATTTATTATAATAGGGCTTGTTCAGGGCGTAGGTTTTAGACCATTTATTCATAGATTAGCTGTTAAGCATGGATTGAAAGGATATGTTAGAAATATTGGTGGTTCAGAAGTTGAGGTATGGGTTGAGGGGTCTCCGGAAAGTATAGATAAGTTTATTGAGGACTTATATGTTGAGAAACCTCCTCCGGCTATTATTGAGGATGTATTTATTGAAGATGTGGAGCCCAGGGGGTATGTGGATTTCCATATTTTAAAAAGCAGTAGAGAAGCTGTTAAGAGATCAAATATACCACCTGATCTAGCTATTTGCAAGGATTGTTTAAGGGAAATACTTGATCCCAACGATAGAAGGTATCGATACGCTTTTAATAGTTGTGCATGGTGTGGCCCCCGTTTCTCAATGATATATAGGGTACCCTATGATAGATCGAACACTTCTATGTCTAAATATATCCTATGTAGTGAATGCGAGAAAGAATATCATGACATTAGAAATGTTCGGAGATATCATGCGCAGGGAATAAGTTGTTCAGTGGATGGTCCAAAACTATATCTATACACTAATGATTGGGAATATGTTGAGACACGTGATCCAATAATTGAAACTGCTAAACTCATAGATGAAGGATACATTGTTGGTGTTAAAGGGCTGGGTGGCTATCATATAGCTGCTCTGGCAACAAGTGATGGTGTAGTCTTAAAGCTTAGGAAAAGAAAGCATAGACCTACGAAACCTTTCGCTATTATGGGTCTTGATATAAGTGTTCTTGAAAGACTAGTATATATTGATGAAGAAGCTAGATCAATTCTCGAATCCCCTCAAGCACCAATACTGCTACTTCCTAAAAGAGAAGATTCACCTGTTTCAAAATATGTTTCTCCGGGGTTGAGCCATGAAGGAGTATTTGTAGCATATACTGGTTTACATTATTTATTATTGATGGAGACAAGAGATAAATTTCTCATAATGACTAGTGGCAATGTTACTGGTGAGCCAATGTGTATAAATGAGGAATGTGCTCGAGAAAAATTGTCGAGAGTAGTTGATTATTTCCTTATTCATGACCGAGAAATTGTTAATAGAGTGGATGACTCTGTTCTGAGGAATACCAATGGTAAATGGGTATTTCTTAGACGTAGTCGTGGATACGCTCCTATGTGGATAAGAATAAGATCAGATCTTGATGGTGAATACATAGCTTTCGGAGCAGACCTAAACAATACTGGAGCATTGGGTTTTGAGGATAAAGTAGTTCTAACACAATACATAGGTGATCTGGATAGTTTTAATGCACAGAGAGAACTATTAAAATATATTGGGTTTTTCATCGAGAACTATAGGATCAATTTAGATAAAACAATTGTTATCGTGGATAAACATCCAAGTTATCACTCGAGAAGATTAGGCATGGAATTCGCTGAGAAACATAGATTACCAATTATTGAAGTCCAGCATCACTACGCACATGTTTTGGGGACAGCATATGATAATGGTTTGGAAGGAGAGGTTCTAGGAATAGCTATGGATGGTCTTGGTTGGGGAGATGATAATACTATATGGGGAGGCGAAATATTAGTATTCAATACTGATAAATATGATTATAAAAGGCTGGGTCATATAGAGAAGTTGCCATTAACAAGTGATAGAGACACAATCTACCCATTAAGAATACTAGCAGGTTATCTATCAAGTAGGGGACATGTTTTTGAAGAAATACATAAGCTGATCAAGAATGTTCTAGAAAATATTGATCATAGACTGGTTGCTGAAATGGAATTAGTACATAAACTTGTAAAAGCTGGTAGATACATTGAAGCATCAAGCACTGGTAGATTCCTAGACATGATATCTGCTATTCTCGGAGTATGTCTTTATAGAAGCTATGAAGGAGAACCAGCAATCAAGCTAGAAGCAGTAGCTGATAAAGCAAAATCTCATAAACTACTTGAACATTTCCATATTTCAACCCATAATGGACTATACGTATTAGAATATAAAGATCTAATAGAACACCTTATATACAATAACGTAAGGGATAACTCGGTAGCTGAAACAGCTAAAAGCATACTATATAGCTATGGATATTGGATGGGTAAATTAGCTCATAAATTGATTAAGGGTAGGAGAATAGATCATATAGTTGTTTCTGGAGGTGCAGCAGTAAATACATACATTATCAAAGGATTAGAGGATAGCTTAGGAGAGCACGATTTAGAACCTCTTCTGCCTAGAAGGATTCCTCCGAATGATGAAGGAATCTCGTTTGGACAGGTGATCGCGGGTTCTCTTATTAAAAAGAAAAATTCTTTTTCAGCCTAGCCAAATAGTTTTGATTAACTCCAATGTCTCCTCATTGAAAACTCTAACCATATATGGTGATATCGTGTATAGTTTATCTCCTATATACAGTGTTCTAATAATATATGGGTGATCTATTATTTTTAGAACAACAAGTGAGTTATTGCTGTATTTAATTACTGCAACAGCATCTCCACTTATTGCTCGTACATTTTCAAGTCTGAAGAGAGCTGTTGCTACCGGTATAAATACAAGCTTCTTCTCCGGATCAATAGTGAATGCATGATAATCTTGTAGAACAGGCGATAATAGTGGTGAGAGCGTTGCTTTTGCAACTAACAAGATATTTTCTGGATCATTAATATTATATAGTGAAACCATAAGCTTACCATTATCGACGCCTATGCCCAATATAAGGTTTCTCGATATAGGATGCAGGTACTCATTATATCCTGGAATCTCTAAGTACCCTAATACCACGGGATTCCTTGGATCAGAAATATTAATTGCGAATAAGGGATCAACCCGTCTATAAGTTACAAGTATGAATAAGTCTCCTACAAGCCTCGATGCTTTTATGTCTTCGTTAACTGCCAGATTAGATAATTTACTAATTATTTTTAGATCACTTAGGCCTATAATGTGTAATTCATTATATTTCAATACCTGCTTCGGAACTACTGAGAAGAAGCCTTTCCAGCCATGCTCAACCAAGGATTTATTAACAAACATAGACCATTTCTTAGTGCCGCTACTATCTGTTATTGTAACCGTTATTTCGAAATTATTATTAGAAGCAGGTGTTATTGTATGGAATCTTGCTACTAGCTTATAGTTTCTAACAGTAGTAGCTACAATCAAATAGTTATTTTTGTATTCTTCTATGCTGAACTGATCTAATATTGTCCCCGGAACTTCTATTTCGCCCATATATTTCAATGATAATCGATTAATGTCAAGTATGTAGAGTTTTGTATAGTCTGTAAAGTTTAAAGTGTTGAATTCCGCATTTATATTATTCACTATCTTGGTAATGTTTTCTTGATCTAGTTTGTTTAGATAATCGTTAATTATTTCTAATGCTTTATAGTAGTTATTGCTTTCGATAAGGGGCTCGATCTGTTTCTTTATTTCTTCCGGCATATACTTAGCTATGATCCTTAAAGCATGTTCTTGATAAGCTAACCAGTAGGGATTAGAAGATGCCAATACTAGGTGTTTATGGGACATGTAAACCCATGAGGTGGAGCCCGTTAGGAAGGAGTATGCTGAGAATTTACCACTTGTAATGTTCAGAGCAACTATGTTTGTGTAGTGGATGGGTTGTTTATCTACTAAATAGATCTTCTCAGGTGGTAGTAAGTGTTCTCCAATTAATGGGATAGTAATAATTCTATCATATACTGGCTGCTGTGTAATAATATAGAGAATATCGTCTTTAAGTCTGGAAGAAACTATTGTACCTGTGATAGAGATATTGTATTGTCTAACCGGTTGCTTAGGATCAGATATGCTGAATACATATATTTCACTAATCCATCTCGGTGCTTGGAAAGTTATAGTGAATGTCGTGTTTTCACTTACTATCTTTTTCAATATATTGAATTCTCTATTCATAGTTGTCAGTACAATTAAGTTATTTCCTGATAAGTAGATTGAATTAATTGTAGAGTTCAAAACTATTTTACCAGCATAAATGTTTCGTAGAGCATCAACTATATAAACAGTGTTTCCTCTAGCTATAGCTATTATTTTACCATTAGTCTTAACAATATCTGGTTCATCAATACCCATAACCTGTACATTAGTGCTAGAATATCTCCCAGACGTTCCTGGTTGAGCCTCATATGATAAGGTTTCTCCTGTAGAAACATATGTTGTTAAAAACACTATTGATTTTTCTATGCTAGATACTCCTTTAATTTCTGGATTAGATGAAATAGATACCGATGTTTTATTTAAATAGTTTAATAGCTCACTATAAGAGGAGAAGCTGTTCATCTCTTCTATCTTAGGCACATTTACTTCAATACCTGTTCTAATATTATTTCCAATATTCCTTGTTCCCTGAAAGAATATGGTATGCATCATTATTGGTAGTAGAATGCCTACTATAAGCGCTATTGCTCCAAGAATTATGATTTTTGATCCATCCATAATCTGCTCACCTATTTATAGATTCATTGTTATTATTCTAGTTATAGCTAAGCATTGGACAATGTTGTTCGAATACTTGGACACCTGTGATCATAGTTTTCTCCAAGCGTTTATGCTCTCATATAATAAGAGAGTAAATGCGGATATTGAGGATATAAGTAGGAGCAATCTATCTATATTGAAGTTTTTATCCAACACTATCTCGATAATACTTCCAATTGTTAAGCCTAGGAAGAAGAGTGAGTAGATGAAGAGTCTTGGGAGGATTTTTCTATGAATAATAATGTATCCCTCAATACTAACCAATTTATTGATCGTGTATCCTCTAGATGCTTTCTTAACTATTCCGTCCTCAACCATTTTCTTTAAGTGATAATGAATACTGCTTGGCGCCATATTTAGTGCTTCAGCTATCTCTCTAACACTTTTAGGCTCGTTTGAGGTAAGCAAGTAAACATATATTTTTCGCTTGACATCGTCAACGTTGCCCAAATCAGTCAAACCTTCGTAGAATGCTAGTTTCAAATAATTATTCGTTGTTTGGAAACAATATTATGCTAACGTTTTGATTTATGTTTTCCCACAGATTTCCCATATTGTTAGAGCATCCTAACATCATTAATAAATAGCCAATTCCGAAATAATCCATAATAGGTGTTTTAAATTTGGTGAATGAATTAAAGAGCCAAGAAACTATTACCAGAGAGTCGCCGAAAGATGGGGGAGATAGCAAATATAAAATTATACGTTACACTCCATGGCTGATCCATTTCAATACCGGTGCTTGTAATGGCTGTGATATTGAGGTTTTAGCGGCAATTACACCACTTTATGACCCTGAGAGATTTGGGATAAAGCTTGCACCAAGCATTAGACATGCCGACATATTAGTGGTTACTGGCGCTGTAACTAAGAAGGCGGCTGAGAGATTGAAGAGGCTATATGAACAAATGCCTGATCCAAAATTTGTAGTAGCTGTTGGAGCATGTGCTATTAGTGGTGGGGTCTTTCATAACTCATATAGTGTTCTAGCCGGGACAGATAAGGTTATTCCAGTAGATATTTATGTTCCCGGATGCCCTCCTAGACCGGAAGCTATCTTGGATGGTATAGTTAAATTGTTGAAGAGATTAGAGTCAGGTGAAACAAAAGCTGAGAAGTGATCTATATGAGTTCCGATAAGCTTTCTTTTCTGAGAAAATATTTTGTCTCAGAAGAAATGGTTAAGCCTAATAGGAAAGTATTTGTTTTTAAAGCTGGAGATTTGAGGAGTTTATTTAAGGATTTAATTGATAATATTGGTTTAGAAAACTTTTATGTGTCAAATATTATTGCTACAGATTTTAAGGATCAAGGAAAAATTCGTTTAGACTACTATGTAGTTCTTCTTCCAGGTGAAGAAGTAGTTGTTTTCCGCACATTCATTCCTAGAGATAAGCCGGAAATTGATACTTTACTAGATATGATACCTGGAGTACTAAACGCTGAGGCTGAAGTCTATGACTTAATGGGTATTGTGTTTAGAGGAAATAATACACTTAGAAGAGGCTTCTTTGTACCAGTTGATCTTGTTGAGAAAGGTATTTATCCATTGAGAAAAGATGCTGAGGTGTAGTGAGGTGGCTATAACTAAGGTTATAGAGGTACCATACGCTTTAGAAATACCTGTTGGTCCCCAGCATCCAGCTCTTCATGAACCTGTTCTTCTAAAAGCTTATGCTGATGGAGAAGAAATTGTTAATGTGGAGATTAATACTGGTTATAATCATCGTGGAATCGAGAAGTTAGGCGAGAAAAACACGTTTTACCGCGACATCTTTATAGTGGCTCGTGTGTGTGGTATATGTAATCTTGTCCACGCTAATTGCTATGTTAGAGCTCTCGAAGAAATACTGGATATGCATCCTAATGAGAGAGCTAAGTATCTCCGTGTATTGGCTATGGAGTTTGAACGTGTCCACAGCCATATGTTGATCAATGCTGTAATGGCTGAGATCATTGGTTTTGACAGTTTATTCATGAATATTATGCTTGATCGTGAAAACATTATGAAGGCTAAAGAAATCATTACGGGAAACCGTGTCTTATCAGACTATATGATGATCGGTGGTGTAAGGAGAGATATTGATAGTGTTAAAAAGGATAAACTATTAAAGATCATTGATAAGGTTCTACCTAGGCTACACTACTATAAGAAATTGTTCATGGAAGACGATACTATATTGAAGAGACTTGTGGATGTAGGAGTTATTAAGAGAAGTGATGTTACAAGATATACTTTTGTGGGTCCACCCGCTAGAGCTTCTGGTGTAAAAATAGATGTGCGCGTCTCTGAAAAATACGAGGTATACGGCGATATTCCATTCAACATGGTAACTAGAAATGAGGGAGATTCGTGGGCGAGAATGATTGTTCGCTGGGATGAAGCAATTGAGAGCTTAAACATGGCTAAATACATACTTGAACACTTACCAAATGATGGCAATCCTGTCCCTGATGAGAGAAGGTTGCCGAGAAGATTTCCGCCAGGAGAAGCTTTTACAAGGGTGGAAGCGCCTCGTGGAGAGTTAACCTATTATGTTATGAGTGATGGCAAACCTAAGCCTTACAGATTAAAGATTAAGACTCCGAGTTTCACAAACATCATAAACTCTGGATATCTCTACGTTGGGCATACTATAGCTGATTTACCAGTAATACTTGTCTCTCTAGACCCATGTATCTCTTGTATGGAGCGTGTAACAGTGATTGATCTAGAAAATAATACTCGTAGAAAAGTCCCCATAAAAGAACTTGCAGGAGGTGGCCGGAAACGGGTAAACCCAAGATTCTCTCTCTAATACTTAGAAACCTATTAGGTAAACCAGCAACAATAGAGTACCCGAAGAAGGAGACACCTATTGAACCAGATTTCAGAGGTAGACACTATGCTGATTTACAGAAATGTATTGGTTGCAGTCTATGTGCTATAGAGTGCCCAGCTGATGCTATTAAAATGACTCCTATACCTAAGGGATACGAGGTTCCTAAAAAGAATCCTCGCAGGATTTATCCTGTAATAGACTACTTTAGATGCGTATACTGCTATAGATGCGTCTCTGTCTGCCCAGTTAGAGCATATGTTACAACTAACGAGTATCGTTTGGCTTCAACTGAGAAGATAACTTCTTCGGATCTAAGTTTGAATACTTTGAAGAAAATAGGGGGCTGAGCAGATTGGATATGATGATTATTCTCCAATTCTTATATGTTATTTTGCCAATATATATTGTAGCATTTATCCTATATACTATTAGAGCTTTGAAGGGGCCTACAATTCCTGATCACGTTCTTGCTATTGATGCTATGTCGTATGATCTAGCTGCTTTCCTAGTTGTTTTATCAATTATTTTCAGAGAACCAATATTGATCGGGACAGCGATTGTGCTTGCTTTGTGGATATATTCTCTAGACATATACATTTCAAAGTATTTGGAGAAGAAGGAGGTGGGCGAGTAGTGTTCGAAGATGTACTTGTAGTTATAGGAATGATTATGATCGGGATAGGTGCTGTCGCAGACTTGATCGCAGCAATAGGTATGAATAGATTCAAAAACTTCTATTTAAGACTACATGCTGCTACAATTGGTACTATTTGGGGCGCATTTGTCCCTCTCATTGGTGCATCGTTAATAGCTACTGGATGCGGGTGCTTGGGTATTTATAGGTGGTTTGTTGCTGGTGGTGGGCTAGTAACTGCGATATTGATCCTGATCTTGGGTCCCGCAGGTAGTCATGCATTAGCTAGGGCATCGCATAGGTCTGGTATTGTACGTGTTGAGCCATGCATCATTGATCAATTAGATGAATCCATGTGTGTTAAAGAATCTTCGAGAGGTGGTTCTGAATGATTGAATCCTATGAATCATTAATGCTACTTATGACAGCTCTTGCATCACTGTTTTCTGTAGTAGCAGTATATTTAGCAATTACCGAGAAAAACCTTGTTAGAGCTGTTATTTTCTCAGCTGTTCAAAGCACTATTTATGCTTTCATCTACTATATGCTTATGGCTCCCGATATTGTTCTTGTCTATGTACCTGTTGCTGTTGGTTTGTATCCTGCGGTTATACTTATACTACTAAGCAAGACTGAGAAGGTGGAGAAGCCATGAATAGAGCTTTGGGAGTATTAGTAATGATATTGTTTATCTTAGCTCTAAGTTTTATAGTAACTTTTGCTGGGCAATATTTTATACCAACGTATAGTGTTCGAGAGCTTGCCGAAAAGTATTTGACGCTAGCATATTATCCTTGGCAACCTAAATCAACAGTGATGTCTCCAGAAGCTGTGACAAGTATAGTATGGGATTTCCGTGGATTAGATACCGTGTTTGAAACAACGGTTTTCTACCTAGCAATAATTGGATCAATAGCTATGGCTAGGGGCACCATCAAATATGTTAAACCACGGGGAGAACTAGGCTTATCATTAATTGTCAAAACTGTTACGAGAATAACTGCTATCATGATAATCGCTGTAGCAGCTTCCATCGCTTTACACGGACACTTAACTCCGGGCGGAGGATTCCAGGGAGGAGCCACAGCGGCTGTAGCCCCTGTCTTAGTATTGTTTATTTTCTCTCAATACTTCCTCATAGAGAGAGGAATTTCTAAGGATACATTACTTATTATTAGAAGTATTGGATTAACAGGTATAGGTTTAGTAGCTATTATAGCTTATCTAATAGGATGCTTAACTGGAGTCCATGCATATGTTTTACAGAACCAACCTAAACCTGGTGCAGATATTGGTTTGCCAGCATATATAGATGGACAACTTATTAGTGGTTCTCTATGGTTCTTCAACATATTCGAGTTCTTCGCTGTAATGGCTGGTTTCACAATAGTCTTCCTCCTAATCACTATTCCTGAGAGAGCTTATAGAAGGGGTGGAGAGAAATGATCGATCTCAACACTTACTTATTAACAATGGTTGTATTATCAATGATATTTAACCTAGGATTATCTCTATATGGCATATTCTTTAAGCCGAATCTAGCTAAGAAGATAATAGCATTAACAATATTTGGTGACACAGCTAATACGATGGCTTTAATAGTTGGGTACCGTAGATGGCTTTCACCACTACAACCCTCAAGACCCCCGGTCTTAGTGAATTATGCTCAAGCAACAAAGGAGAGTGTACAATACTTTGCAAGCATTGCTGTTGATCCTCTACCACAAGCCCTTGTTTTGACTGCTATAGTTATCAGCTTGGCAGTAACGCTGTTTCTCGTCTTCCTCGCGCTACAGATCTATAGATTATATGGTACACTAGATATGAGGGAGGTTAGAAGACTTAGAGGGTGATCATATGAGGGTTCTTCGAATATTTGTTGTTGCCCTACTAGCTTTTATAACATATATTGTTTTCAGTGGAAGCATATCACCATATGATATAGTGTCTGGAATAGTAGTTGCGTTGGTGATAGCTGGGTTTTTCTCGAGCTTCACAATACAGAATCCATTAAAAGTATTTGATCCTAGGAGATGGTTCTGGCTTATAGTATATGCAATTTATTACTTCTTCGTAGCAGAAGTGAAGAGCCACTTAGATGTAATGTATAGGATAATTCATCCAAGAATGCCTGTTAATCCAGGGATAGTTATGGTTCCCTATAGTGTTGAATCAGATTATGCTATAACATCCATAGCTAACTCAATAACTAATACTCCGGGAACAGTTGTTGTTGATATCGATCCTAATAATAAACACTATTATGTTCACTGGATAAATGTTAAGACAACTGATCCCGAAACTGCTCGGAAAATGATATCCTCTAAATTTGAATATTTCTCGAAAAAAGTATTCGATTAGATTAGGTGGTGAGATAGTATGGATTTGTTCAGGCTAGGATATGACTTGACAGGATTAACAGTCCCAGTACTCGCATTGTTTGCTTTCACCCTACCCCTATTAGCTAAAATATTTGGGCATAAGAAGTTTCCAGGAATATATGCTCTAATATCATCAATATTTGCAGCGGTCTCGTCAACGATAATTTACTGGGTAGCGATAAGTACTGATAAGCCAATAATGTACTTGTTTGGTGGATGGATTCCTCCGTTGGGAATAGTTTATGAAGTCGATCAATTCAATGCGGTCATTGGATTATTTACTGCATGGTTAATGCTTGGGATCACAATTTATAGTATATGGTATAATAAACACTTCGACGAGCCTGAGTGGTACTATATTTTATTGATTGGTTTAAATGCTGGAATGCTTGGTTGCCTATATACTGGTGATGTATTCAACTTATTCGTTATGCTGGAAGTACTTGGTATATCTGCTTATGCATTAGTAGCTTACTATAAGAATAAACATGAAGCTGTTGAAGCAGCTATCAAATATGGTATTATAGGTGCAACGGCTACAACAGTATATTTCATCGGGCTAGTATTAATATATGGAGTTTATGGAACACTAAACATGGCTGACCTAGCTTATAGAAACTATTCGTTATATGTTTCAGGAGTGCCTGGATTAGCATCAATTGGTGCTTCAGCACTACTAGCTGTTTCATTATCACTATGGGTTTTCACATATAAATCGGCACTGTTTCCCAACCATTTCTGGTTGCCTGATGCTCATCCTGAGGCACCAACACCTGTTTCAGCAGCGTTATCTGGTCTAGTTGTTAATATAGGTGTTTATGCAACGGTCAGATTTCTATATACTCTCTTCGGAGAGTATTCTCCATTATCAATATATTATAGAGAAATAGTATTGCTTGTGCTGTTAATACTTGGTTTCCTAGGAGGTTTTATCGGCGCATTAATGATGATGTATCAGAGAGACATTAAGAGGCTTTTAGCGTATAGTACTATTAGCCATATCGGTTTAATCTACATGGCTGCATCAATAGGTTTCATAACAAATAATGAAGCAGCAGTACTGCTTGGATTAACAGCTATGACTTATCACATAATAACTCATGGAATAGGTAAAGCCTTGCTTTTCATGTCTAGCGGAGTATTCATCGACGCTGCTGGTACTAGGAATATGGATGAAATGAAAGGAGTTGGTAGAAAATATCCATTGGTAAGCTTAGCCTTCATATTTGGGTTCTTAAGCCTTATGGGTCTTATACCGTTTTCAGGGTTCTTCTCAAAGCTGTTAATATACCAAGCATTTATGGAGGCAAACATGATTATTCCAGCTATTGCTGTGATCATAATATCTGCTACCAGTATCCTAGGATACGCTAAAGCTATGTACAGCATCGTATTCTCTACATCTAGTAGAGAGTACAGAAAAATAGAGTTGAAAGGGATCGAAATACTACTATTATCACTAGCAATAGTATTGTTGTTGCTAGGAATACTCTATCCATGGATCAAGAATTCTATTTATTCATCTATTTACTCATCACTTTCAACCGGAGGTGTAATGAAGTATTGGTCTGTTCTCGGAACAAAATAACATGTTCTAAGAGGGTGGTGATAAATGTTCGTATATGAGATTAGATATGCTGATCCGGGACTTATAGCTTTATATTTATCTTTATACATGTTAACTGGATTCATCATATTATTCATTATATTGCTTCTTGTCCAATCAAAGAAAAGAAGAGTAACCGATATGTACTTGTCTGGTGAGCCGGAAAGCGTTGTTAAAGAGCCAACACCTGGCCCCGGTAACTTATACTGGGGCTTTATGAAAAGGTTTGCTAAGAGATTATATGGTTATTTATTGAATCGCATGCATACTGGTAGTCTACAGGATTGGGTAGACTTTATGTTTTCATGGTATGGATTATTGTTGATTATATCGATCGTTTTGGGAATAATATATGTTGTTATTAGGTGAGATGGAATGGAGGAACTAATAATGTGGTTTATTACATTATTGATATTTCCAGGAGCGCTATTTATTTTTTCATTAGCACTATTCACAGAATATCTTTTCAGAAAATTAAGTGCTAGAATGCAGAAAAGAATGGGTCCAACATATGTTGGGCCTGCAGGTATACTTCAGCCCCTATATGATTTATGGAAACTACTGCATGTAAAAGAAGAAGTTGTAAACAAGTATAGTATGCCGATGTTGGCGAAGATTTTTGGTTTACTTGGATTATCAGCAGCAATAGCTGTCCTGCCATTATTTCCGCTGAGCCCACTTAGAATTTATGGAGACTATGATTTCCTAGTATATATGTACATATGTTGTCTATGGATACCTTTCATGATGATATTGATGAGCTTATCTATGCCCGGCCCCTATACTAGTGTAGGTGTGTCACGGATATTAACATTCGTAACAATTTGTGAACCAGCATATTTCACAGCATTATTGGTTCCTGTTGCAATAACGAGTAAGAATGCATCACCGATCTATAGTGTATTCACGGCATCCAAGAATATTTGGCAATATTGGATTAACCCATACACTTTCCCATTACTCTTATTAGCACTGATCTCAGCAATAGTGAGCCTACAAGCTAAAGGCATGCTTCAACCATTCAATATACCCGAAGCCGAACAAGAGATCATAGCGGGTTTTGAAACAGAATTCTCAGGCCCAATTCTAGGAATAGGCCGTTTATTACACGATCTAGACATAACTATAACAATTATAGCAATAGTATACATACTCCTTGGAGGACCATACCCATACCCGCATCTATCAATACCAGGTGTTATCATATTAGTAGCTAAATATTTAGGAATAGTTCTACTAGTAGCCATAGTTAAGAACGCTTTCGGAAGATATAGAATAGAACAAGCATTATACGTGCTATTTAAATACTCACTAATACCAGCAATAATAGCAACTATACTCACATACATATATCTACTGATCTAGTCAGCCATGCAAAGGGTGTTTTACAAAAATAGAATCAGATCTTGATCACGAAGAGATTTCATAAAAAGACGAGGCCGTGATAAGAAGGAATCTAATATTATCATAATTATAATTTATTGATACATATAGCGTATAGGAGAGAAATAAACAATGATAAAGAATCTGGTTTTAATAATTTTCCTGATATTTATATGTTTATCCATAATGTTATCTTCTAATATAATAAATGGTATTGAGAGACAAGTTATTAGCCGAGATAAATTATCTAATTCACTTACCAGTGACAACTACTATTTCTACGTCTACGGTCTACATACATGTCCACATTGTAGAGCAATGATAAAGTTCCTCAATGAAACCTATGGTAGTGAGCATCTTTATTTTTGTGATCTAAATACTAATACGACTTGTTATCAGAAGTTTATAAAACTAACGAATGCAGGTCTTCCAGGATACGTTCCAACAGTATTTATTGTGTATAACTGTACAGTAACAGCGGTTCTCATAGGAGAATACGAGGATAAATCCTTCATTAACCAATTCATGAAAACTAATATGAACAAGACTATTCCTATTTATGTTGCAGGTCAAGGATACATGGGCGATCTCATCATAAAAGATCATATGTCGTTCATAAATACTTATCTAAAATATGATGGATATTGTTTCATGAATAACCAAGCGAAGTGGTCTACCAGTGTAGAAGTAGTAAAACACTATGAGATCTCTCAATTAATTGTTCCTTTGATAATCCTATCCTTGATCGACTCAGTTAATCCATGTACACTGACACTATATTTCTCATTCATAATAACATTGTTAGCTACTGGGAGAAAAGTATTCGGGCCATCTATTGTTTTTATATTGATAATTTATGCTGGATATTTGGCTATGGGCTTAGGTTTTAAAACAATTGCCCAAATATTACCTTACAAAATATTATTGATCATAGCCTTAATTCTAGGCATATATTATATTATTGATGCTGGAAGGAGATATAAAAGAGAAATGGAGTGTAGACTATGTAATAGACTAGATATTACTAAGCGTGTTATAAAGAATCCCTATATTACCGCGGCCTTACTATCATTATTGTCTGTGACTGTTCTGCTTCCATGTACTTCGGGTCCGCTGATGATCTTTGCATCAATTATCAGGGACTATCCATTATATATTTCTATACCGGCACTTATGATCTATAACTTATTCTTCATAACTCCTTTAATAATTATCTGGATTATAACTACGTTATTGAATAAGAAGAGGGCTGTTACTGATTTTCTTATCGATAAATCAGCTATTATAGAGTTCTTCTCTGGAATAGCCCTTATATTGATCGCATTATATTATCTCTGAAGAAGTTATCCATGACTTAAATATATTTCTTAACAAGATCTCTTCTGCTCTTTATAAATTCCAACTCCTCTAGGAGTTTAGAAATATATTTGTCGATTTTCTCTTCTAATATATCAATAATAGTATTTAATGCTTTGTCGATCCTTTTCTTATCTTTGTTTAGTAAAAGCTCATGGTACATATATGCTCTTCCAATAGAATTCTTCGCCTGCAACCATAATAGAATTGTTTTATCATTAATTACCGTATCGTGATTGATATTTTCTATTCCATAAACCAATATGATTTCTCTTAAATAATTATAAGATACGATACGGGGAACATAATGGTTTATTTTTTCCATTACTAAACCGATATTTTCTCGGATATAGTTTTTGAAGATTTCTACTAATGCTGTGTTGCTATATAACCTAGTTCTAAGAGCTATATTGGAGAACTCCGAATAAATTAACTTGGTAACTATTTCTGGATAGACTAATATTTTTGAGGTTAGATAACTACTAGCTAGAATTGAGTTGATGAATCTTTCAAGAGCATCATCTTTACTGTTAGGTATATATTTGTTAACTATTTCATGGTCTTCATTCACATACGCTTCTACTAGTTGAGGCTCTAATGGATCGATTGCTAAAATATTATTATTGGCATCTGCAAGTGCTGGGACGCTGGGAATTATTTTGAGTTGTTCAGAGTAATATTCCCTGGTAAGTGCTATTATATTCAGTTTTTCTCTGATATTTGGCTTTTTATCTATGTATTCTAGCACATTAATGCTTGAAGTACATAGAGGATGAAAATAAAGTATTCCCTTAACGTTTTTCCCGATCATATCATCCCCCATGTTAACCTTATTTAACCTTGAATATAAAGATATAAAGAAGAAAGATTATAGTTGAATTAAAACAGTTCTACTTATATTGAGCCTTGGATTTCTCTCTTTTATAGGCTTCCCACCATTTCTTAGCTATATTCATTGATTTAACGGGTATACTGCATTTTTTCAGGACACATATAATTTCCGATAATATACTTACGGCTATTTCTGCAGGGGTATCGCTTCCTATGTCCAATCCTGCAGGCATATGTAATCTATCTATTATGTTATCCAGATCAATATTCTCTTCTTCAACGAGTCGTTTAAGCATCCATGTTGCACGTGTTCTACTGCATAGTGCCCATATATGTCCTGGGAATTTGTTTTTTACTAGTGTCTTCAGTGTTTGATAATCTGTTTCTACTTCTCCATACGCTATAACAGCTATGTCGTATGGTGAGTATTTAATTGATTCTATTTTTTCTACTATGTTTCCAATTAATACTTTCTCGGCGTAGGGGAATCTTTCTTTATTGGCTAATTTAGGATCGGTATCTATAATTATTGTTTTATAACCCAATATGTTCGCTATGTCAGCTATTGGTTTGCCAACGTTTCCTCCGCCTGTGATGATTAATCTAGGGGGAGGATTTATTATGTTTATAAACACTTCTACTACTCCTCCACATAACTGGTTTGTCTTGATCGCGTCGTGGGGAATATTTTCTCTTCTCAGTGCAAGCTTTATTCTTCTAGGTTTACCCTCCTGTAAGGCTTTCTTAGCTTCTTCAATAATTATTTTCTCAATATGTCCTCCACCGATAGTTCCTATTTTGATTCCATCCACTGTATAAACCAGGCTTGAACCAAGATCTCTGGGCCCGCTTCCTTCTTTATTCACTATTGTTGCTAATGCTACTGGATTCCTCTTTTCAAGTTCTTCAACGATCTTTTTATAAATCATCAGGTTCTCCGCCATAGGATTAATCCTCCATGATAACTTTTATTCCTCTATTACTTAGTAAGCGCTTCAATATTCTTCGTTCCTCATCCTTCATTTCTCTGTCAAGTTTCACGATCACTGAGAATCCGCCCTGTCCTATAGCAGGTGTTCCTTCGAAGAAATATATTGGCTTATACTCCTTCGTCAACAATATATGGTTCACGTCTTCGAGAGCATATCTTATATCCCAATGAGTCGGAGCTTCCTGTAAAACGATTATTTTCCTACCTATCCTTGCAATCACAAGATGCCACCTTCCATTTTCTATTGAAATATAATCATATAAAGGTATAATATAGTATCTTGTTTGCCTTAACTCTCAACACTAGATTGTAGGGACATATAGGATATATTTATTAATATATGTTTAACGGTGATTAGATATTGACTATCGAAATAATATGGTGGCGATATGTATTGTCGTTTAATCTAATGATAACACATGAGCCGGGGCTTGAGAATTATCGATACGTATTATCTATTTTGAGAAGTATTATAGGGAACTATAGAGTTGTGGATGCGGGGACCTCGGTCATATTATTACAAGTCGATGATCCATATAAAGCTGTAGAGGAGTTAAGGAAGAAAAAAGAAGAACTAAGTATAATATATCGTGCTATACCAATCGATGTAATTGTTGATCCATATGTTGAAATTGTTGCCGAGAAATCAGCCGAGCTAGCCGAGAAAAAGATCCCAGAAGATAAAACGTATCGGATAAGTCTAAGAGGCAGACTCTACTGGCAAGAGACCCGTATGCCTGCTCACTCTCTAGACGCTATAAAAGTAATTGCTGAAAAAATTAATAGGCAAGTATCGTTGACTCATCCAGATTACGTAGTCTATATTCGCAGTGTTAGATTATATCATAGAAAAAGAGTTGCAACAATAACTGTTACAACACCAGATAATATTTTGTCTCTAAAGTCTAATCGCCCTTAAATAATCGTCGTTTCTAACCAACTGGCTCAACACATCACTTACAACTCTCTGAGGATCAACTAGTAACAATAGTTCTCCCAGCGCCATTTTAACAGCTAATTTTATATCCTCCGGATCCTTTAGCTTCTCTTTTATTCCTCTCTCCTTATTCACATAGTATGGTATTCCATCTTCTATTATAACTCCCTCCTCTACATCGTAGATCATATTGTTTTTCTCTTCGAAAAATCCTACAACATATAGTTTTCTAGGTTGTAACTTGCATAAGTTAATTATTAGGTCTGCATAGAAACTTAGGTATTCATCTTCCAGTTCCTTTCTTTTTATTCTTAGTTTCTTAGCTTCTGAACTGTATTTTCTCAGAAACAATTTCAACTCCTTCTATCTGAGTATTAATATTTACATTTGTTTTTAATATTTTCAATAATTTTATATTTTTTGCTAATAGTTACTTATACAATATTTTTTGATTAATAGATTAATTATTGATCCCGGAAATTAAAACAAAAAATCATGGAATCTGGTTATGATTCTAAACTGGATCTGATCTACTATTAGATTTTCCCTATTGGGAACACATATAGGACTAGATATTTATTGTTTAGTCCAATTATAGTCTTGATTTGCTCATCATTAAATGCTCCTACAGCAACTGTTCCCAGCCCTAGATTTGTGGCGGCCAAGTATATGTTTTGACCAATATGTCCTGCCTCCATATAAATGTATCTAAACCCTCTCCTACCATACCACGAGGTTGTTCTTTCATAAACAGCTGTTATAACAATATTTATCGGTGCCTCTAATACCCATTTCTGATTTAAACATGCATAATATAGTTTCCTATTTTGATCACCACTACGGATTAATATAATACTATGGGTTAATGGATCATAATAATAGATTCCAGGCTCTAAACCTATTACGCCATTTTCTCTAACAAATACAAAGATCTCCATTGGATAAGTTGCACCAGCCGAAGGAACGGTTCTCCTTCTACAATCTTCATCTATACATCCATAAGAGCTCCATAAAACCGTTGATAGCTCATTTAACGCTAATGGTTCTTTTCGGTATTTTCGATGGCTTTTCCTCTCGGATATAATCTTTAATAAACAAGTCTCGAATGATGGTTCAGGTAGTTTTATCTTAGGCTTAGGCATTTTCATCCCTCATCAATTGTTATATTTATATTCTCATACTTATATAGAGCAAGAATGAGGGAAACAGTATTGCTCAGAGACATATTGCCTGAACAAATTATTATTTTGCTAAACGAACTAGTGGATAAACTAAGTGATTTGACTAGTTCCTTCCTAGATGCTATTAAGTTATTAAATGAGATGAGAATTGGCGAGGCACGCAAAAAATTAAGGGATACAATGAAAATTGAGAGTGAAGCAGACATTGTTAGGAAGAAAATAATTGATTTACTCGAAGAATCCAGAATAGATCCAGGGTTCAAAGAGGACTTCTTTCATCTCATTAAACGAATAGATTCTGTTGCAGACTGGATCAAGGAAGCCGCCCGCGAACTAATAATCATACCGTACCTCGAGATTCCACAACCAATCAGGGAAGGTATAGAGAAACTTATAGATAAAGTTGTTAAATTGGCTGAGAAGGTGAACAAGGCAATAAAAAGTGCAATGAGTGGAGAATATGAAGAAGCAGTAAGGTTGATAAATGATATAGAGAGGTTAGAAGAAGAAGCTGACCAAGTAAATCTAGAGAATCGAGGAAAACTCCTCGAATATTCTGAACAACTTAAACCGTTTACATTAGCATTACTTATTCATGATCTAAACCAAGATCTCGAGGAAGCAGCGGATTCATGTGAAGATGTAGGAGATTATTTGCGAGCACTAATAGCGAGTTGGAAGAAAATATAATTGTCACGTCATAATTAATTCATTTATTTATTTTAGTTTAATACATATATTTATTAGATCTATGAATACATTATTGTAGATATAGAAGTCGTATTGTGCCTTAATAACTCCATAACTTATAAACCATAACTTATAAAAATACTTTCTAATAAAGAAGAAAAATTAAAAGAAAAACGTTAGGAGGACGGAAAATGATGAAGCTAAAAATAAGAGATCTATCGATAATATTATCATTTTCAGCATTGGTTCTAGTATTATCAGTGATACCTGCTTTTCCAATAATAGGATTTAGTGGGGCAATCACGCTCGGCGCATTATCAGGAACTATCATAGGATTGTTTCTTAATCCCTTCCATGGATTACTAGTTGTAATTATTTCGTTAATACTTACTCCACTAGTGAATCCAAGCATAGTTGGTTTGTTGGGGTACTTTTATTTCCTCCCGCTGATCTTATCATGGATTGTATCGTTGACATTCAGAAAATATTCCCCACTATTATCATTAGCAATACTATATACAGGATTGCTAGGATTTGCACTAGCACATATATTCTTTATAGACAAGTACATTGAATACCTATACTATGACGGGGTAGTTCCGATAGCTTATCTTGTAATATATTATTTGTTTAAACAAAAAGTTCCCATGCTTAAAGAACTAGGAGCTATTATATATGGTGTATTAGCTGACCATGTAGGAGGCAGTCTTGGATTCTCAATAATGTATCTCTATATAGTTAAAGAAATAGATAACTTGTTCTCAGACATTAATATATATAATTTCTGGATAAGTATATGGAAAAGTGTAGCATATATTTATCCCGTTGAAAGAACGATACTGATATTGATAGGTGGAATAATATTATTACCAGTATTGAAACCGTGGAGAAAATTCTATCAATCATAACAGCTAGTCATAAATTGGATGATTAAGAATGGCAAATATACTAATTAATAATGTTAGAATAAAATTAGATGAACAAATTATAATACCTGAAAACTTAGAGGTTCATGAACCTTCTCAAAACTTGTACGTGGGGAAAACTGGAGCAGGTAAGACTATTCTTTTAAAAACTCTTTCAGGCATAGCCCCTGATCTTTACAATATAGTAATTGAGGGAGAAATAGTTGTAGATGGAAAAAACTATTACATCCCACAAGAACCATGGATCATTAATGTTGGAAAAACGGGAATTGAGGAATTAATTTATACAATTTACTATACTAATAAGAAGAATACATCATTGTTTAAACAATTAGATCAGCACAAATATATGTTAACAAAAAGGATCTCCGATATGAGCTACGGTGAAAGAAGAGTGTTAGAAATTTTGAAGACAATCATTTACGATCCAGACATAGTCTTTTTCGACGAGCCCTTTGAAGCTCTTGACCCTCGAAACAAAGTAATGGTTTCCGAATTATTAAAGGAGCTAGTTAGTCATGGAAAAATAATTATTGCTACGGCGAAGACTAGATTAGATGGATGGAAAACATATAGAATCAATTCCATAAAGAAGCGCCAAATAAATATAGATGACCTCGAACAAATTGATCCACAAAGCTCTGGGAGAGGAAAAATAACTATTAAAAACGCATATATAAGAAGAGGTAAAAGAAAAATATATATTCCCCAAATAGATCTAAGGCCTGGAGGCTCAATAACAATTATCGGTTCGAATGGTGCAGGAAAAACATCGATACTATTGGGTATTAGCGGGGTTTTAAAAATACATGGTTACCATGAAATAAAAGGCAATATAGGCTTTGTCCCAGATGATGTATCGATGATTTTCTCATGGAGCGATACAGAAACTGTAATAAAAGAACTTTGCAGTAGCAACGATGATTGTTATAGGAGTTCTATAAGAATTCTCAAGAACCTAGGAATTAAAATAGAGGATAGATTCTTCTATGAACATAGTGATGGAGAAAAAAGACTAATAATACTAATTCCTCAACTGATGAAGAATCCTGACATATTATTAATTGATGGAGGACTTGAATACATAGATTATGAGAAGGCAAAAGTTGTAGAAGAACTCATATATAAATTTCTAAATAGCGGAGGCATTGTAGTATCTACTCTGCCGAGTGGTGAAGAACTCCATGTTATTGAAGGGTTACATTTATCTACTCCTTAGACTGGCTGTCATAATTAGTTTTCTTTATTTGTATTTCACAAATATGTTGTTTCCCGAATTACTGCCTATAGTGATCTTTTTTGGTTCATACATTATTTATAAAATTAGGGGTTTTCAATCAATGTTTTCTTATTTGATCGGTTTAATGATTATTTCTATAATCATATTAGTAACGAGCAATATCTACGGTGTTCAATTATATAATTTATTCAGCTATCTATATATCTACTCATTCGTGATCCCTGTTGCAATAACGATTACCCTTGCTGAAATTTTAGTATTTATTAAAATTGATAAGCTGAGATTTATATTGTATCTATTAGTTGTTCTAAGAATATATTCATTATTATTAGAACGATTCTGGAGAACAATAGAGTTTTACCGAGTATACTATAATGGAAAATTCCTGATCTATAGATATGCATTAAGAAGCTTACTGGGTTCATTGCCTTATATTATTAGAAGTATTGCCGAATACTTATACATAAATGTTAAGAGATAAGTTGTTCACTTATATCAATTATGTATTTAGGATCTACTTTTTCACCTATTATTCTAACGCCTTCTATTTCTAATAGTTTTTTCTTAACATTTTTACCGCCTACACTATAGCCTCTGATCGATCCATCCGAGCTTATTACTCTATGGCATGGAATTATTATTGGTTTCTTATTTTTCTTCAATGCTATTCCAACTAATCTCGGATGGACACCTAAAACTTTAGCAATTGATTTATAAGTTGTAACTTTTCCTATGGGGATCAACATTGTCAATATATAAATTGCTTCATATAGTTCTTTTTTATCTGCTTTGCGAAGAAATCCCTTATTTGGCTCTAAGACAAGCAATCATACCCACCCATAACTTATTCTTTCATGCAACGTAATCGTATATAGTTTCTTAATAGATTATTGATGAGAAACTATTACGTCCCAGTTACTATATTTTAAGAATAGAGTGTTTCAATTAGTAATAACCTGGTTATCAATAATTATATTATGTTTCAATGAGAAAATATTAATAGCTAAGGTGGTGTTTTATGGTAGCTCCTAGGCCCATGACTAGAGATGCGTTAATGTCAGCTTTTGGCGGGGAATCTATGGCGCATATGAGGTATTCAATATTTGCAGACATTGCTGAAAAAGAGGGTTTTCCCAATGTAGCCCGTTTATTCAGAGCGATAGCGTTTGCTGAAAAAGTTCATGCAAGAAATCATTATCAGAGACTTGGAGAACTAGATACTGATGCTAAAGTTGTTGCTGGAGCTCCGTTTGGTCCAGGAAATACATCTAAGAATTTAAGCCTAGCTATTCGCGGAGAAGAATTCGAAATAAATGAAATGTATCCAACATATATTAAAATAGCAGAGTCTCAAGGAGAAACACAAGCAGTCATAAGTTTTAAATGGGCTCTCGAAGCAGAAAAGATACATGCAGAATTGTATAAGAAAGCTAAGGAATATGTTGATAAGGGAGAGGATATGCCGATAGATGGTTATATATGGATTTGTCCAGTTTGCGGCTTTACATATGTAGGTAAGGAGCCTCCACCTAAATGTCCAATATGTGGTGCACTAGGAGAAAAATTTGTTAAATTCTAAACATCTATTTACTAATTTTTTACTATATTGTTGAATCATATATTATAAATGATCTTCAGGCTTCATTTACCAATTGATCTATTTTATTTGATCAATGCTAGTTAGTAAAAGTTTTAATTATATTAGTTAATCTTATTCTTGGTGGTAAAGAGTTCATGGAGGGTGTTGAGATTGCAGTATCTGAGACTAGTCTCATCGATGCTTGTGTTTCTTATTATATTATCGGCTATATTCATGGTGAATGCTTACCCTGCTAATATCACTATTCACACTTTTAGAAAGTCGGTTGTAGTTTATGCTCCCGCAGTTACACGCAGTGGTGAGGGGGCTGTTCTCCGAGTAAATCTTACAATTGTTTATCCAGGTTCTGGAATGGTATATTTTTCTGCGAGACCCCTTGTTGAACCAGATACCCAAGCAACAGCACGTATTGCAGCATATGTTGCTTCCACAGTTACCGGCCAAAATTTTTACTCCTATGACTACTACGTAGTTATGACTAGTAATTCTCTCGTAGTTGGAGGACCGAGTGCGGGCGGGTTAATGACTATTGGGTTTATATCTTTGTTTCTGAATAAGACATTGAACCCTAATGTAACGATGACTGGAATGATAAATCCTGATGGAAGCATTGGCCCCGTAGGCGGGCTTCTCGGAAAACTCCATGCTGTTGCTAAAAGTGGGTTCAAGGTTTTCTTAATACCAGTTGGTCAGAGAATAGTTTATGTCGAGAAAAGAATTGTTAAGAGGGTTCTCTGGGGATATTATGAGACAATTAAATATGTGCCAGTAGACCTTGTTAAGGAGGGTGAAAAACTTAACGTAACAGTTATTGAAGTTGGCAACATCTTTGACGCTATGAAGTATTTCCTCGGAGTAAATGTGAAGCCTATTAAGAGCTCGAAGATAATAATGAACAATACTGTTCTCAACATCATAGATAAATTTGCATGGGAAAACTATGTTAGATCAATGAATTTATTCAATGAATCTAAGAAACTCTTTAACCAATTAGACTTGTTCACTAGAATACAGCTATACGATCAGATCAAAAATGTTGAGAAAATGAATTATCAGTTGAAACAATTGATAGATGAGAACTTATCTATCGCATCTTTTATTTATTCTAATAAAGTGCTTAAAGAAAACATTTACATAAACTGGCTATATAAATCAATTCTTGGAAAACTAAATTTAGAAAACACTATCTCAATGATTAATGAGACTATAAAAGATCTCCACGATAAATTATCTACTACTGGTCCAGGATTAAATCCTCTATTAATTGAATCACATGGATTATATTTTCAAGCATTAACGAATTATATTGAATTGCTCAGTAAAAACAATGCATCATTTACTACTGGCGATATCGAAAAATTAGCTGATGTAGCTGTTAAGCTATACTTCTCTGATCAATTACTCAATATATCATCAATGTTTAGCAAGAAATATATAAACATAACTGATTCGTTCATGACTTTGTATAGTTTATCTGATTCAGTTGTTTCATATGCTTATAGCTTAGCAAACGATATTGGAGGTGGAAACCAATATATAGTTGAGGCACTAAATTATTTCCAGGATGCTATAAATGCTTATACAACTAATTACACGGTAGCATCAATAGGGTTATTGATAGATAGTATCGTGTATGCGGATATAGGGATAGAGACGCTTTTTATACAAAACAATACTGTTTATTCAAATATAACTATGTATCTAATGAGAGAGCATTTAATCTATTATAATCTCACAACAATCAAAGATTATATGAACTATACATTCATGGCTAGTAATCAATATATGTATATTAATGACTATGTGGATTCCATGTATACATTATTAAAAGGGATAATGTACGCCTCCATATTCATGTCAAATAATACATCATTAAACATAGTTGAAAATACAGTGTTTCTTCCATCTAGTACTCCAGTTAATAATCCAAATAATAGAACCGAAACACCTACTAGTAGATCAACATCTAATAGTACTAGAATAAACGAGATCAATACAAATATACAAGATACGGTATACTACGTTTTAGGATTAATCACAGGCTTCGCACTCGGTTTAATAACGTATTATATCTACTCAGTCACGAAGAGAAAGAAAGGAGAAAGTCTCAATATATAGTTTCTTCTTATCCATAGTTAAAGTTGATTATATTTTATTATAGGGTAAGCTAATTAAATTAATATATAGATATAGAGTATAAATCTAAATGGTGATCTAGATGAAGATGCCGTCTTTTCAAGTCTACAATGGGGGAGTTAAATTATTCTTTGGCATAAACGTTATTGGTAATGCTGAGGAATTCATTAAAGCTTATAAAAGAATATTGTTAGTTACAGGTCGTAGATCAGCAAAGATTTCCGGCGCACTTGACGATGTAACCAGTATTTTGGATAAGCATGGAATAGAATATACCGTATACAATGATATAGTGCCCAACCCTATAGTGGAGAATGTTGAGGGGATTGTGAAGGCTTATAAAGAATTTGGAGCTGAGGCTATTATTGCTATAGGTGGTGGTAGCATTATTGATTCTGCAAAAGTTGCTAGGCTAGTTATTAGTGGTGGTGGTAGCGTTGTTGATTATTTATATGGTAGAAAACCGTATCCTGAGAAACTACCGTTTCTCCTCGCAATTAATCTAACTCATGGTACTGGTACAGAGATTGATAAATATGCTGTTGTAAGCATTGTGGAGACCAAGGAAAAAATAGGGATAAGTGCTGGTTATCCTAACGTATCAATTGATGATCCAAGATATACGAGGACTCTTCCAAGAAACCAAACAATATATACATCTATAGATGCGTTTGCACATTCTGTTGAATCAGCAACATCTACACGGTCCAGCCCATATACATGGTTGCTTGCTGAAGAAGCGATTAAGCATATAGTGAAGCATCTTCCCAGAGCACTGGAGAAACCAGATGATCTAGAAGCACGGTATTGGCTTCTATACGCATCAATGATTGCTGGAATAAGCATTGATCACGGAGTAACCCATATAGGACATGGATTAGAGCATGTATTTAGCGGGTTCAATCCTAAACTGCCCCATGGAGCAGGACTAGCTATATTATATAAAGCATTATTACAGTTCTTCTATAAATTAGATCCCGAAGTAATGGCTAGAATACTAAAACCATTAGATCCAGAGTTAAAGCCTAGAGTAGAAGACGCTGAAAAAGCACAGAAAGCATATAATAAGTTCCTCGAAGAGATAGGATTTAATGAGTCATTCTCTACGTATGGATTCAGCATCGAAGACGTTAAGGAAGCAGTAAAGTTCTATTATGAAAACGAGAAAATGAAGAGGTATCATGGATTAGCGCCTAAATTACCGAGTCGTGAAGATTTAGAGAAATGGTTAACTTCCCTAATATGAGAATATAATTTTTTTATTTTAATAAAGAAGTATTTATAACTCGTCATAATTATTAATTGATAAAATATATTAGGAAACCTATATATATTCTTAAATCGGTGAAGTATATGAAGAGGTTCGGAGACCTAATCTATACTCCTGAAACAGCATCTGGAGAAGCTATAACTAAGGTAGAATCCCATACACCAAAAATCGAAGCACCAGACAAGGTTAAAGCAGGTGAGCCATTCAAGGTAAAAGTGAGTGTTGGACCGCATCCTAACAAGGTTGAACATAGTATTAGATGGGTAGAGCTCTACTTTGAGGAGGAGGGAAGAGCGTTCAACCCTGTTCTTCTAGGCAGAGCTTATTGGACTCCAGTATATGTAGAGCCACAAGTAGAATTCACTGTTAAACTCGAGAAGAGCGGAGTCCTATATGCTATAATATATTGTAACTTGCATGGTCTATGGGAAGCTCGTAAGGAAATTAAAGTTGAAAAATAAACATGCATAGGTGATAAATAAGTTTGGACTTAAACAAATCTTCTTTTTTAAATAGTAACGAAGTTAAGAAAATTGTTTCAAAAGCAATAGATTTATACAACAAGTTTAGAGCACCTGAAGCAAAAGCTGTACTTCTAGAAATAAACGGTGATAAAGTAAAGATCTTGTTTGAGGGATCATTTTGTTTTACCTGTGGAATAAGGGATTGGGTTGAGGACATGGTTTATGTTTTCGAAGACCTAGGAGTTGAAGCTGAGTTAATAGAGTATCTCGAACCAGATAATGAAACAGAAAATATTAGAGTTGGTGTTTTTAGAATTAAGGGATATAAAGCGGGGGAGGGGGTCCCAGATTGATTGATGAAATAGATATGAAGATATTGAAAATACTTATGGAAAATGCTCGAGCTACATACAATGAGATAGCTAAAAGAGTTGGTTTAAGCGATGTAGCAGTAATTAAGAGGATTCGGAGACTTGAAAAAGACGGCGTTATTAAGAAATATACTATAATAGTTGATCCCAAAAAGCTTGGATACAGTAAAGTATCAATTACAGGAATAAATGTTGATCCAGCCAGTCTTTTCAAAGTAATTCAGGTTCTCAAAGATAAGCCATATATTAAATATATTGCAATAACATCCGGTGATCATTCACTAATTGCTGTAATCTGGGGTAAGGATAGTAATGATATTATGCGTATTCATAAAGAAATAGAGCAACTTGAAGGTGTGCAAAAACTTTATCCGAGCATAGTTCTTGACGTAATTAAAGAGGATTGTCCTTTACCCTAATATGCATGTTATTCTCTAATAATGCTTAAAGCTTTATATACTACTTCTACGGGAGTTTTTCCAAGCACTCTTATCATTGCTTCTTTACCAACATCTCCAGTATCATAGATTATGTCTGGAACTCTTTTCACTTTCTTAAAAGCTGTTTCCATAATCCAAGGAATACTTCTACCTTCTACTAGGCGGACTTCTTCTGGTTCATTTCTACGATCAATATATACTACAATATATCCTTTCTTCTCCGCTCTCTCTACTAGTTTCTCATCATATTTTAAATTCATAGCTGATCTAATACTTGGATCGTATTTCATAGCTGTTAGTACTAATCTAGCCATATGACTTGAAGCCCCAAACTCTACTGGCCCAACAATTTTTACTCCGTCACCATACCTAACTATTCTCCCTTTGACTCCTGCAACATCATTTATTGTCTCAGCATACCTAGGATCTATGGCCATTACTAGATTAGAACCTGTTTCAGGAATGTATTTATTGAAGAGCTTCTGGTTTTCAATTATGATCTTTAAAGCTTCTTTTACGGATTCGATGACGTGATACTTCATTGCAGGTATCTCGATCCAAGCCATTGGATTAACGGGGCAAGCTCCTCTTCCCACTTTAACTCCATACTTAATAGCCATTGTTATGAATTTCTTAGCGGTTTTAACGGCTTTAACAATATCTCTGCCTTTAGCAAGCTCTACGGCTATTGCGGCTGAGAATGAACAACCTGTACCATGTGTACATCCATCCACTATTCTTGGTGCTCTAAACTCGTAGAATTTACCATTATAATACATTATATCAATAGATTCCTCTCCTACCTCAATATGTCCTCCTTTAACTATAGCTGCTGTAGCCCCCAGTTCTTCAACAATGTATTTTGCAGCTTTTCTAGCATCCTCGAAATTATTGATTTTCATACCAGTAATTTTTTCTGCTTCATGTTTATTTGGAGTGATTACAGTAGCTATTGGTACCATATACTTTATGAGTGCATTCATTGCTTCTGGTCTCAAAAGTGGAGCACCGCTTTTAGCTATCATTACTGGGTCAACTACCAATGGGAATCCAAGCTTTGAAACAGTTTCAGCCACGGCTCTAATAATTTCGGAATTGCTAAGCATACCTGTTTTACCAGCATCAATACCTATATCCTCCCATACAGTAATTATTTGTCTAGCAACCATTTCTGGAGGTAAATCATGAATACCAGTCACTTGATAAGTGTTCTGAGCTGTTACACTAGTTAAGGCAACAACTCCGTGAACTCCTAGTGCAGCAAAAGTTTTAAGATCAGCCTCTATACCAGCTCCACCACCAGAATCACTACCAGCAATCGTTATAGCTATAGGATATAATTTCTTTTTCATAGAACACTCCCTCTTTGAGGAGTGTTTCATCAATATATAATTTAGTTATCAAAATATATATAACTTGATTATCGAGGAGTGGTAGAGAAACATGATAAAGTACAGTATCAACGCTGCCGGATACGTTGAGAACGAAAAAATACTGGAAAACATCTTAGGAGAGGTAAGCCCTGGAGAAACAATAATAATGGCTGGTCCATCAGGCTCTGGTAAAACAACATTATTGCTTACATTAACAGGTGTATTAACGAATCTCCTAAATGGATGGGTTAAAGGAAAAGTTCTTATAGATGATCTAGATCCGTTACAAGATAGTGATTTCACAAATATACCTTATGTATTAGGAGCTGTTCTACAAGACCCAGATAAACAAATAGCAATGCCTACACCACTAGACGAAGTATCTTTTCAACTCGAAAACCTCGGATATAATGAGGAGGAAGCACAACGTCTGGCATTTTTAGCATTGAAAAAATATGGGCTAGAAAAAAAGGCAAATATGCATGTCGAATACTTATCAGGGGGAGAGAAGAGGAGGCTAACATTTGCATCAGCAACCGTTCATGATCCCAAAGTGTTATTTCTAGATGAGCCTACAGCATCTGTTGATCCATGGGGAATAAAGCAGATAAGAGAATTTATAGTGGAGGCTGAAAAGAGAAACAAGACGATAATAATAGTTGAACATAAACTAAAATATTTCATGGATATAGTTGATGAAATACATGTTCTTAGAAGGGGCAAGCTTGAACGAGTGTATAGGAAAGAAGAGATGACAAACGAAGTTCTAGATCAACTTGAAGAAATGGGTATTGATGCGAAATCTCCACATATTCTGCCTTCTAGGCCCGTTAAGAATAAGATAATACTGAAAACACGCAATCTAACAATCGGTTACCCTAATAGTGAAGTATTGGTAAAAGATATTGATTTAGAGCTTCATGAAGGCGAGATTGCAGTAATTGTTGGACCTAATGGATCAGGTAAGACAACTCTTCTCAAAACATTAATTGGTGCAATTCCTGCGATTGATGGAGAAATATACTATTCAGGAGAGAAACTTGTTTATCGTGGGAATAAATTGTTTAAAGGACTATTTTATGTACCACAACAACCAGACTATTTATTCATAGAAACAAGTCTTGCAAAGGAAATATTAGAACTAGCTAAGAAGACAAGAACCGATCCAAAGATTATTGCTGAAAAAATACCATGGTTTAATGAGTTGAAAAATACGAGCCCATATAATCTAAGCCATGGTCAACGTAGATGGTTGTCAATTATAATTGCTTGGGTGTACAAGTCTAGGATTATATTATTGGATGAACCAACAACGGGTCTGGATTATTCTTTATTTAAGGAGTTAAAGAGGTTGATTAATAAACTTAGGGATATGGGTTTATCATTTATAATATCAACTCATGATCCAAGAGTTGTTGGGGAACTAGCTGATACCGTTTATTATATGGATCCTATTTCTAGAAGACTTGACCTTAGGGATAAGGAGGAAATTGTTGAGCTATTAGAAAGAATTGCGGGTGTGTTATTTTGAGGAGGCCTTCTTCATCAATATTATTTATATATGCATTGTTTGTTTCTCTACTAGCATATGCTTATAGAGACCTATATGATCTATTGGTTATTGGTTTGATTAATCTTGTATTAGGGGTAATGTATGGTTATAGATACAAGTTGTTATGGTTATTGTTGATTCTAGGCTTATGGGGAACATTCATAAATGCTTACACAGTTTCGAATACAGGTAGTATAGTGGTTGATTGGGGTTGGATAACTATACGTGAAGGTGCTTTAACAGCTACAGCCGCAATTTTTATGAGGCTACTATCAATAGTTGGTGCTACACTCTTCTTCATAGGTAACTCTACTCCTTCAGAACTAGTGAGATCGCTTGTATCAGAACTAAGAATCCCTAAGGGTTTAGCCTTTTCAATATCGTATGCTTTACGACTAATACCTTTAATGAAGAAAGATTATGAGGAAATAAGAATTGCTAGATTAGAGCGTGGATATAGAAGAATACCGTATTTACCCAATGATTTAAAATCATTTCTATTACCACTACTAAGTATTGCTTATGAGAGAGCGGTTTGGGCAGGAATAGCTGTGGAGCTGAAAGGGTTTAGGCTGAGGAAAGTAAGGTATAGAAAAATACGTATCAGGGTTCCAGAGATTATTGTATTTGCTTTGTTAGCAATACAAGTTATTGTTCCTTTAATGTTTTAGTTTTTTCAAATAATCATCTATAAGATCAGCTACTTTCCTGCCTGAAACAAGCATTCCTCCAAAGATAGGGCCCATTCTATGAGTATTATATAGTTCAGCAACACTCATACCGGTAACGAATAATCCTTTAACAACCATACCTGTTTTCTCAACAACCTCTTCTTCACCAATCCAAACATTCTGACTAGACATTCCAGGAACATTTATTTTGAGCTCCGGATGTCTTTTAGCAAGTATTCTCAATAATGATCCATCATGACCTGTTGCATCAACAACAGCTTTAGCCTCCACATAGAATGGATCAACATGCCAACCAGCCTCGAAAATAGGTGTCCAATTAATAAGCACTCCTCTAACAACTAGATCTTCTCCTCTACCACGCGTAATTAAATCCTCAACTACAACACCAGGCCATATTATTGCACCATTCTCAATAGCATTAGATGCTAATTTAACAGCTAACTCACTCGGATCAATAACAAAAAGCCCATCTCTAACCTTATTAATCCTTGCACCCGCCTCTCTAGCAATCTCTGCTGCCTCACCATCCTCTAATAACCCAATTGGTAAAAGCATTGATCCCCCTCTCATCCCTCCTCCAACACCAAGCATTCTCTCGAGAACAACTACTTTGTAGCCTTTCTCGCCTAGTTTCCAAGCAGCTGTTAATCCTGAGGGGCCTGCACCAACAATTACTACATCTACACGGACAATTTCTGATAGTTTCTTGTGCAATGCATCAATCAATGTTTTAGCAAGGTCTCCTTCGCTCAGTTCATATAGTTTTTCGGGGAAGAACTTCATATATTGTTCCCCTCGCAAATATTATTACTCGGTTATTATATAATTAATAATCAGGTTATAATATGTTTTACCGGGTGGACACATATGAGCGCTGGGAAGCTAAAATATACTGTGATCGACTACACTATTCTAGGAGTAGTAGCTGTAGTAGCGGGCTTAATATTCTATGCTACATGGTTCATATACTATGCAGCAGAAGCTGTTGGCGGAAAGATACTTGCTAGAATAGTATCTTATGGATTATGGTTTATCGGCGCACCACTAGCAGCATCAATGATAAGGAAGCCATTATCAGCTTTTCTAGGCGAAACACTTGGAGCACTAGTAGAAACAATAATCCCCACAGCCGGTGGATTCACAAACCTAATATATGGTATTGCTCAAGGCTTAGCGTCTGAGGCAGCGTATGCGTTATTCATGTATAGAAGATACGATCCATATATAGGAGCGTTGGCAGGTGCCTTTGCAGCATTTCCATGTGTAGCATTAGATGCAGTGTTATTCGGTGAAATAGCATCTCCAGAAGTAATGACCCTATGGCTAATAGCGGCAATTGTGAGTGGAGCAATATATGGATTCGTAGGATCAGTTGTAGGATTTACGGTAACCAAGAGAAAAATGTAATAATTGATCTCGAGGAAAATCTGAGATCACATTTGTTTTTCATTAAACACTCATATCTAAAAATATATGGGTGAGGCCATTGCAGATTACACAGAGGCTAAGAGAAGAGGCAAGTAGTATATGGAATAAGATATTCAAACACCCCTTCGTAGTCGAGCTCTTCAAGGGTTCTCTGCCAATAGAAAAGTTTAGGTACTATGTTATTCAAGACTATAATTTCCTTATCGGCATGACTAAGGCGTTTTCATTATTGGCATCTAAAGCTTATGATTATGAATTGTTAAGAGAAGCATTATCGCTAGCATATAGTGATGCAACGATCGAAATGGATAATTACCTAAAACTACTAGATAAACTAGACTTAACCATAGAAGATGTCTTAAACACTGAGCCAGCACCTACAAATACAGCATATGTTAACCATATATTATCAACTTGTAGTCTAGGAACATCCATAGAATGCCTAGTCTCAACCCTACCATGCTTCTGGACCTATATGGAAATACCTAGAGTAAACAATGATTTAATCATGGAAAATAAGAACCCAATATATATAGAATGGATAAACACCTATAGATCAAAAGAATATATTGAATTAACAACTAAACTAATAAATTTAGTAGACAAGTATGCAGAACACATAGATTACAATAAGCTGAAAAGAATATTCATATTGAGTAGCCGATACGAATACATGTTCTGGGACATGGCCTACAATATGGAGAAATGGCCAGTATAAATAAAACATAAAACACAGCATTTTCAGCAAGAGGTTTCTAATCTGCTAAGCATGTATTGAATTAAATTTATAAGTGGTCAATGGTGAAAAGCTGATTAATATTTTTATAAAAATATACCGTCAAGTTTTTAATAGTTCTTAACCAGTAGCGGATCATTATTATTTATCATATAAATATAAATACCAATATGTAGTGGATTGGCTAATTATTTATAGTAGACCTCCTCAATAAATGCTCTCGACATAACCAATTTAATTTGCTAAGGATTCCTTAACTAAATAATATTCCATTAATACATGCAAGTTCGGAACACTTATTAAAAATTTATAAACTATTAAGGGAGAAGCCCCAGCAAGTATCCAAAATAACCAAAAAATAAAGCACGGGCAACCACAGACTAGACATGCAATCAACTACCTCATAAACTAAATAACCATGAAAAATGCTCCATACAGCAATTCCTGATTGAAGGGCTAAACACATAAATGCGTGGTCGCAGATATGGGGATTTCTTCTGGACGGGATTAAAACAAAAACCCTCCCACATCCTTAGAACAGCATCATATTAAATACTTGATAAATTTATAATAGAAGAGGCAGGGTTGGAACACTCCATAAGAGGCCCAACCCCGTAAAGCACTAATTATAACCCCCCGCTCAAGCCAAAAGACCCCTTAAGAAGCCCCAACAACGACTCCCCCGGGGAGGAGACTCAACGCAGAATCATGCAAACCTAGACCCCCGGGGTGAATCTAGGCTTGCACGATCCTACGTTGAGCCTCCGAGCCGTTGTTGGGGCTTCCCTTGGGGCCTTATCGGCTTGTTCGAGGGGTTGGGACATTGTTAATTTTTGGGGTTAGACCCCTTATGGAGTGCTCCCAACCCTGCTGTTTATTTTATTGTTGTCAGTTTGTTTTTTAAAGGCTCAGGCTCATTAAGTGTGCATTACTTGGCTATAGGATAAATATTGAATACTGAGTCGGCACGGGGCGGTAGAAAGTTTAGCTTACTATTGATCTGACAAGAGATCTGTTCAAGTAACAACGTACCAATATAGGATCCAGCATTGATAAATGATCATCCAATCTAGCCAAGCTACTAGATATCTATAATGATCCTTGAAAGCGACTCAGACAGGCATAGTTGGGATTCTTCAGACATAGGTTCATCTCGACTTGCATGATTCCCTCCGCAATATTATCCTGCAAGAGCCATTACCTGCGATTTATTAAGGAAAGTTTGAAACTCTATGAATTAATGGAAATTTATGTTTATCAGGTTTGGATTTTACGCAGACATCCCTATTACGCTCCACAAATTAAGAACATTTTCAAACGTAATAATTTATGTAAATGAATAATATTGTTTTTATTGGCTTAAATAGTAGTAAAATTCAGCCAACGTTTATGCCTAGCAGTATTGATGCTAGTAAGCCTATTAGGTACGTTAACCCAGCTGCTCCTAATCCTCCAATTAGTAGTTCTATTATTTTCTTCTTTATGTTTAAACCAGCTGATAATGCTATTATGAACCCTACCATGCTGAGCATTAATCCTGCGAATAATAGTGATAGGGGCAGAGATATTATTATTGGTAATCCTAGGAAGTAGGGTATTAAAGGTATTATTGCTCCAACTATGTAGAATAAACCTGTTATTAATCCTGATTTTGCAGGATTTTCTATCATTACCTCTTTTATACCATATTTTTCCTCGACAACTAGTTTTCTAAGCAATTCCTTGTTTCTAGATGCATCGCTCAATATTTTATCAACAGTATCCCTAGAGTACCCTCTTGAGGATATAATCTTAGATAGAGTTTCAACTAGTTTATCCGGTATACTCTTAACGGCACTAATTACTCTATAAAGAACGCTCATTCTAACTTCTCTCTGAGCCTTCACACTAATATATGCTCCTATACCCATAGATAGAGAACCTGCTATTCCAACTATGAGCCCGCCAAGCGCAACATTTAACGGGTTACCGTATGCTCCAGCTAAACCTGCTGAAACAGATAATATTTCTACTAATCCATCATTCATTCCTAAAACAGCATCCCTCACATGGTCTAGGAACTCCTTGATCTTTGATTCCTCCTCTATGAAGCTTTCTTCATGCATTAATTCATCGGCAACGATCTTTTTCAGCCATTCTTTTTCTTCATCACTTAACTCGGAAGACTCGAGGAGATCAGCATACATTTTAATCGCTTCAGATTCACCAGATTCTAGTAGTTTTAGTGTTAATCCAAAACCTATTACTGGAAATAATAGCTCATATATGAAAACCTTGGTTTTACTAGGCTTAATCTTCGCTGGATCCACACCGTATTTTCTCAGGATTCGTGCCCAGAAACCAGCGTGTTCCGCTTCCATACGTGCTATTTCTAGTAATTTCTTAGATATTGGTTTATCTTTTAATTTACTGGCTATTAATGAGTATATTGCTGCGGATTCTAGTTCGTCCCTATATGCTTTTTTAACCTTAACAATAAAGTCACTGCTAACATTCAAATATTATTCACCAAGTATTTCGAGAAGCTTATTTGTTGCTTCGACTATTTTATCTCTGAACTTATCTATTTGTCCAGCTCTAAATTCTACTACATCAACTACTTCGAACCCATTATTTGTTAGTAGTTCTCTTATTTTCTTTCCAGCGACCCCTCCCCATCCATAATTAGTTATAACGAGGACTTTCTTATTCTTGGGTATTTTCTCTATTATCAAGTCTAATATGTATCTCATTAATGGAAATATTGAAGCTTCATATGTTGCTGTTCCAAGTATTATAGCTGAGGAATTCAATAAGTCAGCTAATAGATCACTATATTTATCCCTATAATAGTCTAGGAAACGATATACTTTGTAGAATGCTTTTTTCTCATCAAGCACTTTAACAGCTTCTTTAACAGCTTTATCAACGAATCCATACATTGATGAATAAACTACAACTATCTTTTTCTTCCCACTAACACTTGTTCCCCTACTCCATGAGTGATAATATTTCATGATTATATCTGGGTTTTTCCATATGATACCATGTGCTGGAGCAATCATTTCTATGTTAAATCCTAGTGATTCTAACTTGTTTAATGCTTTCTCAATCCAAGAAGCATAGTGACCTATAACTGTTGCAATATATTTCCGAGTATAGAACATATATTCTTTGTGTTCTTCGGGGCTTAGTTCTGTATCATATATTTTATCGAGAATATTATATGATCCGAAAGCATCACATGTTAATAGTACATGGAGATCCTCAATATAGGTCATTATTGTTTCAGGCCAATGCAACCAAGGAGTATATATGAATTGTAACTTGTATTCTCCAATCTCTAATACCTCATTGTCTTTAACAGGCTTGAATTTTGGCTTAACATTATAGAATGATTCGATCATTCCCTTAGTAAGCGGGTGACCAAGAACTAGTATTTCAGAGTTTATTTCTAATAAGTCCTTTATAGAGCCGCTGTGATCGGGCTCCATATGGTGAATTATAAGGTATTTGATCTCTTTTGGATCAACTATTTTCTTCAACTCATTAATAAATTCTTTACCATAAATGTGTTTCCATGCATCAAACAATACGTATCCATCCTTTGTCTTTAAAAGGTACGCATTATATGTTATTCCTTCGGGTATATACCATAATCCTTCAAAGTATTTGATTTGATCATCATCTATTCTTAACAGGTAGAATCCAGGTTTGATCTCTACAGTGTAGGTTTTAGGCATAGGATCACCTTGTAAATTAAGCATAGCTCATTTAACTAATAAAGTTAGGGTTCATTAATAATATTTAGTTATAGATAAATAAAGTGTTCTATATAAAGATAAACATTTTACTTTATTTTTCTCTTCAAATATTTATTGATCCATTCCATGTCTATGTATTCAGCGAATAGTTTTGTTAGCTTCGCAGTATTTAATGCATCTTCTAGATTCAATACTTCTACTGGTGAATGAATATATCTTGTCGGAACAGATAATGCGCCTGTTGGGACCCCCTCCTTTGTTAACTGTATTATTGTTGCATCAGTTGTTCCACCAGTTAATACTTCCAATTGATACGGAATATTGTGTTTTTCAGCTAATTGTATAAGGGTATCTTTGATTGCTGGGTGAGCTATTAATCCCGAACCAGATCTTCCATCCATAACTTTGATAGCAGGGCCTTTTCCTAGCTTGGTTATTTGTTTTGATTCATCAACTCCAGGTATATCTGCTGCTATGGTTACATCTAGTGCTAATCCAACGTGTGGTGTTATAGAATATGCTGCTACTCTAGCTCCTTTTAATCCAACTTCCTCCATAACAGTTGCTACAGCGTATACGTCTACTTTGGGTTTTTCAAGGTTCTTGAATGCTTCAATCATAACCGCTACACCGATTTTGTCATCAAATGCTCTACCAGTTACAACATTTTCTGAAAGCTTCGCGATATTTCTCTCAATAACAGCTACTGATCCAACAGTTATACCTAGTTTCTCTGCTTCCTCCCTACTAGAAGCACCTATATCTATGAATAAGTCCTCTATTTGTGGAGCTTGTTTAGCCTCCTCCGGCTTCATAATATGGGGAGGCTTCATACCTATTACTCCGCGAACATATTCTCTTCTTTTAGTTTTTATAAGAACTCTTTGTCCCGGCAATATAACTGGGTTCCACCCACCTATTGGTGTAAATTTGAGGAATCCAGTCTTTGTTATGTGATTTATCATTAAACCGATCTCGTCCATGTGAGCAGCAATCATTAACCTGCCTTCACCACTCCCCTTTTTAACAGCGATCACGTTTCCTAGTGAATCAACCCATATCTCATCAGCGTATGGTTTAAGCAATTCTATTATAGTATTTCTAATTTCATCTTCATGACCAGAGGGAGAAACTATATTGGTGAGCTTTTCAAGTGTTTCATATATTTCATTTTTATTCATAGATACCACCAGGAGACTATATGAATATAACAACGTTATATAATTTATACTAGAAACATATTAAACTTAATTGTATTAGCGCTCAAAGAAAATGATTCGAATATTATTATTAAAAAAGAATTCATTATGATTTCAGCCGAGACTATCTATGTTATTTCTGTAGTTTAGCGGCTCTCTCAAGCCATTTACGGACTTCTTCAACTTCTTCTTTCGGCACTACCCCTTCTTCGTAGCAGAACCACCAGTCGAAGCACTTGTATTTCTTCAATCTCTCTTCTGCCTCCTTAACTGTTCCTGCAGGTGGTACAATTACTGAGTCACCTATTAACTCGTTGTTCGGCCAGTTGGCTGGTGTCGCTCTACCATACTTATCTGTTATTTGAATTGCCTTGACTAATCTAAGGATCTCATCAATATTTCTACCATTGTCTAGTGGATAGTAGATAATTGCTCTAATAATTCCATTAGGGTCAATGACAAATACGGCTCTAACAGTATGTGTTGAGCTCGCAGCGTGGAGCATTCCTAGTTTGCTAGCAACTGTTCCTCTGGGATCAGCCATTATTGGGAACGGTATTTCTACACCTAACTTCTCCTTTATCCATTCAATCCATTTAATATGGCTGAAGTTGCTGTCAACACTAAGACCTATTAATTCAGTGTTAAGCTTCTTGAAGTCTTCATATCTCTTAGCGAATGCTACGAACTCGGTGGTACATACTGGTGTGAAGTCTGCTGGGTGGCTGAATAAGACCCAGTACTTACCTTTAAAGTAATCTGGTAGCTTTATTTTTCCATGTTGTGTAACTACTTCCATTTCAGGGAATTTTTCTCCTATAAGAGGAATTGTTCCAGGCATTTCCTGTTCACCTTTCCTAAATATTCTTTATCGTATTCTTAATATTAACCTTCTAATATATAAACCTTTTCATTTAGGAATCTTAACAAAATAATTAAAAATTAATAGCCAAAAAATAATACAAGCTATAAATAAATATATTGAATAGATTCTGTGAAACCGAAGTGATATAGATGAAAAAGATCAAATGCCCCTATTGCGGATACGAAGGAGATCCAAAGGAGTTCACATTCATATATGAATCAGTCCTATACCTAGCTGATCACGAGGTATTACCTGAAGAGAGGGAGAGACCCATAGTGGTTGTTTGTCCAAAATGTGGAAGAGGATTTTTCCTCGAATCACCATATAAGAAGCTTGTCGAAAAAATAAAGACAGAAGATTACGAAAAATAGGTAACTCTCGTATAACATGGTTTTTTGTTCTATAGTTTTTCTATAACTTTTATATATGTGGTCCATAGTAATACCTTATTATTGATCATAGAGTAGTATATTATAGGTGATCTATATGAGTGTGGGAGACATTTTCACGACACCACTACCATTCCTTGGTTTTAGCCTTTATCAGTTAGTAGTATTCATAGTAGCGTTGGTAATAGGTATAATTATTGTAAGAATTGTTGCTAATATATTGAAGAAGACAATGGATAAACTAAAAACCCCACCACTAGTTTCCGGATTAGTTGTCAGCATTATAAAAGTAATTGGCTATATATTAGTTATTCTATCAGTACTGCCAATTCTTGGAATAGATACTAGCGCAGCAGGTTTAGGTTTATCCGCAGTTATTGGCTTAATACTAGGCTTCGGATTACAGGATACATGGGCTAATATGGCTGCTGGAGTATGGTTAGCTGTGATAAGACCGTTTGATAAAGGGGACTATGTTCAAGTAGCTGGTTATTCGGGCATAATTCATGGTATTGGAGTAATGTCTACTACCCTGAAAACATTTGACAATGTTGTCATAACTATTCCAAACAAGAATATATGGGGTGCACCTATAGTAAATTATACTAGGGAAGATACTAGAAGAGTAGATCTTGATGTTGGAGTAGCTTATGGAACAGATCTAGATAAAGCTATAAATGTAGCGCTTGAAACAGTTAAAAAGCATCCGAAAGTATTAGAGGAACCAGCTCCCCAAGTAGTTGTGACACAACTAGCTGATTCATCAGTAAATCTACAAATAAGGGCTTGGACAAAAACTTCTGACTATGGAGCAGTAAAAGCTGATCTCACTAAGATGATCTATGAAGAATTCAGCAAAGCTGGCATAGAGATACCGTTCCCACAGCTAGATGTACATATACGTGATATGCCTAAGTAATACTTTTTTTATATATAGTTTTCCCCGCCTTTTTATTATTCTTTTATTTAGTTGATGGAAAGATTTATTATGATCTATTTATAAATCTGATCCTGTGGGTGGTAATACCTTGTCTTTAATCAACGATGATAAAACACTCACTAAATATGCTGGTAGCACAGAACTGGGGCTTTTATGGAGTATGCCTTTTAATGCTCAGATTAGAGATGTTATTTATCAGTATATAGATTATGTTAAAGGATTTGAGGATAGTATTATTGATTCATGGCCTGTCCAGAGGCTTAGATATGTTTACCAACTACAAACAGCTCATTTCGTATATCCTTCAGCAACTCATACACGTTTCAACCATAGCTTAGGAGTTATGCATTTATCATATAAGTATATGAATCAATTACTAAGATCCATTACTAAATATAGTGATAGAGGGACAGATAAACTCAGAGAGGTGTTGAGTAAGTCAAGGGAAGCTGTAATAGCCGCTAGAATTCTTGGATTACTGCATGATATAGGTCATGGACCATTTAGTCACGCATTTGATACATATGTTTATAAGAATAGAGATTTTCTAGGATACAGGCTGGGAAACCATGAGCTCTTAGGCTATATTATTTATAGGGATTATTTACGGGATGAAATAAGGAAAACTATTACAAATCATAATGATGTCTTGGGTGTGGATGTGGATTTTGTTATTGATATTCTTGATGAATCTCTGAAGCCTCCTCTAGGAATGAAAGATCATACCGATCTGGTTTCTAAGAATATTATTAGGCTAGATGAATTCTATGTGCCTAGACCTGATAAAGCTATACATGGAATAGTAAGGCTTGTTGTTAGAGACTATATTTATACATCAGATATAATTGATTATCTAAGGAGAGATAGCTACTTTACCGGCTTACCTCTTGGAAACATAAACGATGAATGGTTAATAAGAAATACCTACTTATTAGAGCATCACGGATTACTTGTTCCAGCAATATCTACTAAGGCTGTAGACGACTTAGTTAGGTTATTGAATGCTAGAAAAATGATGTACAAGAATGTTTATCTACACCATGTAAATATAGCGTTTGATGAAACAATTGGTTTCCTGCTAAACTGCCTAAGAGACTATATAGCAGGTATTATAGATAAAATGTTGGAGTCAAGCGATAATCTAAGACTATACTTGTCCCTAACAGATTATAGCATATATGGGCTTCTACAAATGATAATGGCTAGAGGCGATATTGGCAATCTATGCAGAGACTATAGAGAATTAGCGAGGCAAAGCCTCGAAAACCTCTTCATACACCGTAAACCAGCGTGGAAAAGACTTGATACATTCATATACGATTTAAGGAGCGCAAGACATATTTTCAGCAACAGATTCGGCGATATAATGCAGAAAGCTATTAGAGAAACCATTAAGAGAGAGATTGCACAAGAACTCGGAGCTAAGGGGTTCAGTGAAGAGGATGTAAGAGTGGTGATAGAGTCTATTAGTATATATCCCTCAGCTAGTAGGGAGATAATCAAGTATTTATTACTAGCTAAGCTAAGAGATGAGAAACCAATAGATGTTAGAGAAGAAAACCCTGATAGATTCGCGGAGAAGAACGGCTTAATACCTGAAGCCTTATTTATTGTTTACCTCAACCGTAACAAGTATCGTAAATTAATAGAAGAAGAATTGAATAGAGCTAGATACATTGTTATCGATATATTAGAGGATGCTATAGGAGGTAAAATCAAGGAGGCTCCGGAGACAAGCTAAATAGATTTGCTTAATCTCTCACTTATTAATTGAGCCTTCATGGTTAGAGATAACAAATACTTGAATACGGCTTGTGAAACTATTTTATGTCCATCAATATCATCGCTGGGACACTTATCTATTGTAAGTCTCCCATTGCTACATTCAATAATTAATCCTTTACGAATAAGGTTTTCAACAATATAATCAATTTTCTCAGAATAAACACCTGTTATTGATATGCTCCAATGCATAAAGTTTTCATCAATACCATCCATTAAGTAGACAAGATTATGTAGTAGGCTCCTAGTAGGCTTATATTCTCTTATCAGCCACATTACAATATCCTGCAACGCCAAATACTCAACACCCTCTCCAAATATTAGAGTTGAAGGAAATAAAAAATGGTTTGAAACAATAATACTGATCAAGCAGGTTAGTACATGCCTACAGTTTTAGGTCCTTCTTTTAAGAGCTTAACCATTTGATGCTTAAAGTATACTAGTGCTATTATTAGAAAAACTATATCATATATGATTCCTATAAAACACTCAGATAAGAGATCAATTATTGAAGGTGTTCCGAGCAAACCATACCTTAATATTTCCGCGGGATAACTGTAGGGGGTAAGTAAGGCGAATACTTGTAGAGGATATGGAAGTCTTGATAATGGTGTTAAACCTCCTGTTGCTATTGGGAGAATCCATCCAATAAACTCCATTACAGGACCGCTTGTTCCAACAGCAATAGTGGTTCCACCGAGAATCATTGCGTGAGCGAATAATACTGTGAAGAGCATTATTAGTCCTAAAGCAAGCATTAATGGATCATTTATAAATGTTAAGGGGGGTCCAACTAGGACAGTTAATAATGTATAAACTGTTATTAGTGCGAATCCAAGCCATGTAAAACTTATAGGTATAATTCCTATGTAGTGTAGGAATATGCTTCTACCACTAAGTATTACGTGTTCTAACATATTATTCATCATCAACCATCTAAGCTCCCATGCCCAATCCCATGTAGCCATACTATAAGACATGAATACTAGAACAGCCGCGAAAGCATATCCAGATATGATTTGACTAGATTCTCCAGGTGGAGCGAAGAGCATTATTGGTGCAATGAATAGTGTCATCCAGAGAGCCATAGATACTAATCCATATGTTAATCCATGACTCCTAAGTAGCTCGGCTGTAAAATATGCTTTCAAAACAGCCTTTACTGCTTCAAACAATTAATTTCACCTCACGCCTTCCTTTAGTTTCTTGGTTTCCCAATAATTAATCGATCTAACACCTAGAGGTGCATATAATATAAACAATGCCGTACCTATACCGATCAACATCAATGCATATGATAGCTCTAATGTATGGGTAAGCATTCTCTGAACAATCTCAACTATATGGCTTGAAGGAATCATATATGCAAATATGAGGCCGGCTAGAGGCATCATATATCTTGGATAATATGCTCCAAGCAGTATTAGGAGAAGAGGCCTAATAATATTAATTACTCTCCAATGCTCCCCTCCACTACCATATACTAGCCCCATAACTATCATTATTGGTGTAGTGAAAAAGATGGCGGCTATTGTTGCTAGTAAAATAACCGCTAACCCGCTCCATAACCCCTCTAATCCATAAAAGTAAAGATATACAGGTATAACACTTGTTAAACCAGTAATTATTACTAATATGAGTCTTGGAATAGGTATAGCAATATATTTATAGAGTCTTGGCAACGGGCTAAGTATAATGTATGGAAGAGTCCCCATCCATTGGTCAAAATTTGGCCTCCACAATAAATCATCACTTACACCAAGAATAGACATGAGTAGGAAGCCGCTTGTCAAGAAAAATAGTTCTGGTTCAACACCTATTTTCTCTATAAAAACTTGTCTACTACCAATAGAATAACCAATTAATACTATGAATAATGTGAGAATATATGGAAAAGCAATAAACATTAATAGAACAGATTTTCTACGGATAATATCTCCATATACAAACTTCATTTCAGCCCATATTAGAGAGGCTAAGCTCATTGTTTAACGCCTTTCTCAGCAAAATATATAAATACATCTTCGAGAGTTGGCTCCTCAATTTTTAAAGAAATAATGTCAAAACCATTATTGACAAGCTTCTTAAGCAGAACATCTATGATCTCCTCAGGCTTGTAAACTTGTACTTTAACATTATATAATCCATCAGTTGGCTCAATGGATACTTTCTCAGCGTTTATACCTGAGAAGATCGAGTCAATGCTTCCAACCCCTCTAATAATGAGGTTAATGGTTTTAATCTCAGGTATTGTAGCTTTTAACTGTTCAGGAGTTCCCTTAGCTACTATTCTTCCCTTATTAATCAGTATTATTCGATCACAAACTATTTCCGCCTCGAACATGTTATGAGTGGTGTATAGTACTGCTTTACTCTGCTTATGTGCTAGAGTTTTCACTAATTCTCTAATACGCCTAGCACTTGGGGGGTCCAAGCCTAGGGTTGGTTCATCTAAGAGTAGAACAGGTGGATCGCGGAGTAGTGCTCTAGCAAGGTTAAGCCTTGCCTTCATTCCTAAACTATATTCTTCAAATAATCTATCACTAGCTCCGAGCTTTTCGAGCTCTAAGAGTTCCAGCAAGTATTCTACTCTTTTCTTAAGCTCTTTTCCCTTCAACCCATATAATGCTCCAAAATATTCAAGATTCTCTCGACCTGTGAGTTTTCCATAAAATCCCTTCTCAACTGTAAGCATTACTCCTAGTTTTTCACGTACTTTTTTAGCCTCATTAACAACATGGTATCCATACACCCATGCATTTCCTTCATCGGGTATTAGAAGAGTTGATACTATTTTTACAGTGGTTGTTTTTCCTGCCCCATTAGGCCCTAGTAACCCGACGACTTCTCCTTCATAAATTTTAAAACTTATACCGCGAAGAGCTTCTACTACTTGTTTCTCGCTTCTAAGTAATCCTTTCCTCTTCTTGGTTATGTATTTCTTCTTTAAGTCTTCAGCAACTATTGCTTCTCTCCGCATTAGGTGGCACCTTTCCCACTCTATTCTTCAACTGTATCCTTGTTTAGCCTTAATAGTTGTTATGTGTATTGTATTAGGCATTCTTTGTAGGATCGACTCTACATATTTACTGGTAAGAAAACATTTATCATGTAATAATTGTTATTTTAAAAGAGTAATGAACAGCTTGTATAGAGGAGTTGAGGGGTTTGCCGATCATTGGAAAATTGAAGGGACAATATGATCCACATAAAGTAGAGGAATGGGTTAAAAGATTTTGGGATGAGAATCAAATCTATAAATTAGTTAAGGAGAAATCAGATAGATCTATTCTTAGATTCAACTTTATAGACGGCCCACCTTATCCAAGCGGTGATGTCCCTCATATTGGTACAGCTTGGAATAAAACGTTAAAAGACATTGTCCTCCGCTATAAACGTATGCGGGGATACAACGTATTTGATAGGCCGGGATATGATTGTCATGGTTTACCGATAGAGGTTAAAGTTGAACAAAAGCTTGGTGTTAAGGTTAAACGAGAAATAGAAGAAAAAATCGGTGTGGACAAGTTTGTTAATGAATGTAAGAAACTAGTTTTTAACAATATTAAGAGCTTGACTAAATGGTTTAAAGAACTAGGAGTTTTCATGGATTGGGAAAATCCGTATCTAACCCTTAGAGATGAATACATAGAGGCTGGATGGTGGCTTATAAAGAAGGCGGCTGAACAGGGATTATTGGATCGGGAGGAGCGCGTGGTTTATTGGTGTCCGCGATGCTCAACTACTCTTGCAGAATATGAGGTTGAATACAAGGTTTTAACTGATCCAAGTATTTATGTGAAATTCCCTGTTAGGAGTAGGGAGAAAGAGTACTTACTTATATGGACAACTACTCCATGGACTCTTCCAGCAAATACTTTCGTAATGGCTCATCCAGATATAACATATGTTCGTGTAAGAGTTGGTGAAGAAGTATATATTCTAGCCAAGCCTCGGCTGGAAAAGGTAATGAGCGAAGCTGGAATTAAGGAATACGAAGTTCTCGAAGAATTTCCCGGTAAGAAGCTTGAGGGGCTAGAATATGATCATCCATTAATAGATATTGTTCCATTACAGGAGAAGCTGAGCAAGTATCATAGAGTAGTTATGGCGCCTGAATTCGTAACAACAACTGAGGGAACAGGACTAGTTCATGGAGCACCGGGGCATGGTATGGAAGATTTCACAGTTGCTAAAAAGATTGGAATAGATTTTATTGCTTCACCAATAGATGATGAGGGCAGATTCACTAATGTAGCAGGTAAATATGCTGGTAAAAAAGTTAGAGAAGCAAATCCCGAAATAATAAAAGATTTAAAGGAGAGAGGGGCTCTTCTACACGCGTCACAAATAACACACAAATACCCTGTTTGTTGGCGCTGTAAAACACCCATAGTTATGAGAGCTACTAAGCAATGGGTACTTAGAGTAACCAAGCTAAAAGAGAAATTGATTAATGAAGCGAAAAAAGTTAACTGGATACCTGACTGGGCACTTGACAGAATGATGCACATGCTCGAAAACTTACAGGACTGGGTTATAAGTAGGCAGAGATACTGGGGGACACCACTACCTATATGGGAGTGTCCTGAAGGACATAGAATAGTTGTTGGAAGCATTAATGAGCTCGAGAAACATGGGGGTAAGAAGCCTAAGGAGCTTCATAGACCATGGATAGATGAAGTAGAGATAAAATGTCCAATATGTGGTAGACCAATGAAACGCGTGCCTGATGTAATGGATGTATGGTTTGACAGCGCCATCTCATTCTATGCAGCTAATGGTCATCCGGAAAAGCTTCGTTTAGAAGATGTTATATTAGACTTTATAGTGGAAGGCCATGATCAAATACGTGGATGGTTTTTCTCACTACTACGAGCAGGAGTCCTGGGTTTCCAGAGTAAACCATATAATACGGTCTTAGTTCATGGATTCGCATTAGACGAGCATGGTAGAGAAATGCATAAGAGTCTAGGAAACTATGTTGGAACAGATGAAGCTATTGAGAGAGCCGGCAGGGACCCGTTAAGGTTCTGGGTTAGCCAAAACACTGTATGGGAGGATCTAAGGTTTTCTTGGAGAGGCATAGATGAGATACGCAGAGACCTAGGCATTGCATGGAACACATTCGTTTTCGCCTCCACATATATGAACCTAGACAAATATGATCCTCTTCAGCATAGAATAGATGATTACAAAGAGTTTTTGAGATACGAAGATAAATGGTTATTATCACGCATTAATAGTATTGCTAAAAAAATAACGGAAAGCTTGGAGAAATACTATATACATGAAGCAGCTAGAGAACTCCGCAAATTCATAGTTGAAGATGTTAGCCACTGGTATATCCGCTTAATAAGACCGCGTGTATGGGTCGAGGAGAACACACCTGATAAATTAGCAGCTTATTCAGTTTTATACTATGTTTTAGAGAAATGGTTGAGAATGATGGCTCCATTCACACCATTCCTAGCCGAGAAAATATATCAAGAAGTCTTTAGGAAAGCTAATCCCGAACTACCATTATCTATACATTTACTTGATTGGCCAAGCATTGATGATGAATACATTGATGAAGACTTGGAGAAAATAATGAATGTTATTAGGGAGATCTATGAAGCAGCAGCTGCTGCTAGAATGAAGGCTGGAATAAAGCTTCGCCAACCAGTAAAATCCCTCACAGTCTATACGGATAGGGAAAGAATAAGAGAAGTAACCAGGAAGTATAGTGGATTACTTGCTAGATTAGTAAATGTTAGAAAAGTAGAGGCTAAACAAGTAGCTGAAATAGGGAAGATAGTGAAATACAAGGTTTCACCGATCTATAGAGTTATAGGCCCGCTATACCGTAAGCTAGCAAAGAAGGTAATCAATTATATTATGGAAAACCAGGAGAGCATAGCTAGAGATATTATAAGGAAAGGAGAACACACAGCATATATTGAAGGACAAGAAATTAAATTAACAAAAGAACAAGTGTTAATTACACCATCATATGTGGAAGGATACAGTGTTGAAGAAAGAGAATGGGGAAGTGTAGCTATAGATACTAGGCTCAGCAAAGAAGAAATAGCAGAAGGACTAGCAAGAGATATCATAAGAAGAATACAAGTAATGCGTAAAGAAATAAACCTACCACTAGATGCTAAAATAGAAACATATATCTATGCGCCAAGAAAACATGTTGAACTATTAAAACCATATACAGAATACATTAAAAACGAAACAAGATCAGAAAAACTAACATACCTAGACACGCCCGAGCAACTCGAGAAAATACAAGGATATAGAAAAGAATGGGAAATACAAGGGGAACAATACATTATAGTAATAAAACAATTATAGAACAAATTAGATCATAGTAAGGGTTCGAGTTTAAACACACTCTTTAAACATGGTTTAATAATATAGGTTTTATTAGCTAGATTTAATATTTTATCAGCTGTTCTCACAACTAGTTTATTATCCACCATAACTACTGTAAACCCTCCTATTCTTAGTTGAATCTATAGTTTATCATAGTAGTTAAACTTATTAGTTTAACTAAAACATGTATAATTGGTGATATCTGTGAGTGTTGTTAAAGTTTATAAGAAAGGTATTATTGTTTTGCCAAAGAATATACGTGAAAAAGCAGGAATCGAGGAGGGAATGCTGCTTAAAGTTTCTGTTGAAAATGGCAAGATCGTGTTGAAACCACTTGATCTATGGGAGAAAGTGTGGGGTTGCTGTAGAGGCAGAGGAACAGCTGAAAAAGCAGAGTTAGAACTAGATCAGGAGGAAGAAGAGTTTTGGAAAGGGAGAGAGAAGTAATAATTGATACATATACTCTTCTAGCCATAGCATACGATGAAGTAAGTAGAAAAGCATATGAGATACTGGAAAATGTACGTGATAGAAAAATCAGAGGCTTAATACCAGTAACTGTTGTGTATGAATACATTGTTCACTGGTTAAGGGGAAGAATACCTGTTCTCAAAAACATAGATGAAGTATTAACATATTTGAAAACATATTTTAAAATAACAGATCTAAGCCTTGACGATTATGTGGAAGCGACTCAGATCAAAGTTAGAGGAGATAATATTCTTAAAAAATCAAAAATATCTGGCCTAAGAAATAGGAGATTAAGCATAGTTGATTCTACAATAATAGCATTAGCTAAGAGGAAGAATGCTCCTATCATAACGGGAGATAAAGATCTTGAATACGTTGCTAAAAAAGAAAATGTTGATGTTATATGGTAAGATAATAAATAATTTATTTTCATCTCTTTATTATATTAAAATTATTATATTAATAAGAAAATCATAGTAGATGATGTAATATGGTGGAAAAACTTAACATTGATTTCTTAATTGAGAAAGCTAAGAGTGTTTTAAAGAATAGTTATGCACCATATAGTGGAGTACATGTAGCAGCAGCTGTTTTAACTAGGAATAATAGTGTTTTTCTAGGCGTCAATGTTGAGAATGCTAGTTATGGTTTAACAATATGTGCTGAGAGATCAGCTATATCAGCAATGGTTACCGCGGGTGAAAGGGAACCAATAGCTGTAGCAATTGTTACTGATCTAGATAATCCTATTCCGCCTTGTGGAGCTTGTAGGCAGGTTATAGCAGAGTTTAATCTTGAATCAACTATAATAATGCATAGTGTAAAAACAGGCGAGACTATTATAAAGAGTTTGAAAGAATTATTCCCTGATCCATTCAGTCTAGATCATAAGTAATGATTAGTACTCTATGGACATATATGCATCTGGGTTGGGAATATGTCGAAACGTAAGAAATCAGTTGAAGCATTGTTATGGCTTGGTCGTGGATTGATCCTGCTCGTTGACTATATAATAGTTATAATGATGGTTATTCTAGTGTTTTTCGCAGTATTAATAATCATTAATGATCTACTGAATACTTGGAATAACTGGAAAACTGCGGGGATGGAGCAGGTACAAATTGTTGCAAATGACGTATTCTTTCTAATAGTGTTCATGGAGATAACGCGTAGTGTGGTGGTCGGTAGGAAACAACCTGAAATGTATTTAGTGGCTTTGGCAGAGGTGGGTTTTGTTGTAACTATACGTGAGATCATTGCTGCAGTGATTATGCGTTCATTCTATAATCTATTATTGTCATCATTATCATCACTAGTAATTGCTACAGTTCTACTTATAATATACAGGTATGTATTACCTCACAGAACACCCACGGAGAGAAAATAATTGTAAATAATTACTATTATTACTGGAAGTGTTGATAGAGTTTTTTAAATTGTAGAGGAAAAAGCTACAGATATGTTTTCTTAATTGTTTCTACCTACCATAGTTTAATATAGTGGTTGCCCATGCTTTATTTTTGGATGCTATGGTTGTTTTGGTAGATTGGTTGGGTTCGCTTTATAAACCCCTACTAACATGTATGGTTAATGGAATGCAGATGAAGGGCTCTATGTGGTCTATGTGGAGCCCCGATAGCCCCCTCCGTGAAGGGATGAAGCCCCGACCCAAGAGGGGGAAGCCCGTGCATAGCATGGGCAACCACTATTCTCAACAACTATTCTAGCAAAATTATCTATTCTATAATGCCAGTAATCTGATTTTTCAATGAAATCGTCGAATAAGGTATCTAAATTATTATTTTTCTTTGATAAGGGTTTTTTATTCAACAATTAAACCTCATCACATTGTTTGTTTAGACAGGTAATTATGTGATCAAATAGATATTTAAGCGTTAGTCTAAAGTTATATTTTGTCTAATAATTTTATTTTACATAATGGAAAAACTATTAAATTGAAGAATTAATTTTTTAAAATACTGGTGATAGACATGATTACTAAGAAGCGAATACTTGCGATAATAATAGTCATAGTAGTAGTTGTAGGTAGTCTATATTATCTAGATGCCCAAGCATCTCTGAGGAAAAATATCGTAAGATTAGTTGTTGGAGTAGAACTAAATGATCACTCTGCTGCATTCTGGGTTGCATTAGATAAAGGTTATTTTAGGGATTTGGGTTTGGATGTTGAATATAAAACTTTCAGTACTGGATTAGAATTAGCTGTTGCTCTGAGTAGAGGAGATTTTGACATAGCACTTGCATGTATTGGTCCAGTGATGGTTATGTATTCAAGAGGGGTCCCAGTTATTCTTGTTGCTATGACTCATTTAAACGGATACTCCATGATCATTGGTACTAAGATAAATAATATACATCAACTAAATGGAGCTAAGGCATCAGTTTCAGGTCCAGGCTCGCCTGTTTGGTTAATTGCACATATGTTCATGGAAAAATATAATGTTAGTTTTACCTTAGTCAAAATGCCTCCTTTCATAGCTGTTAATGCATTGCTAAACCACCAGGTTAGCATTAGTTTTTTACCTGAGCATTACGCCACTCTTGCCGTGAAACTGGGGGGTTTCAGGGCATTGACGAATCAGGACTTATGGAAAAACATGCCTGGATCAGGTGTTTTTGTCAAGAAAGATTTTTTAAAGGATCACAGAGATCTTGTCGAGAAGTTTGTGTATGCTATTTATAGAGCCATACTGTTTATTAAGAATAACCCGGAAGACGCCGCAATTATTGTTGCAAAACATTTAGCATCAACTACAGAAGTTATGGCTGATTCTATGAAGTATTTAGATTATACTGTAGAAATAAATGTTTCAGCCATCCAATATTATTCTAAACTTCTACACAAGTATGGTGCTATAGATCATGAAATAAATGTCGACAATTTTATTGATATAAGCATTCTCGAGGATCTCGGGTTGATGCGTCATGGATAGGATGATCTACTATGTTTTTCTATCAATATTTTTTATCATTACTATGTGGTATTTCTTAGCTTTTTATTCTCCAAAATATTTGTTTCCATATCCCCACACAGTATTTTATGCTTCTATAGATTTAATTACTAAAATGGACCTATTAGAAAACTTATTGTATTCAACCATAAGAGTCGCCATAGGCTATGTTATTGGTGTGTTTTTAGGTATAGGATTGGGTGTTCTTATTTTGTTAAGCAGACTTATTCGGAGCTTATTATATCCGATTGTAACTTTTATTGTTATAACTCCTAGTTTTGCATTTATTCCATTACTCATGATATGGATAGGATTAAATGATTGGCTAGCGATAACGGCGATTATAATTTGTACAGCGTTCCCTATAATATATGCTTTCATGAGTTCTCATAAATATATTGATCGCGAATTAATAGAAGCAGCTAGAATCTATGGAGCAACAGACACCTATATAGCAATACATATTATTCTTCCACTCTCAATAACACATTTAGCTACAATACTAAGATATGAAGCAGGGCATAGTTGGAGACTAGGATTTGTAACTGAATATATAGCATTAAGTAATGGTTTAGGAGCACTAATGATGTATGCTTATTCAACACTAAGAGTTGACGAAGTGATAGCCTTACTCATAATTATAGGGTTACTAACATATATTTTCCAGCAAACAATTACCCTTATAGAGAATAAGTTGCTGAAAAAATGGTATATAACGTGATGTCTTACCTATTTTCAACCGTAGACGGCGCTATTAATTGTTTCTGCTTGTAAAAACTTGGATGATTATTAATTCTATAAACAGATGCTTCAAATAATCCCTAAGGAGTCTAACTTGGCAGATAGTGGGAGTGGGGGGAGTATTAGATATATAAGAGGTCGTCTCACTTGGTCTCAAAGTTATAGTAATTAGTATGGGTGTAGTCGGTATTTTGGATGCATTTATAGGAATGCTTATTTGATCCAGAATGAGTGTGTTATTTCCTTGTTCAATTAATATTGTCAAGTTTAAGCGAATATTATTGGTTGTAGTTGTCTGTGCTTTATTTTTGGTTGTTTTGGATGTTATGGGTATTTGCAGGGGCTTCCCCCTTTTGGGTTGGGGCTTCATTCCTTCATGGTGAGGGTTATTGGGGCTCCAAGGAGCAACTCTCACTCCTCGACCCCCACCAATAAAAAGAACACATAAACAACCATAATATCCAAACAAGCGAATAGTCCCTATCCATGCTCGCTTTATAAGCTACTAAACATATATATTGGTTCAGATTAGGTTTAAGGGGCATAGAGGAGGATTTTAATTGTTGCTTATCCATACAGCAGATCTTCATATTGGTGCTTTTAGCAATAGACCTCTTAGAAACGCTAATGTTGAAGCTTTCGAGAAAATTGCGGATTATACTATTGATAATAAGATTCCATACTTAGTTATTGCTGGAGATTTCTTTGAGAGACCTAGGATAGAGAATTTTGAGGTTCTTCGCAGAATATATAGGATTTTGAGAAGGTTAAAAGAGAACAATATATATGTTGTAAGTATTCCTGGAAGCCATGATTCCTCGCCTAGGGGGGCAGATATACTTACATTACTTAATGAAGCAGGCTTAATACATGTTCCCATGTATCAAATCGGTGAAAAACTTGTTTTATACCCTCTCAAGCTAGGAGACATTGTTTTCTACGCTATTCCTGGTCTTAAAAATAACTTGGAAACAATATATCTGCGTGATAGAAAAGTCGTGTTTAAGCAACTAGAAGGTAAGGTAGAGAATATAGTTGTTCTCGCTCATACTAGTGTTAAGTTTGCCGGTTATGATCCAAGCATTTATAGTTATAGATATGGTAAAGCAGTTATTGAAAACCAGAATATTTTATCTACTCTGCCGAGAAATACAAAATATTTGGCTCTAGGACACATTCATTTTCCTCTCCCATTATTTGATGAAGCCGTAACCAATATTGCTTATCCAGGAGCTCCTGTTGGTAGAGATGCCAGTGATCTTGAGGAAACGTATCTTCTACGTAAAAAACATAGTAGAGATAGAAGGTTTCTTCTAATCGATATCAGTGAAGAGAAAACCATTGCTAAAAGTATATGGGAACCGTTTAATATATATGTTGAGTACATTAAGGATTACTATAAAGGATTCAATGATACTGTTCAAGAGGTTAAAAAAGTCATAAAAGATTTACCGGTAGAAGGATATAATGCGTTAATACTTGATATTGAAGGAATACCTTTAGATGATAGGAATAAGTTGATACATAAACTCAGAGAAATAGAGCAGCAAAAAAGGATACTGATACATTTGAAAATGAGAGGTTTTAGGAACACAAGTGAATTAGAGATTAGTTTTGAGGATATAGGAGATATAGAAGAAATTGAAAGGATAGCAGTTGAAGAATTCGCGAGAAAGCTCGGTATAAAAGCTTCTCCGCAGAAAATACTTGAGCTAATAAATATTTTGAGCAAGGAAAAATCACCCGATACCAATGAAACGGAGTTTTATGAATCACTATTCAAAGAATTGAAACCAATCATGGAGGAGATCCTCGGTGTCAATAAGGATTAACGATATTTATGATTTATTATCAAGCATAGTAGATGATCTTAGGCGCGACTTCATAGAGACGCAACAAGATCAATTGATTAGTCTCCGAAGAGAAGTTTTCCATAAATTCTATGCTGTTGAAAATATAAATAGGGATTCAGACAAAATATCTGTTGCTTTTGTTGATGCAGGATTTAAACCCTACCAGCTAGATGTATCGATAATTATACCTATACAGATAAGTGGAATAATTAGAGATGAAAATGGAAAGCTTCATAAGATTAAAAATCTCTTAGATAAACCTGTAAATGATTTCCTTATACTGTATTCCAGTAGGAAGAGAAAAGATGATAGATATATTTTCACAATTAAAATTAAATCCTTATATGATAATTCATTATTGTTTAATAAAAGAGAAGATGCTGAAGAAGTATCCAAAGAAATAAACAAATTATTGCTCAACATTAGTGGATCAACTCTTTTCGAGAACCCCAAATCTTTTATAAAGCTCACTAAGTATGTTGAGGGATTACTGGAGCTTGCATATGCATTGAAGCTATTGTTAATGCTTGAAGAAAATGGCAGTATTGTACCAGCATATATTGTATTGGATGGAACACTTATTAAATGGTTTAGTATACCGCGCAGACCAGAAGGTGTGGATGGCTTAGATATATTATCTATAATTCTAGGCATCGATGCCGATGAGATCAAAAAATACTTGTTTAGAATAGTTGGTTTATCAAAAACATCAAAGTTTACAAACATTATTCGTAGTCAGAGCTTATTCTACACCAAAAAGCCTAGCACAATTAATGGTAGAGGATTATATAGTCTAGTCGATTTAGAAGGCATAAATAATGCAGCAAAAATCCTTGGGGAGTATTGGAAGAGAGGAGGAAATAAGGATTTTGTTAGAGAAACCATACGTATTTTTAATAGGATAGTTTATAGTAATCATGAAGTATATGTTGCAAGATTTCCACTGACACCGGATTATAGAAATGTGTTTATCCTGGATATTTATCTTGATAAGCCAATAATTGATCTAGGGAAGGGGGAAGTTGTATTAAACAAAGATAAGGCTTCTAGTGTTAATCCTTATATATCATATATTGTTAATACTATGATGCAGTATAGAACGAGAATAATAGGAGAGCCTCCTTATGGTTATATGGAGATAGACAATATTGTTAGATTACGTGAAGATACCCGTAAATTCTTTGAACAAGCTCTTATCCGAGTACTTAGATCCCAAGACGATCTTGCTTCACGTATTCTCGAACAAGTTTTCTCTCCAACCACGCGTATGAGATATGGTTATAGGTGATATGTGTGTCTAAACCTATTGGTTTAATCTATTCTTGGAAAACTGATCACGTAGAAGTTGTTCTTACACGCGAAAATTATCGTCCAGGAATAGGAGACATCCTATATACAAAGCAAAATAATAGATATGTTCTGCTTCAAATAGTTGGATTCGAAGGAGAATTGCCGATCGGCAGTGGCTCCATAGTAAAGGATCTCGAGGAAGCACCGCCTATATATAGTGCAGAAACATCAATGTACGCTAATGCATATTTATTCTTTGAAATAAGAAATATCAATAGCGAAAAACCTCTTGTTATAAAACCATATCAGCCACCGCCGCTTAATACACCAGTATATGTTCTGCATCCCAAGGATCCCGAGTCTGAGAAAATAATGAACTTGCTAAGCAAAGGTATAACGGGTGAGGGAGAAACTGTTCCCATCGGTTGGTTGAGAAGCGGTATAGCCCCTGCTAAAGAGCTTAGAGAAGAAAAATACTTTACAAATGCTCCTTTAAACCTTGATCTATCATTATCTATACCTAAACACTTCCTAGTAGCGGGTCAAACAGGTGCTGGTAAAACAACAAGTGTAATGGGCATAATAATTCAGTGGGCAAGAAATAGTGGTAAGAATATTGCTTGGCTAATAATTGATAGACATGGAGAATATAGTAAGACAGAAAACAATGGATTCGCGGACTTACTAGCTAAAGCATTATTTATGAATGATAAGTTAGAAGTGAAAGCAAAGATTTATGAGTTCACAGTTAATGAGGGAGAGAATAGAACAAAATCATTATCAAAAGATACCGTTGTTCTATTATCTGGAACAATGAATATTTCAAGTATAAGCGTCTATGATTTAGCAAACGTTCTAGACCTATCCCCAGATAAGATTAGCGATTTAGAAGAAACAATAGATATAATTGGAAGCCTCATCAAAGCATCAAAAATAGATGATGCTTGGAAAAGAGTATTCCTAAACGAAAGAGACGAGCCTACAGGCCAGGTAATAGCACTTCTCCCAATACTTGTTGATAATGTATTTAGATATGAAGGAATAGGTGAGCAGAAGAAGAAAGGTATTTATAGAGTATTATTAAATGCTGGAATAGATATTCGTAAACTAAGAACTTATAGACGCTTAATACTGGGAACACTCGGTCTCTCACGTAAAACAGCGATAGTTAGAGTAGGTGAGGCATCTAAGCCCGTTACAGTTATAAATGATAATTCATCGGTATTCAAGGTTTCACCGCTACTTAAGGATCCATATAGTTTAATTATGATCATGAAAGCCATGGTTAATGCTGTGTCAGAAGTCTACAATATAAGAGAGAAAGGAGCATATCCATGGCTAGGAATAAATGTTAAACCAGAAGTTACAGTTATTGAGTCAGGAACGTTTTCAATAGATAAAATTGTTGAAAACATAAACAATGGTGAAACAGTAATACTTGATGTATCAAAAATACCTCTAGGCCAAGGAGACGTTATTGTTCAAAGCATTATTCGCAGATTATTCGAGTCCCGCATGGGTCTAGGAGTTGACAGGATCAAGGAGCTCCCGCCAATAGCTATTGTCTCCGAGGAAGCACCACTCTATTTAAGCCCTGATAAGGTTAGAAGTCCTTACAACGTGTTTGCAAGAATAGCTCGTGAAGGCAGAAAGTTCGGATTAGGGCTTATAGCAATTACACAGTTAGCAACACAAATTGAGAGACAAATACTTGCAAACTTTAATACTATCATAGCTTTGCGGACGAAATTTGTATCAGATATTAATTATTTCTCAAATATAGGAATACCTGGAGAAACACTTACAAGCTTAGGTGATCGTGAAGGATACCTTTATACTCCGGACTTAAGAGTTAAAGAGCCTATACCAATATATATACCCGGCTATTTTGAGCTCGCAGAAGATCTAAGTAGAGAATATCTAGAAAAAATCAGGAACGTGAAGGAAACGGAAAAGAAAGCATTGACACAGATATTTAAAAACATAGAGGAAGAGGATGAAGATATATGATCATATTGGGGCTCAGACTGAAAAACATTCGTAGCTACATAGATAAAACAATAGTATTTCCGCGGCAAGGCATTACAGTAATATATGGAGATGTGGGAACAGGTAAATCAACAATATTATCAAGTATAGCATACGCATTATTTGGACAACCAAAATCTAAGATCCCTGATCCTATGGAGAGATATGCTTATCCTAAAGGCGAAGATCTCCTAAGAATAGGGACAAGAGAAGGATATGTTAGGCTATTAATACAGCAAAAGAATAGAATAATACTCGTTGAAAGAAGACTTATAAAGAGATCAGAGGGTAAAGTAAGTGATCCGGGCGGTAGATTAGTAGTATTCGAATATGTAGAAGAAAATGGTGAACAAAAACTAAAACTAATTCACGACAGATATTATTCCTCGGAGGAATTAAAGAGGAGAGTTCTGAAAGAATTAGGTATACCCGAGATAATTTCGAAGCAGAAACCACTAATATTCACAAATGCTATATATGTTCCTCAATTCAGTGTAAACGACATTATTAACTTGGGAGACAATGAAAGAATATTATTAATAAATAAAGCATTGAATATTGACAAATACAATAATATAAAGACTAACTTAAGTAAGCTAACATCTCAAATCCTTAATAGTGAAATAAAAAACTTGAGAAATTATGAACAAAGACTTGAAAGCATACTTGGTAAAAATAGTATAGAAGAGCTAGAAAAGAAGATCAAGGAGGCTGAAAAAGAGATAAACAATATAAATATGGCAATTCAGCAAGTAGATGAATCTATTCGAAAGCTGGAAAACGAGATCAAGAACTACCAGCAACAATACGAGAAAAAACAGGAAGAACGCAACAATATAAAGCAGAAACTAGCAGTTATAAAGCATAGCTTAGAAGAACTACGAGCAAAAGAGGATAATATAAAACAGCTAACAAGTCTTCTCGGACTAAATGAACCAATACAACTAGATGTTTTATCATCGAAAATTAAGAGCCAACTAGAAGAAATAGATAAACAATTAAAGAACATTGATCAACGAAAACAAGAACTACAAAAGAAAATAGAAGAAAACAGACACTTATCAGAAACAATAAACGCAGAAATAAATAAGTACAGAGAAAAAATAGGAGAATTAAAAGCAAAAATTAACAGTAAAAACGAGATGTTATCTGAAAAACAAAAAGAACTTCTTGAAAAAGAAGAGTTATTGAAAAAAGGAATTTGTCCCCTCTGTAAACAAAAAATCGCACATGAACATGGCTATAAGTTAATTAATTCATTAAAGAACGAAATAGAGACGATTAAGAAGGAGATATTAGAGATTCAACAGTTACTTAGAACGGCTCTTGAGGAATTGAAAAAGTATGAAGACAAAAACCTCGAAATTAATAATGAAATTAAACGCTTAGATGAACAATTAAGGATCATTGATAAAGAAAGAGATAAGCTTATCAATGAAAAGATGGAATTGAACGATAAATTATCTAAGCTCACAGAAATAAAGCGTCTCTGTGACGAAATAGAGAAGTTGAAACAGAAAATAAGGGATAAAGATCTATTGGAGAAACAGTTAGTACATATAGAGACTTCTATTTCAGAGTTAAAGAAAATAATTGATGAAGAAACCAGAAAATATAAATTATTAATGAATAAGAAAACAGATCTAATTGGTAAAAGGGAAAAAGTGAAGGCTGAAATAGAATCTTATAAACAACAGATTCAACAGTTAAAAGAATATTATGAGGAGTACCAAAAAACTAAGGAGCAAAGAATGTTCCTAGAAAACATGAAGAAATTCCTATATGGCGAAAGAAATAGGAGAGGCTTATTCTATGACTTAGTGGAGAAGGTTGAGGAAAGAGTTAGGAGCATAGCTTATGATAAGTTCCGTTCATTATTTATAAATTACTTCTTAAAGTTGATGGAGGATCATGAGATATTAGATGTTGACCTAGATGAGAAATTCAGCCCAGTTTTCCGAATAAAAACTAAGAGAATAATTGGCGAAATTACACAACCAAGCGGAGGTCAATTAACAAGTGTTAGCTTAGCTTATCGTTTAGCATTAAATGCTGTAGCTAGAAGTATGACTCCCCAGTTAAGAAATAGTACTTTAATACTTGATGAACCAACTTATGGATTCAGTCCTGAAAGAGTTGAGAAACTTCGCGAACTTCTATATGAGATAAGCAATCGTGGTAAGAGACAAATAATCGTTGTAACACATGATCGGAACCTATTAGATGTTGGTGATTGCAGAATAAAACTTGATATTAACAGGGAAAATAATGAAACAATAGTTAATTATGAAGAATGTAATAATTTATCGAAAGAATACTATACATATATTGAAAACATTTTATCCAAAGGATACACATCAATACTGACCACTAGGGAAGCGGAGGAGAAAGAGGAAAAACTAGTAGGAGGATTTGAGCCAAAATTTAAAAGCAGGAAGGTGAGTAAGTCTAGAAGCATTTTCGACTTTCTGGCTTAGTTGCTTTTCTTTTAAATATTTTTCCCGATATTATAATGTATGGGTATAGAGAAATTGTTTTCTAAATTAATAGAGATAATACGGCATCTTCCCGCGTTATTGGGGGATGAAGGAAAAATACCTGAGGAGAGAGTTAGAGAGGAAGTTATTGAGCCTTTTCTAAATATTCTTGGTTGGAGAATAGAAGATGGTAGCTTAAGTAAGAAATATGTTATTAAACATCATAGAGAAACCATTAATATAGACTATGTGCTACGAATAAATAGGATCCCGGTAGCGTATGTTTTAGTCTATGAGATGGCGAAACCTCTTGTTTTAGATGGTAAAGTTAAAGATCTACTTGTTCTCAGCAGATCTCCTAGGAACATTGTTTTAACTAACGGTCTTGAATGGGTTTTACTAGTTATTCCTAATAATGTTTTTGAACAACCCATCATTAATGGGAGATTCAGTCTTTTAATAAATGAACATAATATTTATGATTTCTTATCAAACACATTAAAATTAGTGAATCCACTAGTATTTCTCAAGCAAAACCCGCTATGGCTATGGATGCAAGAATACATTAGAAAACAGCATCAAACTCCTCGGAGCAAATGTGAAAAAGCTGTATTATTAAAGAATTATGAGAAAGAAAAACACGGCTTACCCAAATATGTAATTATGCCGGATGGATCAGTATTCTCGATAAATCATTGGAATGAATGGCTGGTGAAAACGGTTAAATGGCTATACAAGAAAGGATATATAGCTGAAAAGGATCTGCCAATCAAGTTACCGCGTGGAAGAACATATATTCTCAATAGAAAACCATTACATCCCAAGGGGAAGAGATTCCGCTCAGCAACTAGAATAGCTAGAGGAATATATTTAGAGAAAAACGTTGGCTCCGAAGCTGTATTGAAGAGGATATTGTTTCTTCTAAGGAAATACGGTATAAAACCAAATGATGTTTTACTCTGTTTTTAAAATATATGGTGAACTAGTAGACTATCCGGAATCTTATCTTTATTTTTGACAGCTTCTTCATTGCCAATAATTTTTCTTTCCTACCAATTTTGGCTGAATATATTATATCTTCAAGTGTAGCAATAACTTCTTCTGCATCTTTTTTATTTACTGGATACGGTACTCCATCCTTGCCTCCTATTGCGTAAGCATATTTGAAGGGATCATATGGGGTATTTACTGGGTCATTGGTGCTTGGAGGCTCGTTATATATTAAGTCGCTCATAAGAGCTAATGCCCTAATTGTTTTTGGGCCCACTCCTCTAATCAACAATAGATCATCTAAATTCCCTGGTTGTACCTCATATGTCCTCCTTAGTTTCTCCAATATATGCTTAGGTAGTGGGAGTGGTTCATAAATAATTATTTTATTGATGCGTTCTAGTTTTATTCTCCCAGTTCTAGAGGGTGTTATGTATGATAATATTTCTCTCTGACCCTTTAACTTATTGAACAAACTACTGTATTCATTAATTATTGTATTAGGATTCTCCTTTGCTAGGTCGAGAATTGTTTTTCTAGCCTTCCTACTCTCACGTGATACAAGGTTCAAGACTAGATCATGTTTTATTCCTGCAACAGCTTTATGTGGATCCTCATAGAAGCTTGTGTCTTGGAACCAGTGATATCTACGAGCCATTCTATGTTTTAAATTCATACCCTGCTGTATAATAGCCCATACACCATTCTCGGAAACAAATAATGCGTGATGGTAAAGTGTATAATTGTCCTGAAGCATTACGGAATCTACTTTAGCTATTATTCTCGAGGCTTTCTCTAATAGCTTACTAGTATCAGAGTTTATGCCTAACAATTCAGTTGCATATGGAATTTCTTCGGGAACTTGCCTAGCATATCTTCCTTTACCTCCTAACACTAGAAATCCAAGATCCGGATTATTCCATGAGACTTCTTTCAATATGCCTGTTGTAACAGTTGTGGAGCCACTGCTATCCCAATCCATGCCAATAACATTGTTGAAAGCTTGAAACCATAATGGGTTAGAGAATCTCTCAACAATCTTGTCAGGACCAAATTCCTCAACCATGATCTCAAGAATGGCTTTGGCTAATCTTTTCATAATATTTGCTAGCCATGCCGGAACATGTCCTTGGTGCAGTGGTAGCTCAGAGATTCCTTCGAGCATCATTTTAGGCTCCATAATAATATATGGTGTTTAAAAACCGTTATAAACAATGTATTAAGAATTATTCGTAGAGGTGCTTATTTATAGTTATTTATTAAATCCACTATTTGCGGGACTTTTACTAAACTATTTACTATATATGCTTTATTGTTTAATACGATGATCTCGCTTTCCATCCCTCTTTTTAGTAGTGTTGCTCTTGCTCCGGCAATTAATGCTCCGGCGAAGTCGTTTATCAAGCTATCGCCTACATGCAGTATTTCATTGATCTTACAATTTGCTTGATCTGCTAGTATCTCAAATACTTCTTTATCAGGTTTCTGAACACCTATCTCGTCGCCGAAGAGTGTTATATCAGCGTATTTTAGCAAGTTGTTCTGCTCTAGTATGATCCGTGTAGCCATTCCAGGCCAGAACAATACGTTTCCTAGAAAAGCTATTTTCAAGTTTCTTCTTTTTAATTCTATCAATGCTTTTTCGGAGTCAGGGAAGCTGATATTCTTTATTCTTTCATCAAGGATTGCTTGAACAGTTGCTTTAAATAAGTCATCAATGCTAATTCCCATTTTCTCGGCGAAAAACTTTGCTGAATCATAAATTGGTTTCTTAAACAATCCTTTAAGCCTAGCTTCTATAGCTTCATAATATGTGTTCATTAATTCTTTGTATACGTTCTCCAATGGTTTCCCTGTCAAGCTTGATAGCTTCTCAGATATTAACTGGTAGAATTTCGATGTATCCAGAAGAGTCTTCCATATATCGAATGATACAATTTTGATCATTTTTCCTCGCTCTCCAGAATGATCATTATCTTAATTATATATCTTCTTTATTGGATTTTATTGGTTATCTAAAACAATTTAATTAATCTCGCGTTAATAGTTAAATGATATGGGGCGTATAGGTTTTGGCTAATGAATTATTGATACTTATCGACTTAGCCATAGTTATTTTCATGGCCAAGGTATTGGAGGAGATAATGGCTCGTATAGGTCAGCCCCCTATATTAGGAGATCTTTTGGCTGGTATAATTGTCGGTCCCAGTATTTTAGGATTAATCACTGTTACTCATAATGTAGAGGTTATTGGATGGTTAGGCATAGTTATCCTAATATTTCTCGCCGGATTAGAAACTGATATCGAAGCTGCTAAGAAATATGGTTTTGACGCCGTACTAGTTGCTTTGGGCGGAGTAGCTTTAACTTTTATCCTAGCCTTCATTATTGCTATGTTTTTCAATTATAGTTTTATAACATCATTATTTATAGCAACAATTCTCACACCCACAAGTGTTAGCGTTACAAGTATGACTCTACTTGAACTAGGAGTTATACGTTCACGTGTTGGAGAAATTATTTTAGGTGCAGCATTTGCGGACGACGTAATAGCTATGATACTTTTCGCGTTAATATCCAGTATTGCTTTCTATGGTGAAATAAGACATGAATCAATAACAATGATTACTATAGGGTTAGCACTTATCTTCACATTGTTCCTAGTCTTCTATTATTCTTCAAATAAGCTGTTTAACCGTTTTATAATGCGTTCAAGACTTGTTGATGCCCCTATAATACACTTATTAATGATTGGTATTGGAATGTCTATTATATCAGCTTATTTCGGATTATCTCCTCTCATAGGAGCTTATCTAGGAGGATTAGCTATGAGTAGAGTGGTTAAAAGTGCTCGGACAATGGAGTTTTTCGAGATACTTGTACAAATAATTTCTCCCTTCTTCTTCGTATATGCTGGTATATTGTTAAATCCATGGATTGTGATCGGTAAGATCAATTTATTAGAGACAATAGGTGTTATAATTGCAATAGTCGCTTCTGGAATAATCGGTAAAATACTGGGTTGTGGAGGGACAGCTTATCTATTAAGGATGGATAAGAAATCATCTCTAACCATAGGTGTCGGCATGATGCCTAGAGCGGGTGTTGATCTCGTAATAGCCGTTGTAGGATTAACCATCGGGGTTCTAACAATGGAGCTATACTTATCAGCCCTTATACTAATCTACGTAACAAGTCTTTCAACACCGTTTCTCCTCAAAAAACATTTTTCAAAATAAGCTGTTTGAGGAGGAAAATTATGGCGAAACTATTAATTCTAAGAGCATTCTTTGAGACAAGCAATGGAGGCTACTATTCACCATTAAATAGAGAATGCTATACATTATTACCAATACCAGAAGATCTAAGCAAACTTGGCAAAACACCGCCTCACTTACATCCGGAGAAAATAATTGATCAATGTACTGGTGAAAAACTTTCAAAGTTTTATCCAATAGAACACAATAATAATCCCATAAACAATGATCCCAGGCTAGACTATTCGCTTATTTGGATACTATGGTTATTTTTGGAAATTATGAAAACTATTGTTGTTTTGTAGTGTTTATATTTATGTGTTCTCTTTGTATATTCTTATGTAATATTTTATGGTGGGGGTTGGGGGTGAGGGTTTATGCAACCGTTAAGGTTATGGGGGTTGCTCCTGATCCCAGCCTCCACCACAAACTCTATTTATTTCTTAGATCATATCGTGACTGGACACAGTACATTATAGACCAGATATGGTCTTATAATAGAATCCCATCTATGAAGAATCTACATGATAGATTCTATATGTTGTTGAGGAGCAGGGGGTTCCGTGCACATCACTGCCACAAAATTGAACGTAGAGCTAAAGAAATTGTTAAATCCGTTAAGAAGAATAGGAGTAGAAAACCAGTATTGAGAAAATTAACTGCTAGAATAGACTATGAAGATTATAGATTGGACTTGAAGAGTAAAACATTAAAGATAGCTGTACTAGATAATGAATGGGTTATAGTGAAGCTGAAATGGTATAGTTATATAAACAAGTATCTTAATAGTGATTGGAATCTTAAGGAAATACTTGTATCTTTTAGAAACAATAATATATGGGTTTATTTGGTTTTCGAAAAACAAGTTGTTTTCAGGAAGCCTAGGACATTAATGGGTGTAGACATTAATTTCGATAATATAACATATACCATTCTAGACAGGAACGGTAAACTAGTAACAATGGGTACTATTCCATTCAAAGGTTTACGTAAAGCACTGCATTATAAGAAGCTTGCTGAGAAATTGCAGAAGAGATATCCTAGGAATTGGAGATTTGTTAAATGGGTTAGAATGGTTAGAGCTAGGTTGAGGAGAGCCAGAAATATTCTTAAAGACACCTCACACTACATAGCCAAGAAAATTGTAGAAATAGCTAATGAACATAACTCAGTAATAGTATTGGAGGATCTAGAGAATATTAAGAAAAACAATAAAAGTAAAATGTTTAATTGGAGAATGCATTTATGGGCGTATCGTAGAGTGCAGGAGTACATTTATTATAAAGCGTTGATTAGAAATATGTTAACGGTATTTATTGACCCAAAATACAGCTCTAAGAAGTCTCCTATAGGTGGTAGATTAATTTTCATAAACTATAAATACGTCAAACTACCCAACGGCTTTATTGTTACTCGCGACATTGTTGCTTCGTGGAACCTAGCACTCAAATATCTGCGGATGAAGGGCTCTATGTGGTCTGTGTGGAGCCCCGATAGCCCCCTCCGTGAAGGGATGAAAACCCGACACAAGAGGGGGAAGCCCGTGCAAACAATTCCCAAAATAACCATAGTTTCTAAAAGATAATGCCCGGGCAACCACTCTAAGCGTTACTGGAGAATAACGTGTGAGGGAGGAGATAAAATATTCCTATACTATCTAGATCCTCTTCTATTATTAGAGGAGAACATTGATAAGGTTAAGAATAAGCTTCTAATAGAATATGCTCCCGGCTTATCCATTATACCTGTGGTTAACTTATTGCTTATATAATAAAGAAAAAATGTTATTGAGACATTTATGTAAGCATTGATGTATTATTTTTAGAGTAGATATCTCCACACGCCTCTTCCACGATAACTATAAACTATTGTTTTCCACGCTGTTACTTCTTCTATACTATACCCTATTCCTTCTCTTCCTATTCCTGAATCTTTTCTGCCTCCAAATGGATAGTATCCTATTCCGTGTCTTGGATACTCATTGATATATATGGCTCCTACCTCTAGGAATCTTATTAGTTTTCTGATTTTATTGATATCCTTACCAAATATTGCTGCGTCCAAACCGTATCTTCTCTTATTAGCGATTTCTATTGCTTCATCCACGTTCTCAATAGGCGTTATCAATGCTACTGGTGCGAATACTTCGTCAACGAATAGTTTTGTCTTAAACAGCTTGCTTTTATCTGTTAACTCTATCAATGTAGGCTCCATATATGTATCGCCAAGTCTTTTTCCGCCAAACAGTATTTTTCCTCCCTTATTCACGGCGTCCTCTATAGCTTTCATTGCGTTGTCAACAGCATATTTTGTTATTAATGGTCCAACACTATATGCTGGGCAACGAGGATCGCCTACCTTATATTTTCCAAGCTCTTCTACGAGTTTATTCTTGAACTCTTCATAGATTGGTTTTTCAACTAGTATAAGCTTTATTGCATCACATCTCTGTCCAGCATAGCTTGTAATTCCTACTGCGATATTTCCCGCTGCATGCTCGATATCTGCATCGCTAAGTACTATTGCTGGGTCTCCTCCTCCAAGTTCTAATACATACTTCTTTATTCCACCAGTTCTCATCACTTCTAATCCTGTCTCTGTACTACCGGTGAAGCTTATTGCTCCTATTCTTCTATCCGGCAGTATTTCTTTCATTTCTGACCCTTTAATGGTTAATAGAGCGAATGCTTCTTTAGGAAATCCTGCTTCCTCGAGTAGTTTAACGAATAAGATGACGGGTATTGGGTCAAGTGATGAAGGCTTTAATAAGACAGCGTTTCCAGCTACAAAGCTATATGTAAACTTATTAACTGTGTCGAAGAGAGGATAATTGAAAGGTGTAATCGCTAAAACTATTCCATAGGGTTCTTTACGCACTATCCCTTCGGACTCTAAGGTTAACTGGCTCCAATCACCAGGTATATATTCTCCTATAAGCCTTCTAAGATCCATTTTAGCCTTACGGAGTCTCTCAATAGATGCATTTACTTCTCCTCTTGCCTGCGAATATGTCTTACCACTGTCGATAACCAATGCTTCTACGATATCGTCTCGGTGATGAGATAATAGATCGGCAAGTCTTTCTAATAGATCAAGCCTTCGATCACCCGGAGTATCACGGACAGCCCATCTACCTTTATTATACATTACATCAATAGTTTTATGAACAAGCTCGAGTGAAGGCTTACTGACAAGGGCTATTAATGATCCATCAATTGGTGAGTGAACCTCTAAATAATCACCGCTATCTATCCATTGACCATTAATGAATGTTTTGAAAACCAGAACTCCATCCTTGCGGACACTATATATATCTCTAAATAGACTGTCTTTAAAGTCTAGAATAACACGATCCATATTGATACGCCCCATGGAAGTGGTGGTTGCCCGTGCTTTATGATGCACGGGCTTCCCCCTCTTGGGTCAGGGCTTCATCCTTTCATCGAGGGGGCTATCGGGGCTCCACACCGACCACTTGAAGCCCTTCATCTGCATTTCTTTTTAAATCATGTATGTTATAAGGGGTTTATAAAGTGAACCCAACAACTATCCCTCAAAACAATTATAGCTTCCACAATTTCCAAAATAACCATAGTATCTAAATAAGAGAATAGTCTAATAATATTTATTCAATATTACTCCTAATAAATATGTAGTTATATGAATAACAGAAATTATAGAATCTATGATAATACTACGTGAAAAATAAATGTATCCTAGAAAAGCGATTAAACAATTTTAGCTAGAAGATCCAAATAGTTCTCTATATGTCTAACAATAGTAAAGTGTTTCAGAACATGCTTGTACCCGTTCTCCCCTAGCTCCTTTCTTTTTTGCGGATTCTTGATTAAATATATTGTTTTCTTAGCTGCTTCTTCAACTGTTTCCGCAAGATGACCTGTGACACCATCGATGACTTGAAGCTTTATTCCTCCACGCGGTCTAGCAACTACTGGTTTTCTCTTCCATAATGCTTCTGTTACAGCTAATCCGAAACCTTCTCTTCTGCTCATTTGTAAAACTACCGTTGCTGCTCTTTGAAAAGCATTAACTTCTAATGTGCCAACATTTTTGAGATTTGTAAGAATAAATATGTCTTCATCCATGCCTGCATATTTAAGTGTTTTTTCATAATATATCCATCCCTCAGGATCATCTGTTGCCATACTTGTTACAAGCAATAGCTGTGTATCTGGAAATTCTTTTTTAACTAACCTATATACATCTATGGCTGCAAAAGGATCCTTCCATGGATCAAATCTTGCTACTTGTAACAATATAGGTTTCTCTGGATCGATCCCGTATCTATTAAGTATTTTTTCAATAGTGCTCCATGAGAGCTCCTTATTCTTATCGCTTAACGGATCTATTGAGGGGGGCATAACGTATTTAATAGGTGTAGGTGTCTCAGGATGAATGTATTCTTTTAGATGGAAAATTGATGCTTCGTATCCTCTAAGTAACTGTGAAATAAATAACCATACAGGCTTATATGGCGTGCTTAAATCTATGTGGCACCTCCATATCCATTTCTTATTGTTTTCCGCGAATTTTCTTATGGGAAGAGGCTGTGGATCATGAACTACTATATGTGTTGAATCTAGAACAAGTTCGTTTTCAACATTCCATTTATTATTTTCTAAATATATTCTCTTTTCTTCATCGCTAAGATCAATTTCTGCGCCCTGTAGTGCGTTATGTATCTTTTTGGTAACGTTAAAGAATTCATTGCCTCCCTTGATAACCTCCCATCTAGTCGTTATGCCTATACTATTCATTAAAGGTACGAGACTATAGAGTATTTCTGCAACTCCCCCACCTAGACTTGTAGAATTAACATGTGTTAACGTGATATCTCTAAGTTTTTCCGCTTTTTCAACTATTCTATTAATGTATTCCTCTCCATATATTGAAGTATAGTCCTTTATGTTTTTATGTGACAAATCTTGTATTAACATGTAGACCACAACCTGTAGATGGCTCGGTACATTAATATATTTTAGCTGACGTAGTATATAGAGGTTTCCAAGAATTTATCACTTGGAAGAAGTAAATTTGGGGATTTAAATGAGCTCTGAAGACGTAAGAGAACTAATTTATAAGTATTTAGAATTCATTGGGATCAAAGGTTATGAAGCAAAAGCGTATCTAACATTATTAAAATATGGAGAGGAAACAGCCCCCAAACTAGCTGCACGTGCAGGAATACCCTTACCTAGAATATATGATGTTCTCGAGACACTTTCTAGGAAGGGACTTGTAGAAGTGAAAGCTGGCAGACCAAGAATATATAGAGCTCTCCCACCCAGCCTGGCTCTGACAAGATATGTTAAGTCATATGTTGAACAAGTGCTTGAAATGAATAAGCGGATAGTAAATGAATTAGAGAAGATATATAGTAGTAGGGAAAGCCATGAACCATATATTTGGTTATCTCATAGTTTGGAGGCTAGTATTGAGAGAACACGTGAATGGATCAAGAAAATGAGAGTTGATGGTTATGCATCACTAAATAACAACTTACTCAAAGAACTAGTTTCTGTTCTAGGTAGGAAATTAAAGAATAACAAAGAGATCCCATTCAGCTTAACATTATTAGAGAAGCCGAAAAAGAATAATTATGAAGAACTAGAAAAATAGATAATTTAATGATCCTGCTTCAGCCAACAGGGTTTATAAACATGTATGAACAGGATCTTAGTCGTGCAGCGTTATTTAGTGATAACTATACTTTATTTACTACCGAGAACGAGTTATTGATAATACTAAATGATACATATTATTATGGTTATTGGCGGAGCGCAGAAATATTGAAACCTCTGAATATTAGGAGAGGCGATACATATAGGACGATGCATCAATGGTTAGCTGTTTCAATAATAAAGGATGCGCTCAGCCAAGGCTATTCAGTAGAGCTATATGTTACAGGTTATCGGGTTAAGGATAGAAAACCAGTAGAGATCAAGGGATACGCTAAAAGCGTTTATAAGAGCCCAGATGATAGGACGAGAACTATATATATGGAAACGCATGAAGGAGAAAAAGTCTCGATAGGAGGTATAGGTGCTAGCATGGAAGATGTAGAAGCTAGGTTTATGGAGATAAAAATAATTTAGAATATTATTGTTTCTAATCTCTCCCCACTAGGTGCGAATACATGTAGTTTGTTTATTCTTATAGTTGCTAGATCTCCATGATCAATTTTTGCCTCCAATAAGACACGGATCGATATTCCGTTTCCAAGATCCATTTTTGCATATCGCCTAGAACCAACATATTCTATAATTGCAACCTTGCCGACAAGATGCCCTTCATCACCTTGTTTGAGAGCTACTGCTTCATCAGGTCTTATACCAATATATAACTCATTATACTTGCCCTCGTATTTTTTGCTGAGTCCTAGTTGTTCCAGTATTCTATGGTTGACTGGTAGTTTATAGATATTCATTGGAGGATCACCTATGAAGTTAGCTATGAAGACGTTTGCAGGTTCATTATATAGTTCTTCTGGAGAACCCATTTGTTGCATTTCACCATTTCTAAGAACCATTACTCTATCACCCACAGCAAAGGCATCTGCTTGATCATGTGTGACCAGAATCGTTGTTATTCCAAGTTTCTTCTGTATTTCTTTTACGAATTCTCTCGCCGTTACACGGATTCGTGCATCAAGATTGCTGAATGGTTCATCTAGTAATAGTATATCTGGTTGTTTAACTAGTGCTCGAGCTACAGCTACTCTCTGTTGTTGCCCGCCAGACATGTGTCCAGGTTTACGATTTAATAGATCAGCTATTCCTAGTGCTTCAGCTACTATTTTCACACGCTTATCTATTTCTTCACGTGGAACCTTCTTTATTTTGAGTGGAAAAGCTATGTTATCATAAGCTGTCATGTGAGGATATAGTGCCCAGTTCTGGAAAACCATGCCGATATTTCTATCTCTTGGTTCAACAAATATTCCCTTCTCCGCGTCAACAACTGTTTTATCACCAATTACTACTCTCCCCTTAGTGGGAACTTCTAGTCCAGCAATTATTCTCAACAAAGTTGTTTTACCTGAACCAGAGGGCCCCAGGATGACGAAGAATTCTCCTGGCTTTATCTCTACATTGATGTTTTTTAATGCCACCACGTTGGGCGGGAAAATTTTCCATAAATTCTCGATTTTCACGCCTTTAACCATGTATTGATCACCTTTTCATAGCCCATCCTCTAAATCCTCTCATATAGTATTTATTGAAGAAAGCATATACTAGGAGAGGAATAATCATAGCAACTATAGAGCCGGCTGAGAGAAGCCCCCAATCCACCTGGAACTGACCCTTCAATCTTGGAAGCATTTGTGTAACAACCATTTTATTAGGATCAAATATTAGCATTAAAGCGAAGAAGAAATCATTCCAAACCCACGCGAATTGCAGGACTGAGGCAGATATTATCCCAGGAAGAGATAATGGTAGAACTACTTTTGTGAAAACCTGGAAATCATTAGCTCCATCAACTCTTGCCGCCTCCTCTAATTCAACGGGTAATAATGAGAAATAATTTCTGAGGAAAAACGTGATCCATGGAATACCCCATGATGAATGCACAAGTATTAATCCCAAATATGTGTTGAGTAAATGCATGTCTTTTAGTAGGAAAAATATTGGTATAATAGTCATTTGTTGCGGGACAGCCATTAAAAACAATATTGTTGCAAATAAGTATTTCTTCATAGGTAAACTGAAACGAGCAAAAGCATAAGCTGTTAATGCAGCTACAAATACGGGTATGAGAGTGCTTGGTATTGCTATAATAAATGAATTAATTATTCCCTTAGATAATGAGAACATAGGATTAAATAAGACATCATAGTAGTTTTTCAATGTTGGATTAAATGGTGATAAAGCCCACCAACCATACAATACCACTTCTCTAAACGGCCTTATGGAAGTCATGAATAATCCTATGAATGGTGTTATCCATAATATACCAATTATCCATGCAACAATGTTTAGAATCAATAATTTAGTAGGCGAACCTATGAGACCCGCTCTTCTGAAACGAATTAGTTTATTCACTTTCTCTCACCATGTAGAGTGGCTTTGATCCATAATACAACCACTGGGATTATTATGATCGTTAATATTGTAGCTACCGTAGCTGACATTGCATAGTCTCCTAGACGAGCAAAATACTCATACATCAAAAGTGCTAGGACTGTAGATGCTCCTCCCGGCCCACCCTGTGTAGCTGCATATACTATATCAAAGATCTTGAGATCCCATAGAATAGTCATGGCTACAACAGTTAAGGTTACAGGTTTAAGCAAGGGAATAATCACTTTAAACAGTATTGTTTTGAAATCAGCTCCATCAACAATTGCTGCTTCAATAACTTCTCTTGGAATAGAGGATAGACCAGCTGAATACATTGTTACAGTGAAGCCGCTCCATAACCAGACGGAGCCCAGTATTAGTGAGAACAACGCTGTATCGGGATATATTGTCCAGGTTTTAACAAATGAGCCTAAACCTACTGCTTTGAGCAGAATATTTACAACTCCTAAATCTTTATCAAAGCTAAACGAAATAAGTAGGCCTCCAACGATCATGGGTATAACCATTCCTATAAAAATAAACGATCTTATTATGCTTCCGCCCTTAACATATTGGAGATAAACAGCAAATAAAATACCTATAATAAGTGTTAAAGGCAAATGTATTGCTAACCATATAATATTGTGCACTATTGCACCCATGGGAAACGTATGTGTTTTTATTCCTTCTAAATTAATGAACCGCTCATCCGTTACAACTTTATAGTAATTATATAGACTAGGAGGCTTATTAGTTATATCTACTCCGGGAACAACATTTATGTTAAAGCTAATCATTATGGTTGCAAAAATGGGATAAACAACAAATATAAGGATGAGGATGAGGGCTGGTATTAAAAAAGATGATCGGATTGGATTTAGTCTATACATGCTCATTTTATCTATATTCCCTCCAACTCTACTATTTGCTTGGGAAATTCACTGTTAATGTATTTAATACATCGTCTAGCTTGTCCGGATCCACCCATAATAGTTTAAGCTGGTCCCAGAATAGTTTCTGCCATTCTCCACCAATGCTATCATCTAAGTCTGGTAGAGGAGTCATTGTTTTTATTTTCTGGTAAACCATCCGCATTGGCGCCCAATGATCCTTTATACTAACTTTAAGCCATGTAGCGAATTTACCTGCATGTGTTCCTACATGAACCCTTTGTCCCTCAGTGGCTAGCCATTTAGCTAGTAATTTGGCTTCTTGTGGATGTTTAGTGAACTTTGGCACGAACAAATAATCTGTGCCCATAACTACTCCTTTACATCCTGGTAATGGGAAGAACCCCAGATCATTAGGGTCATCAACCATTCCAGTTATCCATGTTCCCATAAAGTATAATGCATATTTACCGCTCCACCATTCCTCAACAGCTTTTGTCCACTCGATAGGTGGGCTGAAATAACCTTTTTTGATAAGAGGTATTATATAGTTTTGAAAGATCTGTTTAACCCGCGGATCGTTAAACTTTATTTCTCCTTTTATTAGCTTCAATTGCATATCTGGCCCGCCAAATGTAATAATAAAGTGTTCTACAACATCGCTTATTGGCCATCCAACACTATCTCCTGTAACTATTGGTGCTTTAATACCGGGTATTTGTTTGATTTTGTCTAGTAATTGTAGGAATTCATCCCATGTCTTAGGTACGGATAAGTTGTGTTGTTGGAAGAATGATTTACGGTACCAGAATCCTGGTTTAGCCCATGCAGTAAACGGTAATCCATATATTTTATTGCCTGATTTGACGGGATCAAATATTCCTTTTATATATTCATCTGGATTAACAAGGCCGCTGAGATCCATTAAATATCCTTTGTCACCATACTCCTTTATCCACCAACCCCACATAAATATTACGTCTCCAGGCGCCATACCAGCTTCGAACTGTGGCGGTAAAATACTTGCTAAATCCTCAGCACGATATATACGATACTCTACCCTTATGTTTGGATACTCCTCCATAAACTTGTTTAATACCTGTTGAAATGCTTTCATCTCTGCACCTGCCCATGGACCTATTACTGTAAGTGTTACTTTCTCTGTTGGTGTTTGTGTTGTTGTAGTTGGAGATGGTTGCTGCGGACTTATGGTAAAATATCCTATACCATATCCGATCAATATTCCTACAATAAGTGAGATCGCTACTGCAACAAGTAATTTAGATGATGCGGTCGTACTCATAATATTACCCTGGAGGATTATTTATCACTATTAAGTATATAATTTCCCCCAAATATATAAGCTTATTCATTCCACTAACCTCCCACAAACAAGCAAACAGAATTTTAAAATATAATAAAAATAAGTGAGGACTATACTAGGCTCATATGTACTTAAAGATACACATATGAAGTAGCATGTTAAAGAAAAAACAAATGCTTTGTAATACTTCGTTTAATGTTTAAAGAACGGTTTAAAAGGGATAATGTCGGTCATTAAAAGTAATCCCGGTGATAGATCATTTATTATGTTTGCAATATTTAGAACAACAGCTACTGTTCCTTGGTCTCCGGGTGTTCCCGTGCTTCTCCATCTTACTTCGTAATCTGTTCCTATAACCATGATTTCTTCATATTCTTTTGCTCCAAGATAAGCATGAAACTCTAACCGTATTATTTCTTTTCTATTCTTATATCCAGTACCATATCCCTTTATACCTATTACTTCTCCTTTCCTAACTTTAAATTCTCCAATAATCATATCTTTATCAGCTATTATAGGCTCTTGTCTTTCCTCTACTTTATCCAAATGAATCCCGGCAGCATCTGCTATTAAATAAACTGATTCTGCATATCCTACATGACCTGTTAGTTTTCCTTCTCTCAGAGCTTTCATATATTCTTCAGGATCCATTCCTATACCTATCTTTTCGACAAAGCTTTTCCTCCTCTTCGAAGCATCTAGGCTTCGCTTCGCTACTATTTTCTCTACAATATTGAATGGTGCTGTAAGCACTATTGGCAGCGTGTCCAGAAGGAATCCTGGATTAATACCTGTTCCTAAAACTGTTACTCCATAGCGTAATGCTTCTTCATTAAGCTTCCTAGCTAATACTGGGTAACGATAATATGGGTATGAGAGTGTTTCACATGTTGAAACAGTATCTATTCCAAGCCTTACCAAACTAAGAATCTGGTCATATACTTTATCAAGATAACTACTTGTAGCATGAACAACTACGTCAGCATCAATTAATTCCTCAACATCTCTACTCACAACTACACCATATTTCTCCTCAAAACCCAGAATTTCACCTATATCCTTACCAATGATTTTTTCATCAATATCAATTGCTCCTACAATTTCCCATCCACGCTTAACAGCTTCGCGTGCTACGAGACGCCCAATAGAGCCAAAACCATATATTCCGATCCTCATCAATATCACCTGTAATAGTTATGTTTAAAACAAAATAAAAATAGTTGAAAATTACCAATAGTACTACCGAGATTTAAGTAACAAAAGACTCATAATTATCCCTAAGAAAAACTAGCATTCTCTATCCCATATAAGAGCTGAAAAACGTTGACAATTACTTATTATTTCCATATATGGATTAAATGGTTCATTAATATCATAGTCAAGTTATTATATAGATGTCTTCGTGATGAAACATTTTCTACCCTTTATTTAGGCATTTAGCTTTATCTAACGCTGCAACAACATGTCTTTCAAGAACTTCTGGTGTGATGTATCCATATAGTTGATTGATTTGTTTTCCATTGACAAATAATATTGTCGTCGGTGTCCCCAAAATTTCCATTCTCCATGCGATTTCTGGGTTATAATCTATATTCAACCTGTAGAAACCTGCTCTTCCACTGTATTTTGAGGCCACATATTCGAAAACAGGGTGGTAAGCCCTACAATACGGACAATTAGTCGAGTAAAAGTTTACTACTGTAACCTTACAGTTTTTTATGGCGCTTATTAATTCTTCATAATCATTCAGCTCTAATACTCCTCGAAAGATCTTTGAACAACAAGTATATGTTATTCTTCTAGAAATTATCCGGTGAGCGATCTTCTCTAGTATAGGTGCGAGTTCTTCATCATACCCCATTAATGTACTGATCATATTTAACACCTTTTAACCAAGGTTTTTAAATCGGCTATTTGTTTTTATTATGTCTCGTAGTCAATATATTTCCATAACAAATAGGATATTTTATAGGTGTGGTATATGTTCGTTAAGGAACTTAAATGTAGTAAGTGTGGAAGAACATATAGTTTAAAGGAGAAGCCAGTGATGTGTATAAATAAGGATCTAGGGAGACTCGATATATTCTATGACTATGAAGCAATAAAGAATGCTGTCAAACCGGAGGATCTAGCGAAAAGAGAATTCTACATGTGGAGATATAAGGAGTTCTTGCCGGTACCTGATGAGAAATATATTGTTAGCATAGGCGAGGGTGGAACGCCTCTAATAAAAGCTAATAGACTAGCCGAGAAGCTTGGGTTAAAGAATTTATATTTGAAAGATGAAACACGCAACCCTACTGGTAGCTTCAAGGATAGATGCATGAGTGTTTCGGTATCTATGGCTAAGTATTTCGGGTTTAAGAGAGCGGTGGTGGCTAGTAGTGGTAACGCTGCAGCTGCGTTGGCTGCTTATGGTGCTAGAGCAGGTATTGAAGTATATGCTTTTGTCCCTGACTTCGCAGGATACGGTAAGATCGCTCAATTATTGTTCTATGGTGCAAAAGTTTTCAGAGTTAGATGGGTTGAAGCAGAGGATCCAACTGTTAAAATGATGAGGTTATTAGCGGAGAAATATGGTTTCTATCCATCACCGAGTTTCGGACCATTTAATCCATACCAGATTGAAGGCCCGAAAACTATAGCTATGGAGATCGTTGAGCAACTTGGATGGGATGTTCCTGACCAAGTATTCGTACCAACAGGTGCTGCAAGCTTGTTGACAGGGGTCTATAATGGTTTTCGTGATTGGAACAATGTTGGATGGATAAATAAGTATCCGAGAATGGTTGCTGTACAGCCTGAGGGTAATCATCCATTTGTTAGAGCATGGATGGAAAAAGCAGACCCCAATAAGATAAAGCCTTGGGAGAAGCCTCCAGAAACAATTGCTACAGGTCTCGAAGACACTTTTCCATGGGATGGAGATGCAGGGCTAAGAGCACTATATAATACTAATGGTTACGGAGTAGTAGTCAGTGATGAAGAAATACTGGAGGCTATGAAGCTTTTAGCCAGCTTAGAAGGATTGTTCGCTGAACCCAGTGGTGCAGCAGGTCTTGCAGGATTAATTAAAGCATTAGAGGATGGAAAAGTAGATAGAGATGAAACAATAGTTGTGCTTGTAACAGGTCATGGCCTAAAGGATCCAGATATTGTTAAGAAGACGGCTGGAGATGCACCAACTATAAATCCCGACCCTCAAGAATTCTTCGCTAAAGCTAAAGAGTTCTACAAAGTTGATTTCAACTAGTTTTTCTCCTCCTTATCTATTTTTACTAGAATTAGATACTGAACACTTAGTAAGAAAATAATTGTTCTATAATTGTATCAATATCTTTTACATATATGATTCTCGTTCTTCTATAATTGTTTCTAGCAGTATTATATGCATTTTCTTTACCGATTAACTCTATAAAATTCTTTGTCGGCTTAAGTTTGCTAGTGCTTATTTTAAATGGTTTCCTTAATAAGAATCCTTTACCAATTACCGCTACTGGGTAATCGTTTTTTCTATAGTAATGAGGACTATATATTATATTAGGATATCTTCTTATACTATTTTTCCATCCAACCTTCGAAATATCTATTATTTCATCAATTATTATTCCCCCCACAATGAATATGCCTGCTTTACCCTTGACTTGCGATTCCCTAAATGCTTTCTTTATTTCACGTAATCTTCTTCTTTTTGACCAGAATTTTTCTGGGTATTCGGCGAGTCCAGCCATAAATAATAAAAGATCATTTTCCTCGAGTTTTTTATTCTTTTTATATGGAAGCCTTCCTTTCGGCATATAGTATCTCGTATAAATTCCTAGGTGGTTGCCCGTGCTTTATTTTTTTGGTTGTTTTGGAAATTTTGGATATCTGCACGGGCTTCCCCCTCTTGGGTTGGGGCTTCATCCCTTCATCGTGGGGGCTATCGGGGCTCCACCAAGACCACTTTGAGCCCTTCATCCGCATTTCCCAAATCATTAACCATTATATTAGTGAGGATTTATAAAACGAACCCCGCCAATCCATCAAAACAACCATAATATCCAAATAAGCAAATAGTCTTGCATAGAAAGCAAAAGAGACTATATCCTTGCTTTCTAGTTCTTTCTGGGGTCCTTGATTATTTGTTTGATTTCTAGTTGGCGATTTCACTTCGTATATCCTCCAAAAATATTTATTAGACTAATGATTATTGTTTGATTTCATTTATCAAAGCTTGTATGATTAGATATGATAAATATGTTGTTTCCGACATGTTTCTAAGATATTCTATGATTTGTTTTCTATGTGTTTCATATATGGTCATTTTTTCACGGATGGTCTTCAGTATTTCCCGTATCCTTGATGGGTTTACTGTTTTTTCTTGTCCAGTATATTGTATCGCTAGTTCTTGGAATGAAACATTCTTAAGATTTATTGTTTGGATTTTTTGTGTTATATCAATTGTTTTATCCGGCATATTTCCAATAATTAATGCTAATTGTTTCATGTTCGCAGTTTTCAGCTGATATAATGTTTTCTCCTTATTAGGTATAATGATCTTATAGTCTTCATACATGATCTTTTCTAAAAGTTTTTTCTCAACATCAAGAATTTCATGGGGAGGTTTAATATATGGTATGGGTGGATATAGAGCAATTGCTGGATAATGTTTTTCTCCATCATAAGCATTTATTGCTACAAGTATACGTGGTAATTCAGTTTCTTCGCCTACTACTTCAACCATTAACGACAACGCTAATAATTTCAATGCTGGACTAGGCTTAGGCACTACTATTTCTTTTCCACTAAATAATACCTTAATTTTATCTCTAGCCAAAATATAATCTATAATACGAAGCATTTGTTGCCTAATTATTTCCCATTCAAAATCATAAGATATTAGTATCGAATAGGATATATCATCTATTTCTGATAATAATATAGTGTCTAAATCAGTAAACTTGTATTCCTCGATTTTCCTCCTAACATCTAGCCAGTTAATTTTATCAATTATTCCAGCTGCTTCTGGTTCGTGGAGACTGAAATACTTGTATTCCCCTAGTTTTATGACGTCATACATTATTGTTTCAAATGCTATACCGTATAATCTCCTTAACACGATCATTAGCAGTGCTAAACCCAGTCTTAACAGATCACTGTTCTCTCCAGGATCAACGCTGTATAAATAACCGTACGTATAGTCTCTATATTCTCCAGCCGTCGGTTTAGGAACATATATTTGTCTACGATCATAATATACAATAGCTTTATCTCCACGAACTAGAACCCTTGGCTTCTCCGATCTCAGTTTCCATATACATCTATCAGGTATTTTCCTATACTTCCCGAAACCATTCCATGGAGTATAGACAACACAGAGTTCTTCAGATGTTAGTCTACCAGCTAATATGTCTCGCATAATATTTGGTTTCTCCCCCCAATTCATCTTAATATATCTATACTCTTCTAACGCTACTGCGAAAGCATCGTCACTGTAAAAGTTTATTTCACGTATCGGTTTCTCATAGACTGCTCGCACATAACGTGTAGTCTTCCCAGTATCTAGGTGTGTTATAATTGCTTCCTCAGAGTAGTCAATGTTTCCAGGCTGGAACTTCTCGACTAAATCACAATGCCCAATAGGTTCTAGAGGGATCAGTTTATCGCCTTTTACTAGGTATCTTTTTATTCCATAGGGGGGTGCGAACTCGTAGAAATTAATTCTTTCAAAAATCCATTTCATAAGGTTTTCATTGATGCCTTTTTTCGTGAGAACACCTGCTTTCTTAAGAGCTTTTTCCTCTAGTTCATTAAGTTTTTCTCTATACCAAGGTGATAATAGCTTTGCTAAACCAGTAAACAAGTAAATGTAGAGGTTATCTGGATTAACAAGTGTTTTCTCAATACCTAGCCCAAGCCATTTCTCGAATACATCGAATCCTCTAGACAATAGTTCTTTATCCCACCTAGAGAAAGGTATGATAACTGTCTCTGCAAATCCTAATTCTTTCCTCCTACCCTTACGCCCCTCCCTCTGATAATATTCACGTACATCGCTCGGTAACCCTAAATGTACTATTCTAGCAATTGTGCCTATATCTATGCCTTGAGATAATGTTCTAGGAGAAACTATTACTTTTATTAATCCTTTCCGGGCCTTCTCCTCTATTTCCTCTCTCTTCTTCTTAGGAACTAGATGGTGATGAGAAGCTATAGGCTTATCTTCTCCATATCTATGCTTAATGGTTCTAACAACTTCCTCCGCCATAGAAATACTATATGTAAATACTAGCGTAACATAGTCGTCTTTGAAATACTCATTAATTATTTCTCCATAATCAATACTTGGTGAAGGAAGATCTATTCCCTGTGAATGAGCAATAGAAATTATTCTATGTATGTTTTCGACAAAATATTTAAATGAATCAATAGCGTTGAGTAATTCTTTTCTTATAGTAGGATCTCCGATGTTTTCAACTAATTCTTTATTGTTTACTAGGATCTTCCAGATATTCTCGAGGTTTTTACCTAGAATAATGTATTGATGATTATCTACATTAAACGGTTTACCCTGAACAACTTCGTATTCCCGACTTGTTATATCTTTTAAATACTTACCTAGATCTTCGGGATTAGACAATGTAGCGGTTAATACGGCGATTTGTGGTTTTACATCGCTATATTCTGATAGTATTCTGAGTAGTGCAAGTAGTAATGCAAGACTTCTAGGACCATAAAAATCTATTTCATCAACAACAATCATGTCTAAGCGTTTATAGAAACTATACAAGGGTGAACGAGTAGGATGTAATAAATGTTTCTTAACATCGTGTAGGATAAATGCTGGATTAGATATTATAATGTTGGTTTTTCCTATAAGGTCTCTTAACCCTCTCTTCCCAATACTTGCTTCAAGCTCCGCTCTACGAACACTATCGAGTTGGATCGGCTCCTTATTTATCAGGCTCAAATACTCTCTTATCCGCTTTATTTGATCATTCGCTAATGCAAGTGTAGGATATAATACAAGGACATGTGTTTTCTCATCTTTCTTAATCATATTCATAGCATGCAGTATCCAAACCTCTGTCTTACCACTACCAGTTCCAGACTTGATAATCAAGTTTTTTCTCTGAGCCAGTGCCTGGTATCCCGTATATTGGTGTTTATAAAGTTTAAAACTCCCTATTCGATGATTAGAGAACTCCGGGACAATATCTGAAAACGTAGCATTTGAGTATTCTGGCTCGCTTCCTTCATCCACTCGGTACAAATAGTTGTATCCAAGCTTTTCCAGTATAGTTTTTGTTCTTATACGCAAAAACACAAACCCCTTAGCATATTCGTTGATATGATTATATTATCGAAAATATTTTCCAACATATTATTAATTGAGGAACCTAAACAATATATTTTACATAGAAATTGCCTCATACAAGAATTTAGTTACTCATATATTCTTCCCTTATCAAGTTCTCCCAGTAACTCATTTATGTTTATCAAACCTATCCCCGAGAAGTAGTCGCCGGCACCGTAGCTTATCAAGTATTCTTCTCTATTAAGAGGCCATAATCCACAGGGGAAAATAGTTTGGGGTCTATCACCGAATTTTTCATAGTCTTCTTTGGGAGCCATAATATACGTTGGAGTTACAGCTTTTACAATAATATCTTCTTTATCGAATTCTATGTGAGCAGCAAATAATCGATATGTTTCAATATCATTGTCTACTCCATGTAGAAAAACAATTAATTCACGATCATTCAATTGTATAGGAGGTGTAGACCAACCAATCTTTTTCTCAAAACTTGATGCTTTAAAGACTATGATACTATCATTATAAATTGTTTCTTTAATACCATTTACATTTTTATCTGTGAATTTGATTTTGCTAATTAATGTATAAAATAAATCTTCGATTAGGTGTGGCCTATGAAATAGATACAATTCATTATTGATTCTTGAACGATACATGAAAGCGTCTTTATCACTTATTAATCTATTTCTAATGTATTCTTCGGGGATATGAACATATTTCTTATGCCAGTATTTGCCGTCTCCTGTTTTGCTGGGTAATTCTTCTCTAAAAGCTGTGACGGGGAATGTTTTATTTATTTTTACTCCATTGTTAAAATAATATTTTGTTCTACCTGTATATGTCATCGCCAATTTATTGTCTAAAACATATATTCGAGGATCCTCAGCGCCCCAAATATCGTATCTATTATCAGGAACTATCACAATTTTGGCTTTGTATTTCTTACCATCGACATCGTTTTCCAAAATATCAACAATTGGTATCTTTACCTCTGCTATTGCGGATACATAAAGAAAATATCCCAGAATAACTCTTGGATAAAGATATACATAGTTGTTAAAAACTGCTATTCCAGGATTGAAGACCGCAGTTGCCTCCTCGCTTGGAATTTTTGATATTGATATGTGTTTTTTAGAAATGACAGTTAATCGTTTAACAATATCTCTAGTCTCAAATACTCTTTTAGTAATAACATCATTTAATCCAATTGCTTCCCGGAATATTTGAATTGAATCAACTAAAGTCATTTTAAACTACCAAACATTATTCATTACATGTATAGATTGTAGGAGAGTATATAAAATGTATGGTTCTATCAATATGTATAAAGACATATATTTCTCCCACTAATTCGCAAATATCCTCCGAGCATCAATATATCTCCAAACAAGTAATTGTATAGGGGTTAATATTTTTTCAGTATTTATAAAAATATGTGAAAAACAATAATTTCTAGCTAGATGGACAGTATGAAAAATAGGTAGAATAAAAAAGATCCCCTAATGTATCGGTTTGATTATAGTTATATTTTTCCGTCCAAGAAATCACGATAACCCTTTAAATCTAGCAATCCATGGCCACTTAGATTGAACAATATTATTTTTTCTTTGTTTTCTTCACGGGCTTTTATTGCTTCATCAATAACGGCTTTTACTGCATGTGCTGATTCGGGTGCGGGAATTATACCCTCCGTTCTAGCAAATAATTTGCCAGCTTCGAATATTTGTTTCTGCGTATACGCTCTAGGTTCAACTATTCCGTGCTTCACCAATATGCTTAGTGATGGTGCTAATCCGTGATATCTCAGTCCTCCAGCATGTATAGGTGGCGGTATATACTTGTATCCGAGAGTGTACATTTTGATTAGAGGAGTTAAACCTGCTGAGTCTCCAAAATCGTAACGGTATTCTCCCTTAGTCATAGATGGAGCTGCTTCCGGCTCAACAGCTATGAACCTAATATTACTGGATTCTTTTAATTTATCTCTTATAAATGGATAAGATATTCCTGCAAAATTGCTTCCTCCACCAACACATCCTATTACTATATCAGGGTAAACGCCTATTTCTTCAAGTTGCTTCTTTGCTTCCAGCCCAATTACTGTTTGGTGTAGTAGGACATGGTTCAGAACTGATCCGAGAGAATATTTTGTGTTTTCACTATGTATCGCATCCCATATTGCCTCGCTTATCGCTATTCCTAAACTTCCAGGATGATCAGGATTTTCCAATAATATTTTTCTACCAATCTCTGTTTTATCGCTGGGACTGGGATATATTTCTGCACCATATAGCTCCATTACTGTTTTACGGTATGGTTTCTGTAAATAGCTTATTCTAACCATGTATACAGTTATTTTTAGTCCAAACATTGATCCCGCAAGACTAAGTGCTGAACCCCATTGCCCCGCACCAGTCTCAGTGGTTAACCTATCGATTCCTTCTCTAGATGCATAATATGCTTGGGCTAGTGCAGTATTGACTTTGTGGCTACCAGTAGGGGTTACTCCTTCATATTTATAATAGATTCTAGCAGGAGTATTCAAATACTCTTCTAAACGCTTTGCTCTAAGTAGTGGTGTTGGTCTACCAATTTCTAGGTATGTTTTTCGAAGATCACTGGGTATACTTATATATCTTTCCATACTAAACTCTTGCTTAACTACTGTATGAGTAAAGAGTTTCTCTAACATTTCCGGCTTTACTATTTCACCTGTGCCGAGCCTCATTGGAGGAATGGGTTCTGGCAGATCAGGCAAGATATTATACCAATAACTTGGTAGAATATCGGGTGTTTGAGAAGACCTAATATGTTCATCTACCATTGGCGCTGCATAAAATCACCTCAGAGCATTAATAATTTCAAGGGAGAGAATAAAAAAGTTATGGTATTAGCTAGTTATGAACTAAAAACTACTCTATCAAGATTTATTGTTTCTTCTACACTCTTATCTGGTTCAAAAGGCAGGCTCAGCTCTAATCTTAACATATATTTCCCTTCTGCAAAACCATAAATAATTGTACCATTATAGCTTCTATCATATCTAGTAATAGGACCTACTATGTCGCGAAGTGTAATCTCTTCAATATGTGATATTATCGCTAAGGGTTCTGATATATTAAGTCTTATAGTAAAATTATGTATGCCGGTTACAGTGGCATTATAAATAGTCTTTTCTACAGTTAACTTATCAAATAATTTTGTATTCTCAATTTTTCCTGTAAGGATCAATTTTGCCGCTAAACTTTTATGTCTCGTAGTATATATTAATTTGCCATTTAAAACATCACGGTTAATCTTTGTATATAAATATAGTTCGTCGCCAGAAACGAGTTTAATCTTGAAGGTGTTTTCGAAAGGTTTAAATAAAGTACTATTTGGAACGAGTACTAATAAACCGTTATGTATAGATTTGTCTTGAAAGAGAATTGCCGGTAACTTAACATAACCATTACCTAGTTTGTCAACCATGATAGTATATTTATTTAAAAAGTTACGATTCAAAAGTATCTCGTTAGACTTACCTGTTTTTATCACTTCAAATTTTCTATATATATTTCTGTGATTGCTTCCAGATGATCTTATGCTTTTTTCCTCTATAACAATGTATCCGAGAGAATGCTTTACAGTCTTGTTCAATTTAATATGGTCTTGATTAACTAGTTCTATAGTTTTCATAACTCTCTCCATTATTTTCCTGACTCTTCTCCTTCCTATGTTAGTCTCTAATTCTTTAGCTCCCAAACCAATTATTGGAACAGCTATTAATGGAATTAAATAAGTTATATATTCAAACATTGCCATGACCATTAAGAAAATAGCTGAAAAAACTATTATTATGGGAAAATAAATCAGGGCTTTTCCACCTATTTCCTTTCTCTTTCTCTTATATGCTATTCTAAACTCGCTCATACAGAACACGCAACCTCAACTTTCAATATAGGTCTATCTTCGAAAACAGAGATAAGATTCTATTACTATATGAGTGCATGTTTGTTTAGGGAAAAATATATTAAGGAAGTAGTAATGTGCTTCATTTACCTATTTTGCTTTCTTTAAGTTTTTCTTAGAGAATAGTATTATAGCAATTTTATTATTGTGATATTGCAATAAACAATTATTGCAGAATCCATATGGTGTTCTATATGGCTTTATCGGAAAAACTAGATAGTATTCCTCCATCTCTGATTAGGAGATTCTTCGACCTTGCTTCTTCAATGAAAGATATTATATCTCTAAGTATAGGTGAACCAGACTTTGATACACCACAGCATATTAAGGAGTATGCTAAGGAGGGATTAGATAAGGGGTATACACATTATGGTCCAAATATTGGTTTATATATGCTTCGTGAAGCAATAGCTGAGAAGCTTCGGAGGGACAATAATATTGATATAGATCCTGAGAAGGAGATCATTATAACTGTAGGAGCTAATATGCCCATACTTATGGGTTTAGCAACGTTTCTACGTGAGGGAGAAGAAGTTCTAATACCGGAACCAGTTTTTGTGTCTTATGCTCCAGCCGTTATATTAGCTGGTGGAAAACCAGTGATGGTTCCAACGCGGGAGGAGGAAGAATTCAAGCCTAGAAACGAGGATCTTAAGAATTATGTATCGGAGAAGACGAGAGCATTAATAATTAATACGCCAAACAACCCCACGGGAACAGTGTATACGAGAAAGGATCTAGAGGAAATAGCTGATTTCGCTGTAGAACACGACTTGATGATCATAAGTGATGAGGTATACGAGTATATCGTATATGATGGATTTAAACATATAAGCATAGCATCACTGAATGGATTATTTGAGAGAACAATAACAGTTAATGGTTTCTCAAAAACATTCGCTATGACTGGTTGGAGAATAGGATTTGCCGTAGCGCCTAGCTGGGTTATCGAGAAAATGGTCAAGCTACATATGTATACAGTAACATGTCCTGTAACATTTATACAATATGCAGTAGCTAAAGCATTAAGAGATAAAAGAAGCTGGGATGCAGTGGAGAATATGCGTCGAGAATACCAGCGTAGAAGAGATCTTGTATGGAAAAGAATAAATGAAATAGGATTATCAGCGTTTAAACCTAAAGGTGCCTTCTATATTTTCCCAAACATTAGAAATACTGGCTTGAAAAGTATGATGTTTAGCGAGAAATTATTAAGAGAAGCAAAAGTTGCAGTTGTCCCCGGCATAGCCTTTGGCAAAGAATATGATCAATATATACGTATAAGTTATGCAGTAAAATATGAGAAATTAAATGAAGCACTTGATCGAATAGAAGATTTTCTTAGAAATAAAGGTATGATATAATCTTTTTTTAACCGTTAAATAATCAGATATTGTATTGTTCCAAAACTTTTCTAAATTCTGATAACTCACTTATAGCTTGCAATATGATCTCATGTTTTTCCTCTATAGATGAAGTATTTCTGGCTAGTTGCATTAAATTCATTATTTCCAATAAATCCCTCCTATATCGAACATGTAGGGCTTGATGGTTCTTTAGAAGATTCTTTTCAAGTTTTGTTAAGAGTTTAATGGATTTTTCAATTTCTTTATTAGACGATGAAATATATATCTCGGCCAGGATAGCATGGTTAATAGGAACACCATGGAGTGCAGATACAATTGTTAACATGTCAAGTCCACGGGTTTGTTTATGTTTTTCATAAGCATTCCTAGCAACTTCGATCTTTCCGAGTGCTAAGCGGAGATAATAGATAATCTTATCGATATTTTGGATTATTTTCGGCAATGAACCACCATGCTATTATCTAGTTTTTGTTCCTCATATATCAAACTTTTCTATCTTGATCTTGTGATCAGCAATATTTATAATTACACCTTTGTTGATTAAATCAACCATATTATTATGTAACATTATTGAAGACTTATTCTTTTCTAGGTAGTAAAATATTGTCGAAGAACCTAGGAATACTTCCCTATTCGAAGCTATATAGTTAAGCTTATAGTAATCAATATATTTTTTATTCTTTAAGCGATGCTTAGCAATATATGATGTAATAGCAACTATTAGTCTTTGATCATTTGTGTAGAAAATATTTATTGTATTCATAGCTGACTTAGTATATTTCTTTGCTTCTCTCAGAGCTTCTATAATGTTTTCTTCAGTCGGAGAATCTATTAATTCATATATCAGTTCTCCCAAAAGATATGAATCGGATATATTCTGTGCCATTGTACCTAATCTATTCATGAGTTGATCTATTTTCATTGTGCCATTATGAACCATCCAGTACTGATATTTTTTTCCACCATAGAAGAATGGATGCGTGTTGAAAAGGTTTACTTCTCCCTGTGATGCGGCTCTTGAATGTAATAATAGGATCTTATAGTGTTCATTGCTCGATATTGTTTTGAGTAGTTCAACTCCACTATGATCTTCGTAGACGGGTTTTATACTCCTATAATGGAACTGGTTGGTGTATTCACCATTATATTTGAAGAAAACATATCCCCAACCGTGAGGGTGTCTTGGATTCCCCGACTTACTGATCTTAACCTTATATGGATCGTATTGGCTAGCTTGAATAAAAGAATTTATCATATCATTAATAACATCTTTTCTACTGCTCATCACTAATGCTATTCGACACATTCTGAGAGCTTACCTCTTCTCTCTTCTCACTTCTAACTATTATTCTTTTAACCATAAAGCATTTTTTCGCAAATAATAGTTTGGGAATGTGGTTTGGAATGCTTATTTCATTAACCATCTTTATACTCTTTATTTTCTCATCTAAAAGTTTCCAATCGACATCATCGCTAATATATAGCTTTTTAATGTTAACAAGTACAACTTGTTTATCGATATCTTCAAGATCGTTTCTTGATATGTCTAGTTCTTCTATTCCGGAAATAACTATTGTATTTTTAACAGATTCTACGGCTTCTTTCAGTGATTTTCTTGATGATTTAATGAATTCGCTTAGGAGTTTAGATGCTTCTTTTCCTATTTTCTGTCCTACTTCGCCGGTAAAGGATATAGTGGTCAATAGTGCTCGCATAGCTTCATTCATAAATTCTCCTACACTTAGCCCTAGTTTTTTGGCTGTTTCACTAAATGTTTTATATAGTTCGGGGTCTAAGCCTCGAATAGTATATGTTTTCTTTTCTTGGGAACTCATTATAAATCCTCACCTGTAATACTAGTCATATATGTATTACATGTATTACAAGTAATAAATCTTTCCCCACCCTTCTAACGAGAATATACAGTATAGAACTGAATAGATGCAGAAAGATTCGAACAAGCTTGATTGAGTGCTTGAAATCCTAAACAGTATATCTATGCGAATAATAATCAATAGGCCATCCACTAATCGATTAAACCCGCTATATCTATGATAGCGAGAAAAAAATTATTAGTCTGTAGATCGTTGCTGTTTTCTGAAAACATACTGTAAAATCATATGTTTGTATGTTTTTTGGATAAGAGCAATGGAGCAAAAATGATCTATATAGAACCAGGTTTAATGGTGTTTACTCTTTACCTTATCCTTTTATTACCTCTGATCTGTTTATTAAACTTCGTGGAAGCATTATCGGTGATCAAGATTGACATATAGTTTAGTTGGATTTGATCCTAAAAACAATGTTTTAGGTGTAGGAGTTGTATCCGGCAGTATTGCAGTAGGATCTCGTGTGCCATGGGCTAAATATCTTGTTGGGGGTGTTGCTACACAAGCATATACTAATCCTTCACTTGGCCCAATCATTCTAGGTTTATTGGAGAAAGGTTACGGTGTTGAAGATGCTTTAATGAAGGCGTTGGAGAATGATCTAGGCCGTGAATATAGGCAGGTAGCTGTGCTCTCATGGAATGGTTCCTATTCTTTCTATAATGGTAAAAATATTCCGGAAAATTACAGTGGATATGGAACAAGAAACTGTGTATCCATAGCTAACCTCGTTGTTTCAAAAAATATACCATATGAGATGTGCACAACGTTTTTAGATAACTTAGATCAAGGAGTATCAAGTGCTTTATTACATGCACTGGAAAAAGGACACAGTATTGGAGGAGACAAGAGAGGGGATAGATCAGCGGCGATACTTGTTGTTGGTAAAACCGATTATGGAATATTATATGATAAATTAATTGATTTAAGAATTGATTACTCACATGATCCTGTCAAGGACTTGGCAAAACTTTATATGTTGTACTTGAAGAATGCTTAGCTTTGTACGATAAAACTTTGCTTAACAGAACATATTTCTACACACTATTTCTTCAAGAGGTTTTCTAGGCCTTAGCACAGGTTTTTCATCAGGATAACCTATAGCTAATATTGCAACTGGAACATAGTCTTTAGGCGCATTAAGTATCTCTTGTATTTCATCTATATTTCTCATAGTTTGAATCCATACGGAGCCTATACCAAAAGCATGTGCTGCAAGCTGGATATAAATTGTAGCATTAGCGCCGTCAAGAAAATAGGAATCAGGATCATCTTTTCTATTAACTAGCACAACAATCGCCTGAGGAGCAAATCTTAATGGCTTAGCTCCGCCATGAATCTTTGATAATCTATCAAGTATTTGTCTATCATCTATGATTACGAATTTCCATGGTTGACTATTATGGGCGCTAGGAGAATAACGGGCTGTATCTAAAATCTTTAAGAGAATCTCATCAGGGATCTTTTCAGACTTGAACTTTCTAATGCTCCTCCTAGTTTTAAGAAAATTAATAAGTTCTTCTTGATTGCAGCTCATGTTCAATCACCATGTCTATTATTTCCTAAACCGTATTCCTATATATTTAAACACTTTGAAGATTCCGTTTGGATTATAATATATTAGTGTCAGTAAATTAATTATTATGAGTATTCTCTGATATGCTTACTATGTGGGTGTCTCGATATTGAGGATTGCTAAAGTATTAAGGCTTAGACTTGAAGGCAAAGGATGCGGTAGCTGTATAGCGCCTGCTAAACGATACTTTTTGGGAATAAATGGTGTAATAGGGGTTCATATTATGGGCTACTATGTTTACGTCATTATTGACAACAAATTTGACCCGTTAAAAATTATCAAGGAAAGCCGGGTAACAGAGTATTACTGGATAAGAGAAATGAGTGTTGAGAACATTGATTTGGATAAGTTATTTGAGAAATTGAGGACAAAATCGTTTTCATATAGGTTTAGTTAATGTGGTCGTAAAGTGAATTTTATACATAATAATATATAAATATTGAAAGTTCAAAGTTCTAAATTATGAATAATTGTCGATGCTAGATAATTGGATGCGTAGTTTATCATGGTTTACCTAGATTTAATAACGAATACTATTCAAATTATTGATCGTACTCATTTATATTATATAATCCAATGATTAAAATTAACATTAAAAAATACATGCTAGACATATTTGAAATATTTTAAGCTATTTTCCTTGCCTAGAAGAGCTAGTAGTGGTGCTGCTCTTGGCCCACTTGTTTTTCCTATTATTAACTTATAGAAGTTTTCATATAGCATCTTTCTCTCGTTCATTGTTAGATCTTTAGTTGCAGCGATCATTGCATTCTTTATGTTTTCATCGTTCCATTCATCTATTTGTTCTAGGAGTTCTTTCATTTTTCTAAGAATAATTCTGTGTTTTTCTGGTATAGTCTTTACTATTTCAGGTTTTGGTTCCGGTAGTAATTGGAACTTCATGTTTTCGGGAGCGTATTTTTCTACCCATGTATTGGCTTTTTCGAGTGTTTCAAGTATTCTCTGTAATCCATACTGGGATGGATTCTCTGGAATGATCTTTGTATTGATTAGTCTTTTTATGCCCTCAGTTCTCCATAGTTCTCGTGGTAGTATCTGTGATAAAATTGCTAGATGTGTATAGGATACTTGTTCTGGAGGAGATTTCGGGGGTTCTCCTTTAGGATAGCTTAATTCATAGCTTCTTTTCAGTAAAACTTCCTCTTCTTCGTTCTTAGCTTTCTCTAATCCATAATAGATTCTCTCGGCTTTATAGTACTGGCTATAATAGTGTGGTATCTCGTATAAGCTTACAATAATTTTTTTCATCGGAGGAGTTCTAAGAACTATGAATCTATAAATATGTGGATGCGCTACTTCTAACCATTCTCTAGGTGTAAATCCTATGAATCCACTGCTCGTCATGTCTAGTATTTTCTTATCTTTTGTGCGCATAGCAACCCATTCATAAGGTATTCCCTCAGGTGGTTCTATTCCATAAACATTAACTGCAAGATCTACACAGCTATCACGGCTACCTCCCGGCGTAGCATGGTCTTTACCGTAGGGCTCAAAATCTACTCCTAAACTCCACCATACTCCTACCCATTCTATTCTCCAGTTAAGCTTTCCATTGCTTAGATCAGTTACTCCTATGTATCCACAGTTTCTACACCTATACCTAACCTTATCATGATCAATAATTTCCAATGCTTCAGTAGAATCTATTCTTCCACATTTACCACATATTGATTCGAAAGGTATCCAGTTTTCAGGGTAAGGTTTTCTGCCACGATACTTGTTTATTGTTTTCCTAACCTTTTCTCTAATCTCAAGAGTTTTCAAAGCAAACTCGAGGAGTTTTCCACGATATAGATCCGTTGTTGTAACAACTTCTATCTTACCATCTGTGAATTCTTCAAGGTAAGGACCGAAATCTTCCCAGTAATGTTCAACCCAGTTTTTATGACAACCATGGGGGTCTGGTACATTGATCAATGGCCAACCCTTATATTTTTCTGCCTCTTTATGATTTGGAAAAGCGCTTAACTGGGCTTTCTTACCTTTCCAAGCATCTTGTGTATAAAGTGTTATGTATTGTTTAATTTTCAATCCTTTCTTTGATAATATTCTACGTAAAACTTCTGGAATGATTATTTCGCCTCTTAAACGTCCAACATGTTGTAATCCTGAAACGCTTAATCCACCATTAAATATGTAGACTTCTTTTTTTCTCTTTAAGAGCTTCTCATAGAGATTGTCAGCTAGTTCATCGATCCAGTGACGTGGCAATTCAGCTTCACCACTAGTTTTGATTATGTATTTTCTACTGTGAGGTTATATATATTATTGTGAAAGACGAAATCTCCATTGATATATTATTTAAACTAATCTATAATGAGTAGTTCTAATTTTATCAATTTTCTATTTATTCATCATTATACTATTTTTCGAAAACTTTATTGATATCCTGATATTTATGCTTTAATTAGGATCTGAGTAATAAGTAGTAGATGTATGTAATATTTGTAGTTTTAGAGATTTTGTCCCTGATTTGATCAGTTATTTTCACCAATATTTAATTAGCTTAATTCAATATTGTTTCATTTATTATTTTATATTACAAATTAGGAAAATAATAATGAACTTCCAGCACTTGTCGAGTATGTTTTATTCTTTCTGATATGATAAGAAATAGTTTACAAGGTTAAAATTTAATTATCTATTTAATAATATAATTTATTAGGAAACAGTATATCTACTCTCTCCCTCTCAATTCATCTACTCAAATAATTTACTATTGTATCTTTAAAGAACCTATCCCGGGTGATGTATATGGCTAATGCTTTGACTAGGCTTCAAGCAATCATTATAACTATAATTATTATCGTCGCTGTTGTTGCTGGTATAGCTGTGTGGATGCAGACAGGTGGAGGCGGTGCTCCAGTAACTGTAGAGTTAACTGGTAATTTAGAGACGGATATAATAAACATTGGTAAGGCATTACAGGATAATGGAGTAAATACTGTTAAGTATACGGTATGGAGCGGTGGAGACCCCAATAGTGTAATGAGAATATATGGTATAGTGGAGGCGGCGGAGAGGATTAATAAGATATGGAGTGACCATGGTATAAATGTTAAAATAGAAGTATCAACATATTATGCTAGTAATCCCAATTCTGTATACCAAGACTATCTAAGTAAGTGGGGCCTAGGACAAGCACCCGATATAATGGCTAATGGATATGTCTACATAGCTAGCTTAGCAGATGAAGGCTATGTATTGGATCTTACAGATTACTTAAATAAATACACAAGTTTCCTAAATAACTTCTATCAATCATTGATAACTGTGATGAAATATAAGGGTAGAATCTATGGTATACCACAAGATACAGAGGCTAGACCAATATATATTAGAAAAGACGTAGCAACATGTGCCGGCATAGATCTTTCAGGACTAGCCGAGAAAGTGAAAAACGGAGAATTCACATGGAAGGATCTATATAATTTAGCTAAACAAGCAAAAGATAAGGGATGCGCTGAATGGGGACTTATTCATAGAAAGGGGTCAGCACATCCAGACCTAATACAATTCATATATGCTTATGGAGGAAAACTATACGATGAAAATACAGGGAAACTAGTGTTGGACAAGGAAGCAGTATATAAGTGGTTTGCAACAGAAAAAGCATTTGTTGATGCAGGATTATTACCAAGCGATATGATGAGTTGGGATTGGGGCAAACAAATACATCCAACAGTGGTTGATGGTAAAACCTTCGCATTCATAGGAGGCGTATGGCATTGGACAGAATGGCAAACAAAATCCTATTACACAGATCCAAACACAGGTGAACTAAGACCACTCACCGCTGAAGAGGTTAAGAAGTTCTTCTACTATACATTATTCCCTGCGGGAGAACCAGGAAAGAAACCGGTAACTCTCAGCCAGCCTTTTGCATGGATGATTAATAGTAAAGCAGGTTATCAAAACCCCGACTATGATAGATTAAAAGATATATATCATAAACTAGCATTCCTACTAGTGGTTAAAGCTAGTGATCCAGACATAATTGCCCTCCACAGCATAATGTCCTCACACCTACCTGTAACAAAGGAGGCAGCAGATCTTCTCGGCAATAAACAATGGATAGACAACTTGAAATCATTATCGTTTATATTGTCAGATAAAGTTAGAAACGAGATCAAATCGATCGTTGAGAAAACAGCTAATTCAATAAACATTGAGTTCCTAAAGAATGTGACATACATGTTAGAATACACAACATTTACCCCAATGCATCCACAGTATCCGAAACTAGCCGATTACTTCGCTGATGCAATCGATAAAGTATTAAGAGGACAAATGAGCCCCGAGGACGCTGTAAACTATCTAGTACAAAAGATCAATGCCGATCCAGACCTTAAAGACAATACAGAAATAATCGGCGAAATACCTACAGGATGGAGTTTTCCATAAAGAGGTGAGTATATGAAAAGATTTAAACTCAAATACTTTTTTTCAAATCTTAGAGGTTTCTTAAGAAGTGATGCATCAAAGTTTTTGGCTCCTGCACTATTTCTAGTAATAGTTTTCTTCATTATCCCCATCATTATATCTGTTTATATGAGTTTTACTCCTTTAAGAAACTGGAACATAGATAAATATGCTGGGGAATTTATTGGTTTTAAAAACTATTATCGTTTATTTTACTTATTAATGCATGATCCTTCTGTTAAAGCAGTTATGCTTACAACAATAGTATTTGTATCAATAACTCTAATAGTAAATGTACTCGGAGGATTAGCACTTGCTATCGGTACATTTTTTATAAATGAGAGAGCTGCAGGCATCTCACAATTGTTATGGTTGTTACCGCGTATGACTCCTGTAGCTGTATATAGTTTGATATGGTACTATTTCTTTCATCCCAGCAGTATAGGCACACTTAACGGTATATTATTAAGACTTGGAATCATCGATAAACCCATTGATCTTGGACAACAAATACTGCCATGGGGGGCATGGGCTATCATAATATTTGTAAATGGTTTAGTAGGAGTTAGTTATGGAATGATCGTTTTTACATCGGCTATCAGCAATATTCCTAAAGAATTAGTGATAGCAGCAAGAGTTGATGGAGCATCTAATTGGGATATTACACGTAAAATACTTATACCATTGCTTAAATGGCACATCATATATGTTACAACTTGGCAACTCCTCAGTCTTTTAACAACATATGATCACCTATTCTTACTAGTTAAATGGGGGCTCGTAAACAGAGATTATGGAACAACATGGAGCCTATATGTTTACAATACAGCTTTTCTAACAGGCATACAGGATCAGGGATTAGCTGCTGCAGCGGGAGTTGTTCTAGTAATTGTTTCTTCTATCCTAGGCATTATAACATTGAAGCTGATGGGCTTTGAGAAAATGATCAAGCCTCCGAGAGGTGACATATAATGCCCGGTATGAGAGATGTTGAAATTAGGAAGAGGAGCAGTGAGATACTAATACTTCTAGCTATAATACTTGCCTCTATACCCTTGATCACAGGTTATCTATTATTGGTTCTCTCTAGTTTTAGTAAGACAATGTTTACAAATCTTGACCCAAATAGTTTCCACCCAACTCTAATTAACTGGATATTGTTGTTCCAAGGTAGAACAGCTGCCTTTGCAGGTATTCACGTAAATATTTGGAGAATAGTATTAAATACATTAATTGTTGCTCTAGGTATTAGTTTCTTAGTTACAATACTAGGTTCGCTTAATGGATACGCTATTTCAAGAATGAATTTTCCAGGTAGAAAACATATACTAGCCTTACTTATACTCTTACATGCTTTTCCGGGTAGTGTATTAGTTGTTGGAGTTTACTTTATTTATAGATTATTTATCCCCCCATTAGAGCTTGTCAGTATTTATAGTTTCTTCTATGTCATAGTTGCTAGAGCCGCAGTGGAGATCCCCATGGCTACATGGCTTATGAAAGGCTTCTTTGATATGATTCCATGGGAGATTGAATGGTCCGCGATTGTTGATGGTGCTTCGCGTTTTAAGGTTTGGTGGAAAATATTATTGCCAATGATTAAGCCTGGATTAGCAGCTGTTATGTTGTTTGGCTTCCTAGCAGGGTGGATGGATCTTATATATGTTAGAACATTTCTAGTAGATATTACTCTCGCCAAATTTATTGAAGCAAACACGTATGCTGAATATGCTTATTTACCATTAGTTGCTGCAGCTGGCACACTATATTTGCTTCCAACAATACTCTTCTTCATCTTTGCACAGAAACTCATATTTACAATAAGTGTCTCAGGGATCAAGGGGTGATTATATGGTAGAGGTTAGACTGGAAAGGGTTACTAAGATATTTAGGAATAAAGTTGTTGGAGTAAAAGATATTACATTAACTATTAAGCATGGTGAATTCTTAGCATTACTAGGACCGAGTGGTAGCGGTAAATCCACTACTCTCTACTTGATCGCCGGAATATATAAGCCTACTAACGGGAAAATATTCTTCGATGATAGAGATGTAACAAATTTACCTCCCAAAGATAGAAATGTGGGACTAGTTTTTCAGAACTGGGCACTGTATCCACATATGAAGGTATATGATAACATATCTTTTCCCCTAAGATTAAAGAAAATGCCTGAAAACGAGATAAGGCGGAAGGTTTTAGAAGTAGCTAAAATGTTGAAAATAGAGAAGTTATTGGACCGTTACCCATGGCAGCTTAGCGGTGGACAACAACAGAGAGTAGCTATTGCTAGAGCACTAGTTAAGGAACCAGATGTACTATTGCTTGATGAACCGTTGAGCAATCTCGACGCTATACTTAGAATTAGTGTTAGAGCAGAACTTAAAAGACTTCAAAAAAGCCTAGGTATAACAACTATTTATGTAACCCATGATCAAGCTGAAGCCCTTGCCATGGCTGATCGAATAGCCCTGATCAATGAGGGAAAAATAGTCCAAGTAGGAACGCCTGAAGAAATATATAATAAGCCGGCCTCATTATTCGTAGGAGGATTCCTTGGAAATCCACCCATGAACTTCCTCGATGCAGAGGTGGAGTATTTAAATAATGAAGTATACTTGGTAGTCCATGGAAACAAAATACATGCTCCACCACAATATAAAGAAATACTTCGAAAACTAGGATTGAAAAAAGTAATTATAGGTTTCAGACCAGAGGACACAAATATTTCTCCTAAAACAATAGATACAATATGTTTATCCGCACGTATATATGCTGTAGAACCAATGGGTAGAGAGAACATAGTTGTTGCTGAGATAGCGGATCAGCTAGTCAAAATTATAACAGGTAGAACATTAATCCTTTATCCCGACCAAATTATTTCCATCTGCCCAGCACCAGAAAGAATAGTCTTATTCGATCCTAAAACAGGTTATGCTTTGGAAAAACTATTTATTACTAGGGAAAAGTAACTAGAATAAGTAATTATTTCTTATAAGGCTAAACTACATAGACTATCATAAGAGTTATGTTAATGGTGTATTAATTGAAGTTATGGATAATAATACCAACATATAATGAAAAAGAAAACATTAGTGAATTACTTGATAGATTAACTAGTGTTCTCGAGGAATTAAAAATTAATTATAATATTCTAGTAGTGGATGATAATAGTCCTGATGGAACAGCCGATATGGTTAAGAAACATCGATTATACGATGACAAAATAAAGCTTATTGTGAGAGAGGGGAAAAAAGGGCTTGGATCAGCTATTCTTGATGGAATAAGATATGTGTTTAAAAACGATCCAGGCGCTACACATATAGTTACCATGGACGCTGATCTCTCTCATAAACCCGAAGACCTAGCTGTTCTGATAAAATATGCTGATAAAGCAGATGTAGTGCAGGGTAGCAGATATGTTAGGGGCGGAAAAACCATTGGATGGGGAATACATAGGCATTTAATCAGTAAAACAGCTAATTTCCTAATAAGAACACTTTACGGCACAGGTATACATGATAGCACTTCTAATTACAGGATCTATAGTAGGAGAGCTGCAGAGCTCTTACTAAAATACGCTAGTGGTAAAAGCTATGAATGGGCAATTGAATCACTATTAATACCTGTTGCTGCCAAGCTTAAAATAGTTGAAGCACCAATAACTTTCATTAATAGATCAAAAGGTAAAAGTAAGCTAGGTATAAGAGACATAATAAAATGGTGGATTTACATATTAACTTTTAAAAGAAAGTTTAAAAGCATAGCAGTTGAGGAAGGAGAAAAATATTCATCTTAGCCTGACAAATTTATTCTTTGAAACCTTAAATAACCAAGTAATACTGGAACAAGAACCCATAGAATAACGGATAAAGACATATAGAGCGGATCAGGTCTTATAATTGTTGATGTGCCAAAGTCGTTCTGTATAATAATCATGATTAAATTCATTACGCCCATTGGGTTATAGTAGTAGCTGTTAATAAGCATTCTAGAATACTCCTGTATATCTCGTAAAAGTATACCTGTAGATACTCCATAGATTGCTATAATAATTTGCCAAAATAACGCAAACAACAAGTATAACCCAATGCTTAAACCAAGGTAAAAACCTGACCGTAAAGAGGTCGCTAATGCATAATAGAGTGAATACATGGTCATCATTGAAAGAGTTAAACCCAGGAAAAGCAAAACCACAATGTTAGCTATGACGGGTACACCTAGTAGGATATATGAAGATGCCACTAGTGCTAAAACTATTATTATAGCAGATACTAAGGCTGTCAGAATACCTGCAACATACCTGTTAATAAATATATCAAATCTCGTCACAGGCCTAGCCAATAAGAACTCTAATGCGCCAATACTTCTCGGCTTAGCCATTAAAACATACGCTACATATAACATGGATATCGGTATAAATGTAGCAACTAAATTAACAGGTGTTGACAAGGCAGCTACATATAAGCTAGTTATAACATTTGATTTTGTAAATCGAGCAGATACAACGTTAATTTGATCCTTAAAATTGTAGCATAGAATGAGAGTAGTATTTCTATTATTTCTAATATTTAAACTAACTATTTCTACGGGATCATTGAATTCTCCCAGAAGAGTGGATTCTTTGCAAATCTTAGATAAATCATTCTTTCCTGCTTCGCCCGTGATAAGTGATAATAGTGGTTGTAAACTATAGGATACATTATATTTTATCCCATTTGAAAACAAGAATGGAACAGCAATTATTGCTTTAGCTTTTCCAGTTGATTCATCATAATTTATAATAGCAATTGTTGATCCATAGGCAGATAGGGATTGGGGAGGTTCGTGAACGAAGACAGATTTGTGAACATAGACTATTGATGCTGGAAATAAATTTTGTCCTTTGGTATTGATCGTGTTTGAAATCATAGCTTTAATATCGAATTCCTCGCTATTTGTTTTAATATGTATTCTTGAATTATTGAGGAGAGTCTGGTATTTTTCTCCAAACGATCTAATATTTAATTGGTTAAACGTTAAATTCATTCCAGTATCAATCTCGAAGTATCCATTGCTCAAGGATTTATTACTAGCTATTTTCTCTTCTCCAATATAGAATTCTATAGAAACACCAGGTATTCCCTTACCGTCTTTATCTACTATGTACCCGGAAACAGTTCCAACACCATTTCTGCTCCATAGTGTCGCTACAACAGTTACCTTATTATTTGGATTTATTCCACCTTGCTGTATGTTTCCAAAAATCAAGTACGTTATTCCTATACCCATTAACAAGAATATTATGATCATTATAATAGTTGTTCTTCTCATAAATGATCGTTTTAAATCATATATTAGAGGATTCATTTTTGTTCACCTATAAGCTTAAAGAATACATCCTCTAAGCTTTTCTCAACAAGCTTGATCTCATTGACCTTATAACCATTATTAACTAATAACTCTATAATGCTTGATTGTTCACCATTAAAATCTTCTATCGTAATAATATTTCCTTCAATACTTACTCTTCCATATTCTCTTAGTTTATCGACTATGTTATGAGAGGGTGTCTGTCCTAGTGATAACACTAGTTTCTTACTGGCCATTCTTTTAATTTCTTGCATACTAAGACTATTTATTATGCGTCCTTTATGTATAAACACAACTCTATCAGCTATTGCTTCTACTTCTGACAATATATGAGAAGAGAACAATACAGATTTTCCTTCTTTTTTAAACTTCTTCGCCAATTCTCTGAAGAACTTTATACCTTCGGGATCTAGCCCATTTAGTACTTCGTCAAAAACAAAGTTCGGAGGATCATTTATCATTGAAACAGCTAATGCAAAACGTTTTTTCATTCCCTGAGAATATTCTTGAAGCTTCTTATACTCAGCACCGCTAAGCCCGACTTCTTCAAAAAGTTTTTTACCTAAGCTATATGCTTCCCTACTACTTAATCCATAATATCCTGCTAGATATACAAAATAATCTAATGCCTTCACGTCAGGCTCAAATATGGGGAGCTCGGGAACCCAGCCTATGAGTTTGGATGCTTGACGCTTATTATATGTAATGGAATAACCATCTATTAATACATCACCCTTATCAGGGGGGAGGACGCCGACAATTATACGTATAGTAGTTGTTTTACCAGCACCATTTAATCCTACATAACCCACAAGTTCTCCATTATTAACGTTAAAACTTATATTATTCAATGCTTGAAACTTGCCGAACCACTTACTAACCCCTTTAATTTCCAACAATCCAAAGCACCAAATAATCACTTGAGACTCCTTTTAATCTATTATTACGATAATAAATATAGTTTAGCTCGTCGATCTATTAATAGAGGATTAATAGGTATAAATTTGAGGAACCAATAAGTATTAGATTATCACGTATAATTGGGAATTATATTATGAATACTGATGAAATTAATTGTTTCTATTTATTAAAACGATCAAATCAACTATAAGAATTAAGCAATATGTTCTTGTATAAGAAATGATTTATTATATAATGTTATTGAGTGTTTTCTCTATAGAAGATACGATCTCAGGGGTATATGTTGTTGTAGGGATTTCTTTGAGAAGATATCCTTTAATGACTAGTTTTCTAGCGAGATTATAATCTATACCTCTAGTTTGTAAGTAGAATATTTGCTCAGGCAATACATGTATATTTCTAGCAGCATGCTTAGCTATTCTTACATCACCTGTATCTATTTCTAATCTTGGCTGGAGATAAGCTCTTGCTTCATCGCTTAACAATAACGCTTCACTATAGTATTCAATGCCTGATCCCCATGCATTATCCAGTATTTTCCCTAATCCTCTCTGTGCAACTACCCCGTTATCGCTGATGAGAGAAGTGAATAAGTATTTTGAATAGGTATCTCTATTCCTAGATATTATGTCTGCTATATTGTCTATTCTACTCTGCTTAGTTGAAAACACTATTCCTCTAATATTAGATTCAGAATCTTCTCCGTCAAGCAGATCTGTTATAATGAGCCTAGTCATTTTACCTACTGTAGCTAAATATATGAGGTTGAGTAATGTATATTTTTCCTGTTTTATCCCTATATCGATGTTTGATGGAGAATTAATTGAATCATTTAGATTAATTAATAAATCTAGTTTACTAGAATCATGCAAGTGTATTTCTATAAATGTACTTCTAAGTGATCCCGTATTATTATAGTCTAAATTTAGCTCTAGGCTTACTTTATCATATACATCGATAATTAGGTGTTGGGGAATAATTGCTTCATATAATGGTGCTGTAAATAATAATTTGTAATTGCCGTTTCTAAGTATTACTCTGTATGCATGGTTCTTAATGAGATAATAATGTATCTTTGATAATTTATCCTTTCTCGGACTTATTATTCCGAGAGGTCTGGTTTCATATATTTCTATCTTATTACTCTTAACACTTGTCCCATCATATACTACATCGTATTCTTCGCGAAATATCCCTGATGAGCCACCAACTGGGATTTGATTTCTAACAAGTTTTTCGATGTAATAATCATAGAGCTTCCACAGAGTATATTGTTTTATTGTTGGTGAGTCTCCATAGTACTGATATGGTTCTTTCAATAAACTTTGAGGAATCATTTTAACCAACCCCTCCTATTTTTTCAAATTCTAATTGTATAACACGACTAAGCATTGCTACATACTCCATTGGTAGACCTTTAAGAATATCCTTAATGAATCCAAGCACAATCATACTCTTAGCTTGTCCCTCGCTTAAGCCTCTGGATTGTAAATAGAATATTTGATCCTCGTTTATTCTACCGGTTGTTGCTTCGTGTCCTGTTTCGGAATCTTTTTCTTCAATATGAATTATTGGGTAAGTATATGCTTTGCTTTTCTCATCCAGTATTAGGCTATCACATTGTACATAGCTTGTCGAGTTCTTTGCGCCTCTATATATGTGGACTAGTCCTCTATAGATATTAACTCCTCCACTACTACTGATGCTTTTAGATATTATTTTGCTCCTAGTATTTGGTGCAACATGAACTACTTTTGAACCAGTATCTTTGATATAGGGGCCGTTAGCGATTCCAATAACAACACTTGAAGTCCTTGCTCCCTTACCTTGAAGAATAGTTGAAGGATATGTAACTGTGTATTTGCTTCCAATGCTTCCTTCTAACCACTCTACATATGAGTCTTCTTCAGCAATGGCTCTTTTATTGTTAAAGTTTATTATGTTTCTACTCCAGTTTTGGACAGTTACAAATGATATCTTAGCTTTCCTATGTGCGTATAGTTCTACTGCTCCATCATGGAAACTAAACTTTTTGAATCGGGGAGCACTACATCCTTCTATAAATGTGAGTTCAGAGCCTTCATCTGCAACTATTATTGAATGTTCAAATTGTCCCTCTAATTCTTTACCAACGAAGAAGAATGCTTCGATAGGATAGGGTACTTTTGTATTCTTTGGCACATATACGAATACTCCTCCGCTCCACAATGCATAGTGTAGTGCTGCGAACTTATGTTCTATTGGGCTAACTATTTTTCCAAAATATTTCTTTACGAGATCAGGGTATCGTCTGATTGCTTGTTCCATGGGGATCATGATTACGCCGATTTTTTCTAAATACTCCTTCATAGCAGAATATATTGTTTCACTATCGAGAACAGCGGTCAATCCAGCTAAGTATTTAGCATATGCTTCTGGCAGTCCAAGCCTGAAATATATTTCTCTGATTTCCGCTGGTAAGTCGTCCCAACTACTAACTGGTTGTTCCACTGGTTTCACATAATACGTTGTTATTTCATCTAGATCTATTGTTTCAATTCCATAGAGCCATTTAGGTACAGGTAGTTTTTCAAAATACTCTAAAGCTCTAAGTCTGAGTCTACGCATCCAATCTGGTTCTTTTTTCTGCTTAGAAATCTCTTCGACAAGGTCTCGACTGATTTTTCCTCTAATCTCTATTTCTCTCCTATATTCTATTGGCTCCATATACTCGGGATGCTCAAGTATTTTAGAAATCTCTATTGGCTTCGTCAATTTTAATCACCAAGCCATTTATATCCTTCTCTATCAATTTTCTCGACGAGCTCCTTTCCTCCTTTAGCAACTATTCTTCCCTTATAGAGGATAACGACTTTGTGTGGATCAATGTATTGAAGTACACGTGGATAATGTGTAATCAATATAATGCTTGCACCGGTGGATAACATTTCTCTAATAACATCAGCAACTATTCTAACACCATCAACATCCAGCCCACTATCAGGTTCATCCATTATAACATATTTAGGTCTCAAAATCTTAACTTGAAGAAGTTCGCTTCTTTTCTTTTCCCCACCGCTAAATCCGACATTTAAATCTCTTTCTAGAAGCTCCTCTTTTAAACCAATCATTCTAGCTTCTACGACAAGCTTCTTTCTAAGATCAAGAATTGGTTCTGTTAGGTCTGTTTTTCCCTTTTTCTTATTTAATACGGCGGTTAGAAGAGATAATAAGTTGATTCCAGGGATTTCTATAGGGTTTTGGAAAACTAGGAATAATCCTTTATTAGCTCTTTCATCAGGTGTTTTATTAGTGATATCTTCTCCTTCTAAGAATATTTTTCCCTTCACAACCTTATAGTTTGGATGACCCATTATGGTATAGGCTAGGCTAGTTTTACCGCTACCATTAGGTCCCATTATAACTGTTAATTTGCCCTTTTCAACTCTTAAATTAATGTCTCGCAGTACTGGTTTACTGTCTACGTTAACAGATAGATCGATTATTTCAAGCGTCAACTTGTCATCACCTTTTACTAAATCAAATTTTATAATAATCTATGTGGCTTATAAAGTTGTGGGATAGATTATTTTTGATTTCAAGTTTTAATATGAACCATTCCCACATGTGGCGGGATTAAGTTTTAAGCACTTAATCTCGTTAATAAATAATATTATATTTATGAATTATCTAGTATTTTACCATATATAGGGGTGGTACTCGTTGAAGAAAAGAGATTTCTTAGAATGGCTCAGAAGTGTTGAAGCTAAATGGCAAAGTAAATGGATGGAGAAAAAAATATTTGAACCCAGAATTGAACCTGATAAACCTAAATACTTTATCACAGTACCCTACCCGTATACTAATGCTCCCCTACACATAGGACATGGTAGAACATATACTATTGGAGACATTATTGCTCGTTATAAAAGACTGCGAGGCTATAACGTCTTATTCCCTATGGCATTTCATATAACGGGGACACCAATAATTGCTATATCCGAGAGAATATCACGGGGAGAAGAAGAAATAATTAATCGCTATAAAAGCTATATAGCTAAGTATGTTAAGGATCCTGTGGAGATCGAGAAAATTATTGAATCCTTCAAAGATCCTTTAAATCTTGCAGTATTCTTTGCTGAAAGAGTACATATGGATTTTGATGCTTTAGGATACAGTATTGATTGGCGTAGAAGATTTCACACTGGAGAACCAATATATAATGCTTTTGTTACTTGGCAATTCCTCAAGCTCCGGGAGAAAGGCCTCATAAAACGTGGAGACCACGTGGTAACTTATTGTTTACTGCATAAACAGCCTGAAGGAGAAGATGATATACAGGATGCCGATGTTAATCCTGTAGAGATTCTAGAGTTTACAGCGATAAAATTCAAGTTACTCGGCGAAGAAAATACGTATTTAGTAGCAGCCACTCTTAGGCCCGAAACATTATTTGGTGCCACTAATTTATGGGTAAAACCTGATGCTGACTATGTAGTTGTTGAATGGCGCGGAGAAAATATAATTGTTTCAAAAGAAGCTCTTGTTAAGCTTCAACACCAACATCCACTAGATGAATTCAAAGTAGTTGGGGAGATGAAGGGAAGAGAACTTGTTGGGAAAAAAGTAGTTAGTCCATTAGGTAATGAATTAATAGTTCTACCAGCAGATTTCGTTGATCCAGATAATGCTACGGGTATAGTTTATAGTGAGCCAAGCGATGCTCCATATGACTATGTTGCTTTAATGGAGCTTAAGAAGAATTCTGAAAAACTAGCTATGTACGGGGTTGATCCAGAGGTTGTTAAGAAGATAGAGCCTATCAAAATTATTGATGTACCGGGTATAAAGGGTCATCATGCAGGGATTGTTGTTGAAGAAATGGGTATATCTAGCCAGTTTGATCCAAGACTTGTTGAGGCAACAAAAATAGTATATAGGGAACAATACTATAAAGGAGTAATGATCGTAGATGATCCAGAATTTAAAGGACTAAGTGTTAGCGAAGCAAAGGAAAAAATAAAGAAGAAACTGCTTAGGGAAAACAAGGGATTCGTTTTCTACGAGTTAAACCGTAAAGCCTATTGTAGAGCGGGAGGAAAGATTATTGCTGCAAAAATAATTGGACAATGGTTTATAGACTATAGTGTTCCTTGGTGGAAAGAAGAAGCGAAAAAATATGTATCTGAAAAAATGCGGATTATTCCGGTGAAATACAAGAAGGCGATGCTTGATGCTATTGATTGGCTTGAGAGAAGACCATGTGCTAGAAAAAGAGGGCTTGGAACAAGGCTTCCATTTGATCCAGAATGGGTTATTGAAAGCTTAAGCGATTCAACCATATATATGGCATTCTATACTATAGCACATCTAATCAGAAAGCATAATATCAAACCTGAACAACTTAAACCTCAAGTATTCGACTATGTCTTCCTAGGAAAAGGCGATCCAGAGGAGATATCTGAAGATACAGGAATACCTTTGAAAGCATTAGAAGAGATGAGACAAGAATTTAATTATTGGTATCCAGTGGATCAGAGACATACAGGCATAGCCCACATAAGTAATCATTTATCATTCTTCATATATCACCACATAGCAATATTTCCTAGAAAACACTGGCCTAAAATGATCACCTTAAACGAAATGGTTATACGAGAAGGAACCAAAATGAGCAAGAGTAAGGGAAACGTTATACTATTAAGAGATATTGCTGAGAAATACTCGGCGGATCTGTTCAGACTATATATTGCTGGAGCAGCAAATCTAGATACTGTGCTTGATTGGCGTGAAAAGGAAGTAGAGCGTGTAATTGATTCTTTGAAAAAGTTTACTGCAATAGCTGAAAAAGCTATTAGAACAAAATGCGGAACATATAGTCATGATAAATACATCGATAAATGGTTCTTATCCAAGTTCAATCGATTACTTGCCGAAGCAACAAATGCTCTTGATAACATGGAGATAAGAGACTACGTACAGAAAATGTTCTATGATGTAATGGTATCAATAGATCATTATCGTGAGAGAACAAGTAATGAAGAAACAATATGTATGATTAAAAGAATACTTAGCAAATGGCTAAAATCTCTTAACCCCGTAATACCTCATCTAACCGAGGAAATATGGAGCTGGATGGGTAAAGAAGAGTTCTTATCCTTAGAGAAATGGCCGGAAATAGATTATAAAGCGATCAATGAAGAAGTAGAATACCTAGAGGAAGCGATTGAAGCATTAATTGAAGATATCAAGAACGTATTGAACATATTATCTCCTAAACCAAAACATGCCTACATAGTAGTAGCGTCTCCTTGGAAAAGAGAAGTCATAGAAATGATTGAGAAAGGCATGGATAGAAGAGAAATAATAAGAACTATACGAGACAAATATGGATTAAAGGGTAGAGAGAAAGAAATAGTTTATGTAATACAAGAATGTTCCAGAACACCTTGTAAAAGAGCTTTAAAGATAGATCCGATACATGAATATGAAGCATATAATGAAGCAAGACAATATATAGCTAAAAAGACAGGATTACACATAGAGGTTTACTGGGAAGAAGAAGCTAAGGCGAAAAACATTCCTAAAGCAGAAAAAACACTACCGCTTAAACCAAGCTTTTACCTATACTAACCCTACTTAGTAAACTCTTGTATAGCCTTCTCGACTAATTGCATATATGCTAAGTTAGGGCCACCACCCATTAATACAGCTACCCAAGCAGCTTCTCTTATCTCTTCAGGAGTAGCACCTGCTTCAATGGCTTCTTTAACATGTAGCGCAATACACCATTGACACCTAGCCGCTACACTTGAAGCCACAGCGATCAATTCTTTTGTCTTAGTGTCAAGAGCCCCGGGTTCACGAACTGTTTGTAGAAAGTCGAGGAATGCCTTGATCTGCTTGGGATTTGTTTTGAGCCATTTCTTAACTGATGTATAGAATTCATTAACGAGCTCTTCCATCATAGACTTTACACCTATTAAAAATATGTTAAGCCCCCTTTACAAGGTTAGCTCTTAAGAGCGCTCTAGTTCTTTCAAAATCTTATGTATATTTTTCAACAGTTCGGCAATATTACCAGTGGTAGGGTCTATGAGTATTTTAGACATATTATTTGAAGGATTAATTGTTAACATCATTCTCGTATCCATGTATCTTATCCTGTAGCCTGTTATGATTGGTAAACAATAAACGTTGTTTAAGCTACATATTTTCTTGCTTACATCAATTATTGACGATGATGTTTCCATAATATAGTATCTAGGATAAATCTTTTCCATAACTATCTTCGACAACGGCTTATCATAATAGGTTAGGGCTTCTAATAGTTTTAGAAATGCCATTGTGGCATCATAAGTAAGGCTGAATGATGGATTTATGTAATCTCCTGCATAACCCATTGATAGTGGTGGTCTTTCATCGACAGTCTTCTTGATCAATTCTTCTTCACTGGACATCCTATACACTTTGATATCTACATTACTTAAGATATCATCTATAAAACCAAATACTTCATTAGATACTAGAATACTGGATTGGGAGGGGAGACGCTTTAATAATACGAGGAGGGTTTCTTCAGGCAATAATATGTTTCCTTCATTATCTACTACAATCATTGCTGAAGCATCCGTATTGAAAATTACTCCTAAATCTGCATTAATAGATTTCACGATCCCATATACTTTATATAGATCATTTATTAATGGATACGTCCTTGAACCGATCTGAGGAGGTTTTGCCGCATTTACCAATACAAAATCAATATTTAAACTTGATAGAAGCTCTGGCAATATTTTATCCGCTGGTCCATGACATGTATCAATAACTACTCTAAATCTTCGATCAGCTATTCTATCGGACTTTACCTGAGCAGTAAGTGCTGAAATATATAGTTTGTGTATGTATTCGGCGTATGTAACCCATCCAGTATTTGAAGGCTCTGTTCTATTAATATCTGTCTTTTCAATTATCTCCTTTAATTCAGCTCCAATTATTTCAACTCCAGGATTAGTCATTATTCTGAATAATACGTTATTGCTTAGCCATGGATGAGAAAATATTATGAATCCACCACGAGCACCAAATCTTTTTATTGAAAAACCTATCTCGCCACTTACAGATTCATGGAAATCCATAACATCTACTCCTACACTCATCAAGCCAGATATAAATGCTCTCTTTAACATTCTAGAAGATGGATTATAGTCTCTGCCACTAACAACTAAGGAGCCTCTGCCATACCATGAACCAATAATTGCTCCAAGCTTTGAAGCATCTTCGGGTAATAAATCTTTATTTGGTTCTCCAACAAGCCTATTATTTATGAACTTATACATGAGGTTTCACACCTGAACTTTTGGCTCAAATATTTCTTTTTCAACTAAGACATTTTTCCGTACAAAATTATATGAACCAATTATGCTTGAGGAAATTTTTGAATCAACTATATGAACGGAATTCATTATGATCGAGTTATAAACCTTGCTATGCTCTATTTTTGTATTCTCCCATACAATAGTATATGAAATATTTGATTCTCCACTGATAATAGAGTTTTCCTCTATAGAGACATATGGTCCTATTATTGATTTCTCATCTATGAATACGTTTCTACCTATATATACTGGCGGAATTATTTTTCCTCTAACGTCTGCTCCCTCATCAATATAGACTTTATCTCTTACCTCCCTTCCTGCCGGTTTGAAGCCGGGTATCTTACCACTTAATAGATCACGTAGTGCTTTAACATAGTTGTTAATTCTACCCAAATCCTCCCAGTAGACATTATTGTCCATAATCCACCCATAGACTTTATAGCCTTGTTCAACGAGATATGGAAATACGTGTTTGCCCCAATCCATTAATGACGGATATTTCGAAATTATTTCGAGAACATACTTATTGATCATATAAAACCCTGTATTTACTAAATTGCTTCGAAAACTCCTATAACTTTTAAGAAAAGCTATACTTAGAACATATAGTTCCATAGACGCAGGTTTTTCAACGAAATGCCTGATTCTTTGGTGTTCATCAATAAATACAACTCCATATTGGAGTGGATTATCTACTTCTTTAAGAGCAATAGTTGCTATGCCGTCATTTTCTACATGGTATTTATAGAAAGAATAAAAATCAGCATTACATATTACATCGCCCATAGATATCAGAATATCATTAGATAAGATATCGTCTCTAACCAGCCTAACAGCATCAGCTGTATCCTTACTATCAACAATTCTCACAATAACATCTCTTCTACCACTAAAGTAATCCCTTATAACCTCTCCTAAATACTTACCTACAACGATAAACCTGCTGAAACCATGATGCTTCAACCAATAAATAATATGTTCTATCAAAGGCTTACCTGCCAAAGGAATCATTGGTTTAGGCTTTACAAGCGTTAAAGGTCTTAATCTAGAACCGATTCCTCCAGCCAAAATAACAGCTTCAAGCATCGAACGTTACTCCTCAACTTATAACTCTCACTAATATATAATATAGTTAGATTTGCTTATTTTTAATCTATATTAGTAATTTATAGTGTTTAGTAGACATGTTTACAATAGAACAATAAAAATGTTGATTAAACAAGAATCTTGAACAGATTAGGCTTTTAAAAACCTTTTAATATCATAACTAACAAATTAGTTCTTGCCGTAATGCATAAATGTATTATTGGGTGAATAATGTGTCTAACAAGCCGGTTGCAGCGTTTATTCTTGGATTAATTGCTGGGATCTTCGGTATATTATCGGGTATAGGAACGCTAATTGCGTCGGTATTCAGTGTTAAAGTCCCCGTCCCAATAGCGGGATTCCTTGGTACATTGCTTATAATTCTAGGATTGTGGTGGCTGATCGCTGGGATCATAATAATTGTTGGTTCAATATGGATAAATAGTGGCGTACCAAGCAGTGTTCGTAAGGGAGGAATTGTTGTATTAATATTTAGTATTCTCAGCCTACCTAATTGGTTAACATTTATTCTAGGATTGATTGGCGGCATATTAGCACTGGTATGGAAACCACCGATACAACAAACACAGCCACCTCCACCACCATCTGGAGGAGAACAAGTCATATAGTTTTTGATTTAATACATTTGTTTTTTACTTTGTTCTGCTTTATTTTTTCAAATTCAATATGATTTATGATGCTTATACACGTATTATCATCTCTTTAACCATGTCAGTTTAGAGTATTCAAGTCTAGAGAATCCATATATTTATATGAATAATCTATGAAACCAATATCAGGTCCTCCCCGTCCATAAAAACCAATATAATCAAAAATACTCAGAAATAATAAGAGCGGGGAAATACTCTGCTGTGTTCTTGTATGTTAAATACCACGAATGATAAGATGTATTGTTCTTCTATGATTATGTACTGGTCTTGTTTCGACAAAGTATACTTCATAGTTATCTGGCATGTATAGTTTTCCGTTTTCATAATATATTGTCTGAGTAGTTGACATGATCGTTGATCTTAGATGAGCATACGCGTTTCCATGTTTCCACCCCGTGATTGGAATAATGTTTTTGATTATTTGATCAAAATAATTTAGATCATCTATGCTCATAACTATAACCCCAGGAGTTGCTCCTTTAGCATGTATTGTTACAACTCCTCTCTTTGTATTTGTATCTTCTATCTCTTCTTCTATAATTCTTCTTAGAGGAAAATACTTCATTGGACCAAAAGTTCTAATTATCAGGTTAACTAGTTTCACCTTCAAAAACAACCACCACTTCTTTATTTCCGCTATTACGGCTAGTGTCGAGAAATATTATTCTCTTGAACACACCAATATCTAGTTCATGGTCTATAATGGGTAACACCACACTTTTACCCAGCAGTCCATCAACAATTACTCTTTTCCCTATGAGTTTCTCTAAGAAAAACTCTAGATCACTTAATAAGTTAGGTTCATACTCGGTTAAAATAATATAGGAGTATTGGCTAGGAGTATAAACTGTAACCATCCCATTCCTTATATTATGTTTAATGATATATGAAATAACATAATCTGTTAAATCCGTTACCAACCAGCCTGTTGATTCGACTTTGATTTTCTCTATAATAATTCTCATAATTTATTCCGCCACTCCTCATTATGTATTTATGTTAAAAGTATTTATGAGATAGCTTTCTTTAAAACATAGTTATTATCATACAGTAATGTTATATGACGAGTTATTTCCATTAAAGATCGGTTTATTAATACTTATACTATATAAGTGTTTAGTTGTTTTGGAAAGATAATGTTATCAATAATAGTTATTTTTTATGCAACTATTTACAGAATAAGACATGGGTCATCATAGTGAAATAATTTATAGGTGAACTATATGTATTGTGAATATATATCTGAAAAGCCTTCTTATGCTTTTATACTTGGATATATATCTGGGATCATCACAATAATGATGGGAACAATAATATTAATTGTAACAATATTATCCGGGCCCTACTCAGTGAAAATTACTGGTCCAATAGGAGAAATACGGTCAGAAAGTATTAGCTTATGGTATTTGTTAGACGGTAGTCTAATATTAATGTCTGCACTAAGAATAAATAGTGGAGTTCCTAGCAAGGTGCGTGAAGGAGGGATTTTAATTACAATATTCAGCGTTTTCAGCATGTTCTGGTTTACAATTCTTTTAGGAGTGATTAGTGGAATGCTGGCTCTAATATGGAAGCCTCTAAGAACACAATCACTTCCATCATCCTTCGAAGAAAAACAGACGATATAAACTTCAAAGATTAATTGTTTAATATTTAATAAAAAGTTCTTTTGAATAGAACTTTTTTCAACATGTTAAGCATCCCTATAAGGATCATATTTATCCTAGACAGTATTGCTAGGATATCAGCTATAATATGGAGTGGTTACCCATGCTTTATTGTTTGCAGGGGCTTCCCCCTCTTGGGTCGGGGTTTCACTCTCTTCATCGAGGGGGTTATCGGGGCTCCACACAGACCACTTTGAGCCCTTCATCCGCATTTCCCAAACCACACATGTTAATAGAGGTTTAAGGAGTGAACCAGACAATTAACCCTCAAAACAATCATAGTATCCACAATCTCCAAAATAACTCTAATATATAAACAAACGATGAGTTTTTCTCTTTCTAGATATGGAGAAGTTTAAAGCTTTATAGGATCATTTAGAGCTTTCATCTGTTGTTTACAAAATTTTCTTTTAGAATATAGTGATCCATAACAGAAAATCTTTATTGAGGCTTGTATTGTTTGGCATTCCTATTTAAATACTGTTATTAGTGAATTTATTATTGAGTAATGTTAAAGGTGTTCTTATTTGAGGATTGGGATTAGGGATGCAAAGGTTTGGATAGGAGATGGTTTTACAGAAGCATTCATACTTGTAGAAGATGGCAAGATTACTAGTATTTCTAAGAAACAGATAAGAGATGTTGATGAGCTTCTTGATGCTTATGGTCAGCCAATTATTCCTGGCGGTATAGATATTCATGCTCATGTGTATGATCCTGAATATACTATGAATGAAGACTGGGAGTCTGGGAGTCTGGCGGCTGCTTATGGAGGCATAACAAGTATTTATGACATGCCTCTACGTGTCTATGTAGATAATAAGGATATTGTTAAAAAGAAAATAGATGAGGCAAAGAAACATTCATATATAAATTATGGAATACATGCTGGCTTCATGAATGCAAGCAATAAAGATAAGATCCCCGAGTTAGCAGATATGGGGATCAAGGGGTATAAAGTATTTACTGCTAGACCTTTTAAAGCTGAAGAAACCGCTCTCGGAGATATATTTGAGCTTGTCAGAGATGTAAACGGAATTGTTATTGCTCATGCAGAGGATGATGGTTTAATAGAGTATGGATATAAGAGATATAAAGAGCGCGACGACATTGTAGCTTATCATATGCATAGATCCGGCTATTCTGAAGCTGCAGCTATTATGAGGCTAGGATACTATGCATTAGAGACAGAGGCTCCTCTACATATAGCGCATGTTAGTAGTTCGGAGGGAATAGAAGCAATTAAGTTTCTGAGAAGAAAAGGCACTAGAATCACAGCTGAGACATGTCCTCACTTCCTATATTTTACACGTGAAGATTCTAAAAAATATGGAGCTTACCTAAAACTAGCACCAACTCTAAAAACTGAGCATGACAGAGAAGCACTATGGAAAGCATTGGCTGAAGGACAAATTGAGACATATGTAAGCGATAATGCTCCAGCTCCTCGTGAGCTTAAGGAGACAAATGTGTGGAGTGCGTGGGGAGGAATACCTAATCTTGAGATTATGGGTCCCTTCCTATTTACCTTCGGCGTATTAAAGAGAATTATAACCTTTGACAGATTCATAGATGTATTTTCCCGTAATCCAGCAAAAATCATGGATATTTATCCTGAGAAAGGAGAGCTCGCAATCGGAAGTGATGCTGATCTAGTAGTTTTAGAGACCCGCCGTGCAAAAGTTATTTCCGCAAGTGATCACCACCATAAAGTTGATTGGACGCCGTGGGAAGGCATGGAATTGTTTGGTGCACCAATACATGTAATTGTTAATGGGGAAATCATTATAAAGGAGGGTCAATTAGTAGGAAAGCCTGGTAAAGGAAAATATTTATCTAAGAAAACTAGGAAGAGAGGCTGGTTTATCTAAAAATAATTTTTACATTACATTTTTGCTATGCTTAATGGTGATAATAATATGTTTGATCTTCTCTTCGCTTATTATATTCAGTTATTAGCAATAATGAATCCGTTCTCTGCTTTACCAACCTTTTTATCCCTTACAGATCATTTGGATGAAATTGAGCGAAAGGATATAGTAAGAAAAGCATTTATTACATCTATAATCTTAGTAATACTATTTTCATTAATCGGCAACTATATTCTCCTAGCTTTTGGAATATCAATTGCAAGTCTAAGAATAGGTGGTGGAATATTATTATTAGTAATAGCGTTAGACATGCTTGGCGGTATGCCTAGAACTAAGCAAATAGAATATTCCGATATAGCTGTAGTGCCATTGGCAACACCTATGGTTATTGGCCCAGGAACTATTACAACAATACTTTTATTAACATCTAGAGAGCCTGGTTTTCTCAATATATTCTTGGTATTAATAGCATCGATATTAGCTGCAACAACAACTTTTATAATGTTAAGATATTCAACCAAACTCGTCAGTATTTTGAGGGTATCAGTTATAAGAGCTATTGGGCGGTTCATGTCGTTAATTATTGCAAGTGTAGCTGTTGAAATGATTGCACTAGGAATAATTAGTTTTTATCATACTTATTTCTGTTAGCATTCGGGATAATCTCTATAATGGATTCTATTCCATACTTTTCTAGTAGTATTCTCCTTATATTTTGTATTTTCTTCCATATATCTTCATAATTTTTACTATCTAAGGATTGAACTTTAAAGCCCCCATGGTATTTTCCAGTATGAATTACTCGGATCTTCATCTCTTGTATAATGAAATTATTCTTTTCAAATAGTTCTCTAATTGATGTTAGGATTTCGTATGGAGGTGATTTATCGGATATGATTGATAAGATTTCTCGCGTTGAAACTATGATTTCATAGAATATATACAGTGTTAATATGATGGCACCAGTATAGTCGATAAGGTAAGAATACAACGCACCTCCTAGGCTAGCTAATATTACTATTATGCTCTCAATTAGTTCGCTAACTGTGAAAGCACCATATGTTCTGAATATACTACCGATTCTTATCGCCAAGAGTATAGTGATCAAGTATATAATAAACCCAGCAATTGCATAATAAACTGATTGGATTTGCACAGTATATACAGTGCTATAAACTAACTCTGTGTAAGAAACTCCAGCAACAAAGCTATAAGCGGCTATAGATGCAATAATTCCACCAATACCTAGCCTGTGATGACCATATGGATGATCAATATCAGGGGGAGAAATGCTTAACTTGTAGAAATAAACAATAAATATTAAAGCGACAATGTTTGCAAAGCTTGTCAACGCATCTACTAAGAGTGATCTAGAGTTATAGAATATAGCACCATAAATTTTGACTAATGCACCTATAAGTGCTAGAATTATAATAGCCAGTAGATCATTTAGAGTATTCGCTGACTCATCTTTCATTAATTAGCCCTCTATTGCACATCTATTATCACTAGTTTTTAGCCCATATAGTCCAATATGCTTCTTTGTTTCTTTTTTAATTCTTTATACATTTCTTCTTGCAATTTAATTTGTTCCAATATATGTCTAGGCGGTTCAACTCTTTTCTTAACTAATAAATCCTTTATGAAATTATCTCTAACAGGTTCGTATACATATTTATAGAATTTCCTAGGATCTTCTAGGATGGATCTCGGAAATTTTGATACATATTCTAATGTCTTCTTCCAAGCAATTTCTGGATCGATTATTAACCTTATTTTCTTATTAACTTGTTTATCAAAGTCTATGGGTAGTTGTTCTTGCTCGCCAATCATATAGTATCCTCTCGGACCTATAGCTACACATTCACCTAGAACTCTAATGAATCCCTGTGGGCATTCGGATATTTCTTCTCCTTTAATAGTCTTTTTCCTTAGTTCCTCCATGACACGCATTATTCTCATAGGCCACTTCGATGAACCATAATATTTCGCCCATGCATAAAATATGGCTCGGTTTAAACCGAAGCTCTTAGATTTATCTAGATCACCTTTTAACAAGTAGTGGCGTACTGCTTGTAGAAGTGCCATTACTTGGAATCTACCAATTCCCAGTGCTTTCAACTTTTTATCGATTTCATCGCTCACGTAATTTCTCCTCCATAACTAGTATGGATTTATTACAATTTTATTTATTTATGGATAATGTCGCGTAAATATGTGGTTTTAATAGAAATTCTTCTATATATTATATTTTATCATTAGTCATGTAAAAGTCCATGTCAAGGGGTTTGTGAAACTTAATCTATAAAAGACGTCTATTTTATTGAATATACTAGGTGTGTTAATATATGTCTAAAAGAACAAGAGATCTTATTGGATTTATCGATCTTTTCAAGCATGGTTTTTCTATAGATAGTTTTTCGTTGCGAGGAAGAGTTTGGAAAGGAAGATTCCCCGAGGAAACCAACATAGAAGTATTTATTGAGAAAGATAATTGTAGAAATTCTTTATTTCACATGAAAGTATTTAGGGGGCGTCTTCCTCTATATAGACCTTGGATCGAGATCCATACTATCTTATCGTCTGCTTGCGGAGTAACGTTTGATGGTTTAGTTGAGGATACAGTATTAGATCTATTATCAATTTATACCGGACCAGGTGGTAGAGTATTTATTGAGTATGAATGGGATCCGGTAACAATGCGAGAATTAGAAGTAGATATTCCCCCTGCTTTTACTAGGCTCGGATATAAGCTTCTAGTTAGAGGATTCACATGGTTTAAGGATTGGTATTATGCTGAAGGTTTTATGGAGGGAGGCCGAAAGCTTCAAGCCGAAAAACCTGTTTCACCTCAACGAGCAAAACAACACTTGCAAACCTTGGCATCGGATGCTAAAAACTTGTTGGAGAAAGGATTACCTTCTGGAATGGAAAAACTAGAATACAGAATTAAGGGTATTCTTATTCTTTTGGATTCTTTTAAATAAACAAATGTTAACCCATGGATTCTCATAATGTTTATATGGTTTTGCATAATTGGGCTGCTGATTTATAATAATATATGTTAACTATTCTTCTATATAAACAATAATATTGACAAAACATACAGATACATATATGTACGAGTTGTAGAGGTATTGTTTTTATATTTCTAGCTACTAATAATAATATAGTATCTAATCCTAGGTTAAGGGTGTAATCATGGATGTCAAAACATTAACCGGAATATTCGTTGTCCTCCTAATAGTGGTCGGAATATTAGCATACTATGCAGGAACAATGTATGCACCAGCAAAAAACGTTACAACAACTGTTGGAGCAGGCGGAACCGTTACAACAACCGTAACTAAGACCGAAACCCAAACAGCTGGCGGAGGAACATGGACTCCGCCCTCAACAATCAAGGCTGCATGGATATATGTAGGTCCAATCGGTGATTTTGGATGGAGCTATATGCACGACGTAGGTAGACGAGTTGTAGCCACAGTATATAAGGACTGGCTACAGACAACATATGTTGAGAGCGTCTCAGAGGATAAACTAGGAGAAGTAATTGATAACCTTGTAAGCCAAGGATACAACGTGATCTTCACGACTAGCTTCGAGTTCATGGATAAGACCATTGAGAAGGCTGCACAGTATCCAAACATACTATTCTTCCACTGCTCAGGATATAAGAGAAGAGCTAATGTAGGAACATACTTCGCAGACCTATACCAAGTATATTATTTAAATGGGTTAATGGCTGGAGCCCTAACAAAGACCGGTAACATCGGATACGTAGCAGCATTTACTACTCCAGAGGTTGTAAGACATATTAACGCTTTTGCAATAGGTGCTAAGGAAGTAGGGGAGCAATTAGGTAAGAACATAAAGGTTCATGTCATCGAGATTGGTGCTTGGTTTGCTCCAGATAAAGCAAGAAGTGCAGCCGAAACTTTATGGAAAGACTATAATGTAGACGTATTGGCTTATACAGAAGATTCAACTGCTATACTCGAATTAGCTGAGGAGAAAACTCAGGGATATCTACAAGGAAAATACGATCACCCATTATATGTGTTCAGCCACTACAGTCCCGGATATAGATATGGTCCAGACGCAGTTGTCAGCGGACAGATCGTTAGGTGGGAAGTCATTTATCTGGATATATTAGCGAAGATCAAGGCTGGAATTTATACGCCATATAATCTAGGAAACGTTGACTATTGGTACTTATTAAACAGTGGTGCCGTAGAACTTGGTGCGGAAGTCTACGAGAATGGTTCAGTAATGCATATCAATCCTAAGTTTGTTGATACCCTGAAGAGTATACAGGTAACAGATAAGGTTACAGGAAAGAAGATGAGCGTATATGATCTCGTAATGGAGAGATACGAGATGTTTAAGAATGCACCATTACTAACACCTCTACAATTAACAGCATTAACACACATATATGAGAACATCACGAAGATCAGAATACCACCAGTTAACCCACAGCAGCCAGACCCATATAGTCAAAAGGACATCTATATAGGTACAGTCTTCGACCCATTCACTGGTCCACTAAGTGGATATGTCAAGGATAATCCAAACCAGAAAGTCAATATACCCGCTGGGCAGAGACTGGGACATGACGACCTATGGAGTATGGATTGGTTTGTTGACTGGGTAATCTACCACGGTGGAGTATCTTAATAACCTCTTCCCAACAATATTTTTCATTAATAACGAGGTATAGGTGGAGCATGGTATGGCTGCTGAAGCTGAAAATCAAAAAGGTTTTTTCTCTTCTCCTCACCAAGAAGGCAAGGATACCATTCTTAAAGTAGTCGGTATTAGTAAGAGATTTCCAGGTGTTGTAGCACTAGACAACATAAGTTTGGAGATCGAGAAAGGAACAGTACATGCATTGCTCGGTGAAAACGGTGCTGGTAAATCAACATTTGTGAAAATACTATATGGAATATATACTCCTGACGAAGGCGAAATATATGTTGAGGGTCGAAGAGTTACCATTGCAAGCCCTATGGATGCAATAAGTCTTGGAATAGTAATGGTTTCACAATCACCTGTTATTATAGATAGATTAACTGTAGCAGAAAACATAGTTTTAGGAGTAAAAAGATACGGCTACTACACTCGTGTAAGCACAGCAAGAGAAAAAATTATTGAGGTATCGAAGAAGGTAGGCGTAAAAATAGACCCAGACATGGAAGTATGGAGACTTAGCTATACACAGAAACAATTAGTTGAAATTGTGCGTGCACTCCTCTTAGGAGCAAAGCTATTATTGTTAGATGAAGCAATAACATATTTACCATTAGAGGAGAAGAAGAAATTCTACAAATTTATTCGTGAATATGCTGACTCCGGAGGAACAGTTGTACTTATAACGCATAAAATACCTGAAGCAATGGATGTAGCTGATAAAATAACTGTTCTGAGAAGAGGAAAACTTGTAGGAACCGTATCGGTTAGAGAAGCAACAGTAGATCAGATAAGAACAATGATGTTTGGTGAAAGGAGCGGAGAAATTACATATGAAAGACTACTACCTGGCAACCCGACACAACCAATTCTAGAAATCAAGGATCTATGGGTTAGAGGAGACTTTGGAGGATTAGCTGTTCAAGGAGTATCTCTAACTGTGAGAAAGGGAGAGGTTGTTGGAATAGCTGGTGTGGCAGGTAATGGTCAAAAAGAGCTTCTACAAGCAATAGTGAGGCTTAGACCAATAGAAAAAGGTAAGATAATATATGATGGGGTAGATATCACTAATAAGACGACGCACTATATGAGAATGAACGGTGTAGGATACATTCCAGACCTACCTGCAAAATATGGTGTAAGCATAGAGAACAATATTTTGGAGAATCTAGGGGTCTTACCTAATTTTGTCTCAGAAACAATAAACTGGGGCAAACTTAAAGCATTAGCTTTCAAACTAATCAAGGAATTCGAAATAAAAACGCCAAGTCCTGAAACACCTGTTAAGTTCTTGAGCGGCGGTAATATAATGAAGGTGCTTGTAGCAAGGGAGCTTACCACAGCAAGTAAGCTGTTAATAGCATATAATCCTACGAGAGGTCTTGATGAAGCTACTGCGATCAAGGTTAGAAGAGTAATCAAGGATAAAGTAATAAATCAAGGAATCGGAGCATTAATTGCCAGTGAAGACTTAGACGAAGTTTTCCAAATAAGTGATACAATAGTAGTAATGAACTCAGGTAAAATAGTAGGTGTATTCCCAGCTGATAAAGCTAAGCGTGAAGAAGTAGAACACCTCATGGTGATGTAAACTATGGAGTTCCCCTTTAGCATGGTCATAGTTCGTAGAGTAAAACCTCTCCCATACTGGATAACCCCTATATTAGCATTGATAGTAGGATTATTAATATCGATAATAATACTCTATGGAATGAGTGGTGGACAAACAACACCATATGATGTATTAGCATCTATAAGCTATGGATTCGTAAATATTGGACTATTAGCTAAAACATTCTCTTTACTAACAATAGTTGGTATAGGATTACTGGTAAGCTTCAAGGGAGCTATCTGGAATATTGGTGGCGAAGGACAATTCTATATGGGTGTGCTTGTAGCAACGTGGATTGCATTATTTAGTGGATTAGCAATGGTTGGATTAGCGGCGAAGACAGCTATGATCATATTGGGATTATTGGCTGGAGCTTTTTGGGCACTTATAGCAGCATTGCCTCGAGCATATCTTGGCGTAGACGAAGTACCGATAACTTTGATGATGAATTATATAGCTTATTATATTGTAGATTATCTATCATCGGGTGCTTGGAAAGAAAGACATTACGGATACTATAGAACAGTGACTATACCTCAAACAACATGGTTTAATCCAATAAAAATAGGCAACATACCAGTAACTATATCCTACGAATTATTGACTATACTTGTAATAGTATTTGTGGGTGTATGGTTATTATTTAAGTATACAAGTTTGGGATTAAGAATTAAGATACTAAGTAGCAACCCTGATCTGTTGAGAAGTAGTGGAATAAGTGTTCCTATAACCATATTGTTGGCGCTAACGATTAGTGGATTAATTATAGGGATAGCTGGCGCTAGTTATCTAGCACAAGTATCTCATAATATTAGTTATCCAGTAGAAGAAAAAACACCGGTATATGGATATACAGGTATTCTAGTGGCTTGGCTGTCTATGCTTGAATTATTTGCTGTACCAATAGCAGCTTATATTATGAGCGCGCTCTACAATGCAGGCATACAAATGCAAGTAATAGGTGCCGGTGGAGCAGCTGTAGTAAACGTCTTCATAGGCAGTATTCTGTTAACATACGCAGTTTTAGTTACGACATCTGAGTATCAGATAAGAATAATTCGTAAGAAGAAGAGGTGATCATGATGGATGGAGTTCTCAGCCTACTCGCGGGGATGAGCTCATTATTCCTAGCATACTATCTAGCAGCATTAGGGCATGCAATAGTTGAGAAGAGCGGCGTACTAAATCTGGCAATAGACGGCGTATTCGTATTGTCCGTATCAACAGCTTTCGCAACGGCAGTTTACACACATAACAATATCGGCGCTGCATTAATTGTATCCATGATTATAGCTCTGATTTTCGGCGGACTCATGGCATTTCTAGTGACAAAGTTCCCGATCAGCCACGGTGCAACCGGTTTATCACTAATGTTCCTAGGATACGGCTTAGCAAGCCTAATAGGATTACCCGCCAGAAACTTACAAGGAAGAACCGGGATAGAAATAGGGTATACACTAGACATAACAAATCCCATGTGGATCGGAGTATATGTAATAACAATACTACTAGGAATAGCATTTCTCTACATAATCAATAAGACAAAGCTTGGAGCATCAATAAGAGCAGCAGGAGAAGACCCAGCTGCTGCTGAAGCACTAGGTGCAAACGTATTATCAGTAAGGCTAATAGCTGGCATCATAGGGTTTGCACTTATAGGATTAGGAGGAGCAATATTCGAAATAAGCTATACACAAGTATGGAGCGAAGGACAAGGACTGGGACATGGATGGCTTGCCTTCGCAATATCATTGAGTGCTGGAAGACACCCATTACTAATACTAATATCGGCAGGTGTGTTCGCTGGACTGGTCAATTATATGACTGCTATCCAAGCAGCATATAGTCTACCACCAGATCTAGCTAAGATGTTACCATTCGTAGCAGCTATATTAGCCATGGTAATCTTCATGGCAACACCTCTGAAGAGAAGATTAGCACCACCAAAGAGTCTAGGAAAGATATACTTCAGAGAGGAAAGAACAGTCTAAATTTAAAACTTTTTTCCTCTTTATTTTTATTATTTGATTCATGCTTATTCTCTATTATTACAATACCTTGAAAATGCTAAACTATATTTACGCTTGATACATGAGAATCTATAAATGAAATATATAACTAGGTGGATTAGCAAGAATACCGATCGAGGAATGAAATATTGAGCAAAGCTATGATCATATTTGCTTCGCTAATAGTAATTGGTACAATGCTGATATTTTACTCAATATTATTTCTACAGACAACAACGACAGCAAGTATTGAAAAATATGATAGAATAAGTCTTCCCTATAAAACCTATATCTCTATCCCAATATATCTAAATAATAATGATAAATTATTGTTTAATTATACTACGATGCCTAAGAGAATTAACATAACTGTTCTATTGTCAGATAGTTCTGCATTATACTATATTAGTAAGGCTTATAATTTGACAGATCATATTGGGAGAAACTACACCTATGAAGGTATGCCTGGAAAATATTATTTGTTATTAATTAATAATGCTGGAGACAATATTACAGTGGAATATTCTCTTCTCATATATAAACAGAGAACTACCGAGAAATATCATGGCCTTGTATCTATAACTGGTTCCTTCCTGGTATTGATCGGGATTTTATCGATCTTTTATTTAAAAATGAAAGAACTAACAAAGAAATACCCGGATCATCTTTATTCTGCAGGAATAGAATGTTGGTCAACTAAACTATATAAGCATAGATGTAATATTATTATTCCAATAATTGATTCTGAAACACTAAATATTGTTGATAGAGTTCTTAGAAGCTTAGGTTATGTTATGAAGAGAAAACTAAGTGAAACTATTATTGTTTATGAAAAGAAGACAGGATTACTAGAGAGGTTCCGCAAAAAACCTGTTGAATTACTTGTAACTATTGAGGAACCGTATCTCTCAATGTATTATGATGTTTGGCCTATAGTAGCCTCTGGGTCAAAAGATTTAGGTTGGATTATTAAGGAAGCAGAAACAATAAGAAACGCGTTATATAGTGAACAAATGGATAATAAAAATAAAATCAAAAAACAAGAATAATCTAGTATTGGCTGAGATGACGAGGAATCCCGGGTTATTAATGAGGAGGCCGTATAGGCCTACCAGTGATAGGGGCCCCGCATAGCTGATCATTTCTATTGCTACATCATGGAAAGTCTTTTTATCTTAGTTGTTATAGTAATATTTATTCGGTGAGAGCAATGGCTAAATTCAAAGTTACAATTGATCCCAGAGATAACTGTATATCAGATATGGTATGTGTATCGATATGTCCAGACGTCTTCGAGATGAATCCTGAGGATAACAAGAGCCAAATAGTTGAGAAATGGAGAGTTGAGGGCAACATTGCTGTAGGAATTGTGACAGAAGATCTTAAGAGCTGCGTCGAAGACGCTGCAAACGCGTGTCCAGTACAGATAATTCATGTAGAACCTGTAGCTGAGTAACGTGCTTAAAATAATCAATGAGCCTATAAAATAAATTTTTTACACATTCTCACTTATAGAGTAAAGTAGTAGTTTTCTAATCTTTTCCCGATCCAGTACCTTTTTATCCCATAGATCAATTATCATTTGCAGAATTGATGCTAGCTCATGATCTCTTACACGAATAATGTATTCATCTACTTGTTTAGCATATTCTAGAACATTTTTCGATAAATCACTTAGTTTATCTCTATCAAAACCAACATCGTCAATAACTATTATGTCATGGCTTTCAAGCATCTTCCTTATTTCCCCTGGAACAACATGTTTTGATACTAGAAACAATTTGTCAGGGTTATAAATGGACTTGTAAAGCTGGACAACTCTAACTTCATTTAAACGAACCCCTCTATGACTACTTATTTTCTCAGCTACTTCATGCCTAGTTACCCCCAATACATCTGCTAATCCATCCCATAATCCTTCAATCCACCTGTTTCTCCATTCCTCGGCACTTAGTGGTTTAGCTAGAGGTCCCCGAACATCTCTTACTCTCTTATACCAGTCTGGTAGCTCTTTAAACTCTATTATTAGATCCGGCCTCTTAACCGGAGGAGAATTTTCTGGATCAACTATGTCGTATATTCTTCCACCATATACCATAATGTCTGGTCTTAGAGCAGTATATAGTCCCCAGATCTTCTCTAGATCCCCTGTATCTCCCCAAGCGAGAGGTCTTGGGGCTTCTATAAAAAAGCTTATGCTTCCATGTCCTGGTATATCGAGGACTAGGTTTGGAGGGATCCATCTCAGCTTTTGCTTACCGCTTCTTTCCAGATTTAAAACATTGTGTTCAGGATATATGACAATTGTTCCTTCACGATAAATATTTATTAGAAGAGCTAGAAATCCCCAGTTTTGATATAATGTTCTAAGATTTGTTCTTAAACTGGTATTTACTGCCATCATGGATTTTTCAGCATACTCCTCGAGGCTCAGCTTACCTCTTTTATAATCATGAGTGTAAATAAATAGTTTCTTCTCTAAATGCCTAAGTGGTTCCTCGATAAAACTTCTAAATTCTCTACTATAAGTGATAGTGTAAAAACTATATAGTTTCTTAACCTGTTCAGAAATCTCTTTTAATCGATCAACCCATAAATATGCTTCCTTAACACTATTGCCCAGATAACAATTAACAAAACATTTTGCCTGTCTTGCCTTGTTATTACATCTTTTAACACATTCAATAGCCTTAGCGACTCCTCTAATCTTTTTTCTCACAGAAATTCACCCTGTATTAAACAATTATTTTTTACATGAAAAATAATTGTTTAAACGGTTTTATTAATTGAAAACTTGCATTATTGAGCTATTTTAAACAAAAATTCTTGTTTCCATGAATAATGGTGGAACAGATCATAATAAGAAGTTAACTTGTTTATATTGGAAAAACTAATATACAATGATTTTGGTGTGGATTATGCCTAAATTGCCTTACTGGATATATGATCTAGCGGAAGAAATACTTATGGAAAGTATTAAGTACACGACTGTTCTCGGCGAAGCTTACGAGGATCTAGTAAACTACTATGCCAGTGTACTTAAGTCCCATGGTATACATGTAACAATTCATCGAGTACCTGACGAATATGTTAAAGAAAAGCTCAGCCCTGAAATGAATCCTGATAAGCCAAGATATATATTACTATCGAGAATAGGTGACTCAGATAAAGTCCTACAATTTAATGGTCACTATGATGTAGTATTTCCCGGGGAAGGATGGAAAGTTACTGAGCCATTTAAACCCATTAAGAAAAATGGTAGAATCTATGGGCGTGGATCCACAGACATGAAGGGAGGCATAGCAGCCTTCCTGGCAGCGATGATTTATTTAGCCACCATCAGTGAGGAGCCGCCTATAAGTGTTGAAGCAGCAATTGTTCCCGATGAAGAAATAGGCGGAGCTACTGGAACCGGGTATTTAGTGAATGTATTGGGTAGTAAGCCTACATGGGCAGTCATAGCTGAGCCTAGCGGCTTAGATAATATATGGCATGGACATAAAGGACTTGTATGGGGAGAAGTAGTTGTAAAAGGTAAGCAAAGCCATGGCTCCACACCTTGGCTTGGAATAAATGCTTTCGAGAAAATGGTTTATATTGCAAAATACTTGATAGAAAACTATCTACCAAGATTAAAGGAAAAAACAAGTAAATACGAATACGACTTGCCCGAAGGCAAATACCCAACAGCGACATTCGGAGGAAAACTATCAGCTCCGGGAAGCATAAATATTGTGCCTGGACAGGTATCATTCAGTATTGATCGCAGATTAATAATAGAGGAAACCACAAACGAGGTAATCAAAGAACTCAACAAATACATTGCAGAAGCGGCTAAGACATTTAAGGCAGAGGTTGAACTCAGAATAGTTGAGAAAATGGAACCCGCCTTTACTGATCCCGGTTCTGAAATAGTTGAAGCACTCGCAAAAGCTATAAGAATGAATATAGGTGTAGAACCTAGAAGAACAATTTGTGTTGGAGGATTAGATCTGAGATATTATTCACATAAGGGGATACCAGTAGCAACTTATGGACCCGGAGAACCAAGTATGCCTCATAAAGTTGATGAATACATAGAAGTTGAAAACCTACATAAAGTAATAGATGTATACGTAGACTTAGTCAATATACTTGGAGGAGGCTCGTCGAAATAATGTAGTGAAAGTTAATTATTTTATTGGTGAAATAATGAAGAAATACCAGAGAATAATTGAAAACAAGAATACTAAATTAATAGCTTTTTATTCCAGGCTTATCAATTTTTTAGAGGACATACTAGAAGATGCAGAATGCGATAATGTCTATATATCTATTCCTCAACATTCCTTTTCAAGTACTATATTTGTTGACGGTTCTAACTGTAGATACGATCTATTAGATAGTATCAATGCTTTTGCAGAAAAATATGATATACAAGTAGATATTGGTAAAGGAAATATCGAGTTAACCTCACTCTATTACAAGGTTGTCGAGGAATATAAACAAAGTCTCCACTATATTATGAAAGAACTTGCAGTTAAATCGCTAGTTAATAATATAGAATACTATCTAGGAATACTGTTTAATGGTAAGGGTTTTCTTGTTGAGGGAGAAGAAGATCGCGTTGTTTTGCCTAACATTCCACAGTGTTTTTCTTCACATACTCATCCTTCAAGAATTCCTATTCCTAGCCGTGCCGATATAAAGTCAATAATTAAATTATTTTTAGATAGAGGAGTAGCACATGCTATAGAAACTGTTGGTTCTACTCTAGTAATTTATCGTACGGGTCCTTTAACTATTGACGACTTAGATATAATTAGGAATGTTGAGAAATCTAATAATATAATTAAAGCTTTGGAATTGCTTTCTAGGACGGGTAATATTAAAATCCTCTACCTATAGCATTCGTGTACAAACTACTATAGACTATTGTCTAATTATATGAGAAACAGAAAGTCTTTAATAACGTATTTTATTATTAATACGGATAAATTATATATTAGAAATAACTAGTTGATAAGTGATAAGTTAGCTGATTAGATAATATTATGGGGTAATTTATGACACTTAGAATACTGATAGCTAACAGAGGAGAAATTGCGGTAAGAATTGCTAGAAGTGTAAAGGAGCTTGGATTCATACCTCTAGGCATATATACTGTAGAGGATAAGAGATCTCTTCACAGAAAATATATGGCGGAAGATATAGAAGTTCCAAGTTATTTGGACATCGATGAAATAGTTAATGCAGCAATAGAATTAGGTGCAGACGCTGTTCATCCAGGATATGGGTTCCTTAGCGAAAATCCATTATTTAGTAAAAGAATAATTAAGAAAGGATTCATTTTCATAGGTCCTCCCCCAGAAATCATGGAACTCGCCGGTGATAAGGTTAGAGCAAAAGAAATGGCTGCAAAAGCAGGAGTACCAACTCTGCCTTGGATGATCGTGGATGATCCGAAAGAAGTATTAGAGTTTGGAAGAGAGCATGGTTTTCCAGTAATACTTAAAGCAGCTGGTGGAGGCGGGGGAATGGGGATAAGAATAGTGGAGAGAAAAGAAGATGTTGAAAGACTATTTGAACAAGCTAGGAAAGAAGCTGAGAATGCATTCAAGGATCCAAGATTATATGTTGAACCTTATATTGAAAATCCTAAGCATATAGAAGTGCAAATACTCGGAGATGGGGATAATTATGTTCATCTATATGAGAGAGACTGTAGCATACAGAGACGCCACCAGAAAATAGTGGAGGAAGCTCCTTCACCTGTATTAAATAATAATCTAAGAAAAACCATTACTGAAGACGCTGTCAAGCTTGCTTCACATATAAAATATATTAATGCTGGTACAGTTGAAATGCTTTTTGATATGAAAACCAAGAAGCACTACTTTATGGAGATAAATGCAAGATTACAAGTAGAACACCCAGTAACAGAAATGATTACAGGGATAGATATAGTTAAACAACAGATCATAATTGCAACTGAGGGAACATTATCTCTGAAACAACATAGAATAAGTAGGCGTGGCCACAGCATAGAAGCCAGAATTAATGCTGAAAACCCAATAACACTTATGCCCAGTCCTGGAACAATAGGAACATATCATGAACCTTCAGGTCCAGGTGTTAGAGTAGACTCAGGAGTAACTAGTAGAAGCTATGTGTCTACTGAATATAATCCATTGATTTCAAAATTAATTGTGTGGGGAACAAGTAGAATAGAGGCTATTAGAAGAATGAAGAGAGCATTAAACGAATATATTATTACGGGTATACAGACAAACATACCTCTCTTAAAAGCAATAATCAATCACTCAATATTTATAAAGGGAACTCATACAACAAAGTTTCTCGAAACATATTGGAAAGACATTAAAGAGTTTATCAGGAAAAAAGAATTATTACACATGATAATCTTGCTCGCATTAGTTGCTAAAGGAGATTCAAGAATAAGATCCCAGCTTGTTTCTGGAAGTAGATTTGCAGCATATATTAATGGAGTAGAACATACACGTGTAGAATCTATTAAGAGAAGAGCATGGCTATACTGGGCGATGTTGAAAGGAAGAGTTAGTAGGAAGCGTGGTAGGAGGAAAAAGTAACTATTCTTCAAAAAGACTCTTATATTTTGCTTATTTCGTTACGTATTATCCTGGAGATCTTAAATATTTTAGATTTTTATATTCACACATAGAATTTTTAAGATCTATATATATTATTATACGTTACATACATATAGATATACATACATTATCGCTAGGTTTAAATACGCATTAACTCATATAAAGACAAAGAATAAATAATATCTAAAAATCCCGAAGATACGGGGTGTAATTAAATGAGTAACGTACCCAAGGAGAAAAGATTCATTGTATGGTTAGATGAAGTTACCAAAGACGATGTAGTTCTTGTAGGAGGTAAAAACGCTAACCTCGGAGAAATGATTCGAGCAGGCATACCTGTTCCACCGGGATTCGCTGTGACAGCTTATGCATACAAGTACTTCATAGAAAAGACAGGCTTAAAAGACAAGATCTATCCGCTTCTAAACAGTATTGATGTAAATGATAAGAAAGTATTAGATGAAACAACAGCTAAGATTCGTCAATGGATAATGGATACACCAATGCCCCCCGAAGTAGAAGAGGAGATTAGGAAATACTATAGAGAACTAGCTAAGAAAATAGGGATGGAACCAGAAAAACTACGGGTAGCCGTTAGAAGTAGTGCTACAGCAGAAGACATGCCTGAAGCAAGCTTTGCTGGTCAGCAAGACACTTATCTCAACGTATATGGGGAAGACAATGTTGTATACTATGTTAAAAGATGCTGGGCAAGCTTATTCACGAGCCGTGCAGTATTCTACCGTGTAGCACAAGGCATTCCACACGAGAAATCCCTAATGAGTGTAACTGTCCAGAAAATGGTCAATAGTAGAACTGCAGGTGTAATGTTCACACTTCACCCAGTCACCGGCGACGAGAAAGTAGTAGTTATTGAGGCTAGCTGGGGACTCGGCGAATCCGTTGTAGGAGGAAAAGTTACACCTGATGAATGGGTTGTTGATAAACAAACTCTTCAAATAGTTGATCAGAAGATTCACCATAAAACTCTAGCCATAGTATTTGATCCTAAGAAAGGCAAAAACGTAGAGATTAGATGGGATGAAAACAAACAAGCATGGGTAAGCGAGGAAGGACCAGTAGATATTGAAATGGTTAAGCATTTCCATCCTGACAAGCCAGCATTAAAAGAAGAAGAAGTTAAGAGACTAGCCGAACTAGCATTGCTTATAGAGAAACACTATGGTAGACACATGGATATTGAGTGGGCAGTAGACTATGATATACCATTCCCAGACAATGTATTCATCGTTCAAGCAAGACTAGAAACTGTATGGAGCGTTAGAAAAGAGAAAGAAAAAGCTGAAAAGAAAGCAGAAATTAAAGGAAAGAACATTGTCAAGTTATCCGAAGCCAAAGTACTAGTTCGAGGATTACCTGCCAGTCCAGGTATAGGTGCTGGCGTAGCTAAAGTAATCTTTGATCCCCACAGTAAGGAGGCACAGGAGTTCAAGGAGGGAGAAGTACTAGTAACTAAAATGACTGATCCTGACTGGGTACCATTAATGAAGAAAGCAGTAGCAATTGTTACAGATGAGGGAGGAATGACAAGCCATGCTGCAATTGTTAGCCGTGAATTAGGAATACCAGCAATTGTAGGAACAGGTAATGCTACACAAGTAATAAAGTCTGGAATAGAAGTAACAGTTGATGGTAGTAGAGGAGTAGTATATGAAGGAATAGTGGAGGATCTAGTTAAACCTAAAGAAGAAGTAAAAGCAGAAGTAGCAGGAGTTGGTATAAGTCCAGAGCAATTACTACCCTTATACCCAGTAACTGCTACAAAGATCTATATGAACTTGGGCGAGCCAGACGCTATCGAGAAATATAAGGATCTACCATTTGATGGAATAGGATTAATGAGAATAGAATTCATAATTACTGATTGGGTACAATATCACCCGCTGTACCTGATCGAGCAAGGCAAAGAAAGCTTGTTCATCGATAAACTAGCAGAAGGAATAGCTAAAGTTGCACAAGCAATTTATCCAAGACCAGTAGTAGTAAGATTCAGCGACTTCAAGACAAACGAGTACCGTGGATTAAAAGGCGGAGAGAAATACGAACCCGAAGAAAGAAACCCAATGATTGGATGGAGAGGAGTTAGTAGATATATTCATCCAAAATATGAGCCAGCATTCAGATTAGAGGTTCGTGCAATTAAGAAAGTCCGCGAAGAAATGGGATTAACCAATGTATGGGTAATGTTCCCATTCGTCAGAACAACCTGGGAGCTAGAAAGAGCACTAAAGATCATGGAGGAAGAGGGACTTAAGAGAGGTAAAGACTTCAAAGTATGGGCAATGGCTGAGGTTCCAAGCATAGTGTTGTTAGCAGATAAGTTCGCGGAATACGTGGATGGATTCAGTATAGGAAGCAATGATTTAACACAATTAATATTAGGAGCAGACCGTGACAGCAACATATTAGCCGAAATGGGATACTTCGACGAGAGAGACCCAGCAGTTCTAGCAGGCATCAAGATGATAATCGAGAAAGCACACAGCAAAGGAGCAACTGTGAGCATTTGTGGACAAGCACCAAGTGTGTATCCAGAAATAGTTGAATTCCTCGTTGAAGCAGGAATAGATAGTATTAGCGTTAATCCAGACGCAGTGATCGCTACAAGGAGACTAGTTGCCAGTATTGAGAGAAAAATCATGTTAAAGAGACTAAACAAGATCATGGATAAACTAAATAAGCTAGAACTAGGGTTTTAAGACTAACTAATTTTTATACAATAATCTATATAATACCAGCTTATTTTTATATAATTTCTTTTCTTCTCTTTATTAATACAGTTATTTCTCAATATGGTAAATCGTATATTATTTATTTCCCTCCTTTCATAATCCATAATGTATACAATTCTAACTAATATCCGATCAAGGTGATGTGTGTGGTTAAGAAAATAGTCATCTTAGGTGCAGCTGGAAGAGACTTCCACAATTTCAATGTAGTATTCAGAAATAACCCTGAGTATAGAGTAGTAGCGTTTCTTCAAACTCAGATCCCTGGTATTGCTGGTCGACGATACCCCCCAGCTTTAGCCGGAGAATTATATCCAGACGGTATACCAATACTTAGCATGGAGTATTTAGAAGAAGTTGTCAAAGCATATAATGTGGATGAAGCGTTTCTAAGCTATAGTGATTTAACATATGAAGAATTGGGAAGAGTTCTGAGCAGAGTCGTAGGTCTCGGTCTCAACTTTAAAATCCTGGGACCGAAGGAGACAATGATAGAATCATCTAGACCTGTGATCGCTGTCACAGGCGTAAAAACTGGTGCAGGAAAAAGCAGTGTTTCACGAGAAATTGCAAGAATACTAGTGAATAAGGGGTTCCGCGTGGGCGTTGTAAGGCATCCAATGCCGTATGGTAATTTGGAAGAAATGGTTGTCCAGAAATTTAAGACCTTCGAAGATCTAGATAAGTATAAAGCTACAATTGAGGAGAGAGAAGAATATGAGCACTACATACGTATGGGATTACCTGTCTATGCTGGAGTAGATTATGGTAAATTATTAAGGATAGTGGAAAAAGAAAACAATATTATTTTATGGGATGGAGGCAATAATGACTGGCCATTCTATAGACCAGACTATATGGTAACAGTTGCAGACGCTTTAAGACCAGGTATAGAAGTTAAGAGTTTCCCAGGAGAGATCAATTTGAAACTAGCCAATGCAGTAATTATTAACAAGGTTGACCAAGCAAAACCAGGAGCAGTAGAGACAATTAAAAAGAATATAGTAGAAGTTAATCCTAAAGCAAAGATATCATTAGCTGAGAGCGAAGTAGTAGTTGACAAGCCCGAACTCGTGGAAGGAAAGAAAGTACTTGTTATAGAAGATTCTCCAACAGTTACACATGGAGGAGCACCATATGCTGCCGGCTATGTTGCAGCAAAGAAGTATGGTGGTGAACCCATTGATCCTAGGCCATATGCTACAGAGTTCTTTAAGAAAATATATCGTGAATACCCACATATGGGCCCAGTTCTCCCAAGCACAGGATATACAGAGGAACAATTGAAAGAGCTTGAGGAAACAATAAACCGTGTTCCAGCAGATACAGTAGTACTAGGAACTCCAAGCGACATAACAAGATTGATCAAGATAAATAAGCCTGTTGTAAGAGTTTCATTCAGGATAAAAATTGTTGAGGGACCCAGCATTGAGGAACTTGTAGATGAATTCTTAGAAAAAGCTAAAGCTAAAATAGAGTAAAAATATTTATCTTTTTATCAATAAATAACCTGTTACTCCTATAGCTATCACTACTATTGCCACCGTAATATATAGTAGATATTGCTCTTCGCCTTTTCCGCCGCCACCAAGTATTTGTGTACTGGTTGTTTCAGTGAGTTGATGTGTAGATGTACTAGTTGTAGTTGTACTCTTGGTTGTGGTTGTTATGGTAGTAGTGATAGTAGTGGTCGTCGTGGTTGATATGGTACTAGTTATGGTTGTTGTTGGGGTAACACACTTTAGTTCGATAATATTGTTTTGTGGTTTGTAGACAGGTGAATGATCAGGATCTGTCTCATTATATAGGTATGCATACCAGCTGGTCGCATTTGATTTAATAATGTATTTCTCCCCAGTATCTTCTAGGTTGACAATTGTATTACTATTTGGTGGCACAAATAATTGAATGTAGAGTGAGCCTATGGATAAATTATAATGTATTCTCACCGGTATACTAGCGGATGTATTGTAGATGGTTAATTTAGTGTTATGGATCAGATAAGCGGTATTATTGATTTTCTCAACTCTTAATTCACCGCTTCCAGCTCCCATCTTTACAGGTATATAGGTGAATGTCTGGTTAGGATATAGAATCAAGATCATATAATGATATTCATAATTAATAATTTCGAGATCTTGTTTCATAACATTGTTGGCATATGAGTATAGTGGGGCTCCTGCTCCACCAGTTATTATCCATGTAATATTGTTTTTAACCTGCATCCCCCAGCCATGATAGTGTCCCTGTAAAACAAGTTTTACATGATCTTTGTTCTTGACAATATTCATGAAAATGCTTGATCTCTCATTATCTAGATTATGGTTAACCTTGGGAAATATTGGTCTATGAAACACGAATACTAAAGATCTATTTTCTAAGTCGTTGTAAGCACCTAATATTTGGTTTTTCCAGTTCATGGATAATCTTGTCTCACTATTAATAATAGCAATTCTCCAGTTAGGGATATCATCTATATACATATATTCTGGGCCAAAATATGTTAGCCAATAATTCATTGATTCACTGTGAAGTTCTAGATCATGATTTCCTATTGCAAGCCATATATTTTGTATGCTGGAGTTTTTAAGTATCCAGTAAAATCTTTCGAATTGTTCCTTGGAACCAATACCTAAGTGATCCCCTGTTCCTATAAAGGCTACAGGATATATTTGTTTAGATACATTGACTATATCATAGAATATTTCTGGAGGATTTATATCATGTGTATTTTGTGGTCTATTATCTCCCACTACAACAATTGGATACCAAGGCAGGGTATCTGGAATAACCCATCTAGTCGCATTATATAATGGAGTTATTTCCTGGTTATCTGAGGTAAAAGTCGTATTTGATGTGAACGATGGCGTGAATAGGATTATTGATAATATTAACCCAAATACAAGAATAACTAGACGACTTCTCATAGAACACTATGCACCTCCAAGACGGATTTTTGGTTTTGTATAAATAGTTTTGCCAGTACCTTATAAAAATGGTTATTTATTTAATAATTGATAAACATTGAGGTTGTGAATTATTTACTCATAGTATATTAATAGGTATATTAGGGTATATTATAAGTTGTATTTGATATAGGGAAAAATATCGAGGTATCGAATACTTTGTCTCTAGGAATACCAAGTGAGGAAATATATGTGCCTGATACTAGTGCTTTGGTTGAGGGAGCTGTTAGTAGGCTTGTGCGTGAGGGAAGGATAAAGGGGATAATAATTATTCATAGAGCAAGTATTGCTGAGTTAGAGCACCAGGCAAATAAGGGTAGAGCCACAGGCTTCGCTGGTTTAGAGGAAATTAAGAGACTCAGAAAGCTTTCCAATGAAGGTATTATTAGAGTTGAAATAAGCGGTGATAAACCTAAAACAATCGATATTAAAAATCTCGGATCTGAAGCGATCGATGCAATGATTAGAGATTATGCTTATGAGCTTGGTGCAACACTTATAACAGGTGATAAGGTCCAAGCTGAAGTTGCTGAAACCATGGGTATACCAGTAATTTTTATTCAACCAACTATTGAGACCCGTTTAATTCTAGAAGAATTCTTCGACAGTATAACTATGAGCGTTCATTTAAAAGAAGGTGTTCCGCCTATCGCTAAGAAGGGGAGGCCTGGTGATTGGGTATATGAGACTATTCGTGATAAACCATTAACTCGTAGGGACTTAGAGGAGATTGCTAATAATATCATTGAACAGGCGAAGAGCAGACCTGACGGATTTATAGAGATTGATCGTTTTGGCTCAACTATAGTACAACTAGGAACATATAGGATTATTATTACGCGTCCACCACTAAGTGATGGATGGGAGATAACAGCTGTTCGTCCACTTAAAAAACTTAGCTTAGAAGACTATAATTTACCTGCAAAACTTATTCAGAGGCTAAATGAGAGAGCTGAAGGAATACTTATAGCTGGAGCCCCTGGAATGGGTAAGACAACGTTTGCACAAGCGCTCGCAGAATACTATATGAGGCAAGGAAAAGTCGTTAAAACAATAGAGTCACCTCGAGACATGAATCTTCCCCCAGAGATTACTCAGTATAGTAAAAACTATGCTGATCTAGGAGAACTACATGATATACTCCTCCTATCAAGACCGGATTATACAGTATTCGATGAGATGCGTAGTGATGAAGACTTCAAGCTATATGCAGATCTAAGACTTGCAGGTATAGGAATGATCGGAGTAGTACATGCGACAACACCTATAGATGCTATACAGAGGTTTATTGGAAGAGTAGAACTAGGAATGATTCCAAGCCTAATAGATACTGTTATATTCATTAAGAACGGCTACGTAGATAAAGTATACGAGGTAAGGATGACAGTAAAATTACCTACAGGATTAAAAGAAGCTGAACTAAGTAGACCGGTTGTTGAGGTAAGAGACTTCTTAACAGATGAGCTAGAATATGAAATATATACTTTTGGCGAACAAACAGTAGTTGTCCCGGTCAAGAGATTCTATGAAAGAGCAGGATTAGGGTTGCTTGATAGATTGGCTCGCAGAGTACAACAAATGCTTCCAGGAGCCGAGATTAGAGTGGAAAACAATAGCATCTTAGTAATTATTCCGAGAAACCTTATTAAAACCTATAATAAAAAGATAAGAAGACTTAGAAAAATCGAGGATCGATATAATGTGCCGATAAGAGTAAGAATAGCATAACATAAATAAGGCTCTATTCATACTAGGAAACTTATTACTTTCTCATATGTTCTGCTATTTTTCCTTAGATTATAGAATAAAAGTTATTTATATTAAAAACTTAAAGATTATATGTATCCTTACCCAAATTGGTGGTCCTGTATGTCTGGTGTAACCGGCGGGGTATTAATTATAATAGGTCTAATACTATATGTAATATTCTATTATACTCATGGAAAATATCTCGAGAAAAAAAAATAGTTCAAGCCGATCCCAATCGTGAAACTCCTGCTAAGAGATTATATGATGGAGTAGACTATGTTCCCGCCAATAAATATGTATTGTATGGCCACCACTTCGCATCAATAGCTGGTGCAGGACCAATAGTGGGGCCTGCCATAGCCCTTGGCTGGGGATGGTTGCCCTCAATATTATGGGTATGGTTTGGCAACGTCTTTGTAGGAGTGGTACATGACTACTTAGCGTTGATGTCTAGTGTTAGGTATGATGGAAGAACAATTGGATGGATTGCCGGCAGGCTTATGGGTAGGAAAGCTACGTATGTCTTTAATGCATATATATGGTTCTCACTACTACTCGTAGTTGCAGCATTCGGATATGTTATTTCAGTATTGTTTGCTGGCGTGCCTGGAGCCGGTGTTTCAGCATTACTGTTATTGTTCTTCGCAGTTATTATAGGGTTTTTAATGTATAAGACCAAACTAAGCTTTACTGGAGCAACTGTTATTGCCTGGATACTGATAATACTCGCTATATATCTCGGTGTAATCAGTCAATTAAATAATTGGATCGCCTTAGACATGTATTCTTGGCTAATTATTTTATTAATATACATAATTATAGCGGCCTCTCTGCCTGTATGGGTGTTGCTACAACCCCGAGACTATATGAATGCATATATTCTATGGGTTAGTTTAGCTATTGGAGGAGGCGCTTTAATATGGTTGCTCGTTAAGGGTCAGGGATTACTAGAATTCCCAGCATACACTAGCTTTTCAGCAACAGTTGTAGGTGGGCAGCCTTCTCCGTTTTGGCCAACTGTTCCACTAGTAATTGCTTGCGGGGCTTTATCCGGTTTTCACAGCCTAGTAGGGAGTGGTACAAGCAGTAAGCAGTTGGCTAATGAATTACATGGATTACTTGTAGCATATGGTGGTATGGAAACAGAAGGCTTCTTATCAACTATGGTAATAGGCTCTATGAGTGCATTTGGCGGAGCAGCATTTGTAGACGGTATTATTGGAAGTTGGAGCAAGGTCAGCAGTATGGTTAACAAAATAGCTACTCATTTAGGAATGTCTCCTATAAGTGAACCTACAAGGCAAAATCTACAATTGCTCGTGAATAACTTTATTCATAACCCCAGTGTCTTCGGAAAATTCTATGCAGGCTTAGCAAACGCTGTTAAATGGTCTGTTATCCCCCGTAGCTATGCATACGCTACCAATGCAGCCTTCGGATTAGACTTAACAGTTATGACGATCTTTGGAACACTTTGGATCACGGGCTTCGCTCTAACGAGTCTAGACACAGCTACAAGGCTTGGTAGATACGCATGGCAGGAATTAATGGAACCACTAAAAGAAGGGGCTCGTTCGCTCTACAAAGTATTAGCAAATAAGTGGGTTGCATCAGCAATCATTGCATTGCTCGGCATATTGTTAGCATGGGGTGGGTCATTCCTATTATTATGGCCTGCGTTCGCTGGCATGAACCAGTTGCTTAGCAGCCTAGCACTCATGACAGTGTCCGTATGGGTTGCTAAAATACAGAAATCAAGTATTACTGGGAAAGCATTGGTTGTAGCACCAGCTATATTTATGTGGATTACTGTGACAACAGCCCTTCTATGGTTTGAGGCCGCAGTAATACCTAGCTGGGTATCGCAAGGCGGGGTTAAGGCTACAACTGGCATAACTGTAGGAATTATTACTGCTATTGGTGTGGCACTAAATATCTACCTCTTCATACTATGGTTAAAAACTATGAAGAAAAAGACTATCGAAGAAGGCTAACTATATAAGTAAAACTTTAAAGAAACAAAACCTTTTTTCCTACCTAATCTATTCTATTTTATGAATTAGGTGAAGAACTAATATGAATAAGGAGAGAAGAACACTGAAAAAGTTTTCAGATATCATTAGAGGAGTATTTGCTGGTCGTTCAGTTGAATATGTTGCTACAGAACTAAGAGAGTTAGAGAATATTTTTGCATTATTAATACTTGGATCATTTATAGGATTACCAAGCCCTCCATCAACAATTTCTATTAGACTACTCCCCCATATGGGTAGGGAACTTCTTATTATGACGAGAATTAGTGAAAGACTCGATGATATGCTCGGAGAAATGGCTGGTTTATTTGATATAACTTGAGGTCTTTAAAATGAAGAAGAACTATATTATCAGATTCTTTATTGGTAAGGGAGGAGTTGGTAAAACAACCATTTCATCTCTCTATGCCTTAAAGATGTCAATGAAGGGACTAAAAACATACATAGTAAGTCTTGATCCCGCTCACAACTTAGGAGACGTATTAGATGTAAAGCTGGGAGACGAGCCTATAAAAATAAGTGAAAACCTATGGGCCATCGAAGTAGACTATGATGCTATGATTAATAAGCATCTAAAAGAGCTTAGTGACAGGATTAAAGACATATATGGTTATTTAAAAATATTCAATTTAGATAAATATGTTGATGTATTAAAACATAGTCCAGGTATTGAAGAACAAGCTTCTCTGGAAAAGATTATAGAGATAATTAGGAATTATGGAGAAAAAGGCAAGGCCGACGTAATAGTATTCGATACTCCACCCACTGGATTAATGTTGAGAATAATGGCTCTACCAACGATAAGCATTATATGGATTAAAAAACTATTAGAGCTTAGAATAGCAATCCTTGAGCGTAGAAAAGCGTTGACTAAGATAACTGGTGAAAAACTCGAAGTCACTCTAGCCGGTAGAAAAGTAAGCGTACCGGTTGAGGCAAAAGAGGATCCAATATATAATGAATTAATAAGACTACTGGATGAGTATTCATGGATTAATAATATCCTAACTGATCAATCTAAAACATACGTGGCGTTGATCATTAATCCAGAACTACTATCTGTTCTAGAGGCGTATAGAGCATATGAATTCCTAAATAAATTAGGAATAACTACTAAATATATCATTGCTAACAAAGTTTTAAGAATAAAGAAGATTCCCGAAGAGTTAGAACCAAAATTGAGGGATCAAGAAAAAGCACTAAGTTTAGCACAAAACAAGTTTCCCAGCGAAAAATTTGTTGAAATACCATATTTTCCAAGAGAACCCAGAGGTCTAGAGGAATTAAGAAATAAAATAAAATATGTGGAGTTGATAGAGTAATGGATATTTATCTCTTGCTGTTCTTACTACTTGTCTTCCTGGCTGGAGCAGCTGTTACACAGTTTTATAGGGGTAGAAGAAAGAATCTATTAATATTGGAAAGGAGTATTAAGATACTCGAAAAAGTATTTAAACCTATTGATAAAAACTATACAATCATTGGCTTATATGTAGGATATGATGCTACATATAAAGTAAGCATAAAAGATATTAGGAATATACAGATTGTCACTATACTTTTTCCCAGACATAGCCTGCTTTATTCACCTATTGCTAGACTAACAACTAGATACGATAAAATATTCATGGTTATCAATTATTCTAAAGACAAAAACTTTCCCGGGGAATCACACGTAGTGAGGAAAGGGTATTATCGTTTAGGAGTAAAACATAGTATTCATGGGATCGAGAAGATGAGAGTGGAAAACATAAAGATCGGGGGCAAAAATTACTATCTAATTTATACTCATCGTTCATTACTTGAGAAATTATTGAATTTTATTAAAGGCCTTGAAAATCCATTAATTATTGATCATGTTGCTATAGTTCCTAAAATGAAAAGACTATATCTGGCAGCCAGATTAGACCTCGCTAACTTAGAGGATTTATCTGGGAAGTTCTTAGAGCTCGCTAAAAGCTTCTAAATATATTCGTCGATTTTCTTATTCCCTTGGACAAATGATACTAAATCGCCTAGTTTAAATGATTTAACCAACATGTTCGGTGATACCTTAAAGTTTCCTGACGCTGTCTTCTCTAATTTATTTACTTCTATGAATCGCCAACCAGATTCTCCAATTATTTTTATAGCTATAAATCCGTAACCCCCAGCTCTTTTAACAAAAACTAATAGTTTTTTAACTTGATGCTTAGGTATATATATTGTTTTCTTTTTCTCGGCTGTTTTAACCTCAAATGCTAGAACAATATTATTTTTTATCGCTACAATATCTGGAACAGCAAATCTCCTAGCTTTAGCTCCACTAGCAGGTGCTCTTATTACAGCAAATCCTCTACGCCACAGTTTTAGTAACAGATCTCTTTCATGTGCAAATCCTCTACGCCTATTTAAGTTGGGCAATTATGTTCCCTCTTCTTATTTTTATTAGTTGGCGTAATAATTATTTGTCATTGCTAACTAATATTTTATCCAAGGAAGGTGGTGTAGATATGAAGTTTAATGCAGGGATCTTATTCGTATTAATAGTTCTATCGGTAACCTCGGCTATTACTATAGTTCCAACTAATACGTCCGGCATAATAGAGACACCAACACCTCTACCAGAGCTTGAATCACTAGCTCCAAGCGAGGGGTTCCCAACCGAGAATATTGGTCCAGGTAAACCAGCAATAGTGTTTCCTGGCGACAGCTTCACGGTCATTTTCAAACAAGACTATGCTCCACAGACAATTACTGGCGGCTACATATATACTGTGAAGCTTGAGGGAGCACAATTAGTCTTATATAATTATACAGTACAAGTTAGTGGTAGTGGCGTCAACTATACTGTACAAGTTCCAAGTAACGTTGCCGGAGGATTATATGATTTAGTATTATATGGTGACAAAGAATACTTTATCCCCAGAAGTGTATGGGTAATAACTAATTTAACAGATGTCTTAAAAGTTGTTCACATCTCCGACTTGCATTTTGGAACAGGTTATCCAGATGAGCTTCATGGAAGCTATAAGAGATTTACAGGAATGTTAATGGCGCAACTACTATCTCCAGACCTAGTAATTAATACTGGAGATGAAGCCGATACTGCATCGTATAAACAATATATTCAATCAGTATCTTATAGATACGCGTTCCTCTACCCATATCCTGTTCTATTAAATCCTGGAAACCATGATTGGCCTAATGACAACTATATAAAGTTCTATGGCTCAACTACTTGGTACAGAGTTATAGGCAATAAAATATTAGTAGTAGCACTAAATACCCGTGGTGATCAAGGATATCCTGATTGGAGCCAATTAAAATGGCTAACAAATATTCTAGAAGAATACAAGAATATTCCCATCAAAATTATCCAGTTCCATCACCCAGTATTCTACTGGCAGGGAGAATTATGGATAACATATAATTCATCAATAATAGCTGACCCACACAAATACAGTAGCTCGCCGGTAAGCTATTATTGGGGAGGCAACCTCACTGCTACAAGGTATTTCTTGAAGCTATGTGAGGACTATAACATATCACTTGTCTTAGCAGGCCATATACACCGTGACCAATTCGTAGTATTCCATAGTATTAGAACTAATACCACAACCTACTTTATAACAACAACAACCCTTGCTCACAGTACAGGGACCTATGATGGACTACAATACTTCAACATTAATCTTACCAAATTCAACCTTACATTCCCATATGCCCCACCATGGTTTGTAGGATTCAAAAACTATTCAAGAACTAAAGTCTATAATTCAATACCGAATTGGCCACCATACTATCAAGGCATGTTTGTAGAATCATCCAATGCATATGTGTTTGAGGTAAGCAATTACATACCAAACCTTAACCTGAATGGAAACGTAATATTTGCACTGCCGTGGTCCGGAAACTTAGTAGGAGTTAAGACTCTCGAAAGCGAGAATATGGCTAATGTTGAGCTATTAGATTATAAAATCATAAATGGTATTGCCTATGTAGCATTACATGTTGAACTACCAATCAATTCAACATTGGGATTCGCAATATACAACTATGAAGATACAACACCGCCGGAGATAACACTTAAACTATCTATTCCGGAAACACCCACTCTAAACGTGGTGAATACATTCTACTTCGAAATCAAGGATATTGGTTGGGGGGTTAAAGATATACATGCAACAATAATATATAACGGCGAAGAATTCCCACAAACACTAGAATACTATTCACAAGATACATACAGGTTAAAACTAAAGTTTACAGGTGAAGAACCATTAACAGTAACATTAATAATTAATGCAACAGACTATGCCGGCAATACCGCAGAAAAATCCTTCAATATAACGTTTTACCCACAAGGATATACACCAACAACCACAACAACCACAACACCGCCAACTATCACGACTACTACGACTACCACAACCACCACAACAACATCGCCAACTATAACAACACCGCCATCAACTACTACAACAACGACTACCACGACAACATTTCCAACAACGACCACAACCACTACAACAACCCCACCCGCAACAACAGGATCACCAACTACTACAACTCCACCGCCAACTACAGGACAGGCACAAGCAAATTATACTGGCGTCATTGTAGGAGTTATTGTTGCAATAATAGTAATTGCCATATTAATTGTATGGATGAGGAGAAAATGAATAATATTATAGAACAAAATAATGATTTTTAAGAAAAAAATAAAATATTTTTTTAAATAATTCATTTCTTATCTAGGTCTAGTTTATTTCTTTCTTGTGTAGTACCATGCTATTATTGCTATTATTATGATTATGATTATTGCTACTATTATTGCCCATGTTGTTGTGCTTACTCCACCTGCTGCTGGTGTTGTTGGTGTTGTTGTTGGCGGAGATGTTGTCGTAGTAGTTGTAGTCGTGGTTGCTGGGGGAGTAGTTGTTGTAGTTGTGGTCGTGGTAGTAGTAGTCGTGGTAGTAGTTGTTGTAGTGGTCGTAGTTGTTGTAGTAGTCGTGGTTGTCGTAGTCGTTGGTGGAGTTAATAGCTCTCCTGTTGATAGCTTTACTCCACCGATTACAGCCATTGACTTAGCTGCTGCGTTATAACTTGATAGCATATTGTACTGGTCTTGAGCTGTTGGTGCTAGAAGGTCTATTATCATCGGTTGTACTCCTGCATTAATGGCTTGAGGATCTCCTCCTCCAAAGTTCCACTCAGTAGCGTTTCCTGCTACTATGCTTCTCACCTTGTAAGGTGCGTATCCATCATATCCTGCTAGTGCTACTACAAAGACCCAGTCTTTAATATTAGCTACATCTGTGAGTAATGATTTGCTTACCTTGGCTACAATAGTATTGTTGTTTGATGGATCAACATAGACATCTATTGTGTTGTTGAGTGTTTCAACTGCTAATAGTTTTCCTGTTGCATCATATAGCGCTGATAATTGTCCCTGCGGAGCAGGGGCGGAATCCCAGCCTGGCACCATTAGTAATACATAGTTCCATCCATGCCATATCTCAACGTTTAATCCTATAGTTGATGTGTTCTTCGGTAGTGTATCATCTGTTGTTAACATATAGATCTGTACGTGTTGTAGACAGAATCCGTTGGGGCCACTCCATGGATTGTCTCCTAAGTTCTTAACTGTGACCTTGAAGTATACGTTATCGGAATCCTCGTATACTCCAAACTTTAACATGTCGAAGACGCCGGGCTGGAATACTTCGTTAGTTGGATATGTTAGGTTTCCGTATCCGTTATCGTCGCCTTCAGGGTCAGTTAGTTCTCCTATGAGTGTTAACTGTGGAGCTGCAGGTTTAATGTTTATGGCGAACCATGTTATCATATTTGCTATGAATTTTGGCCCGTCTAGTGATACGTTGTAGTATTCCCATGAATACATTGGTTCATAATCACCATAAGGTGACTCTCCACTAACCACTATGATATTGTTTGATTCATTCCAATACTCGGCAGCCACCATTACAAATGTATGGTTACCTGTGCCTTGTCCATAGAATAATGGGTTGTAAACGAGAGGTGTTGGCGGGTTGTTATCACCGATATAAGCTGTATTGTAGCTCCATACAATTCTTATTAGTCCTGGGAATGTTTCGTTTACTGGATCATGGTAGTTTCCAGATTCATCTACCCATATAACAGCGTCAGGACCATGCATCAAAATAGGCTTGGTGATACCCATGGATATGATGTCTGTCTTTAACTCTGTAACATTATCTGGTATTACCCGTGTTAGTACACGGTAGAATGCTTTAGCATTATGAATATCATCATAAACAGCAGCGAGTTCTAATCTCAACTTTGCACCTAGGAATTCTAATAAGTCATTACAAGCTTGCTGTGTAGATGGCCCTCCACCATAGTCGCTGTCACCAGCAACCCATAATGCTTTATTTCCGGTAGCTAACCAGTCTTTGATTGCTGTCATTTCATCTGGTGATAATGCAGATGTTGGCTGGCCAATAATCAATACATCAACGCCGTTTAACTCGTCGGGTGTGATCGCTGTATCTATTATTTTCCAGTTGACAAATGTTATGTTACCCATAATGTATGATAAGTACTTGTCGCTTTCACCATGGGCTAGGTCAACTGCAACAGTTATTCTTGGTATAGAGGGCAAAATGTTAACTAAGTAATCAAACCATGTAATCATGTTCTTAATGAATTTTGGCCCGTCTAGTGATACGTTGTAGTATTCCCATGAATACATTGGCTCATAATCACCATAAGGTGACTCTCCGCTTACAATAATCATGTTGTTTGTCTCGTTCCAGTATTCTCCCGCCACCATAACGAATGTATGGTTACCTGTGCCTTGTCCATAGAATAATGGATTATATACTAGTGGAGTCGGCGGGTTATTGTCGCCTATATATGCAGTGTTATAACTCCATATAATCCTCACCAATCCTGGGAATGTTTCGTTTACTGGATCATGGTAGTTTCCAGATTCATCTACCCATATAACAGCGTCAGGACCATGCATCAAAATAGGCTTGGATATGCCGGCAGAGATAAGATCTGTTCTTAACAATGTGTTATTATCTGGCATTACGCGTGTTAGTACACGGTAGAATGCTTTAGCATTATGAATATCATCATAAACAGCAGCAAGCTCCAGTCTTAGTTTTGCTCCAAGAAACTCCAATAGATCGTTGCATGCCTGCTGTGTAGATGGCCCTCCACCATAGTCGCTGTCACCAGCAACCCATAGAACCTTGTTGCCTTGTGCCAGCCAGTCTTTGATTGCTGTCATTTCATCTGGTGATAATGCAGATGTTGGCTGGCCAATAATCAATACGTCGACATCTGATAATGTATCAGGTGTTATTGCATTTGTGATTTCTCTCCATTCAACCCATGATATATTGCCTTCAATATATGATAGGTATTTATCGCTTTCACCATGAGCCAGATCTACTGCTACAACTAGTTTTTTCGCAGTATTCTGATTATTAGCGATCGCATTTCTTATTCCTAATGCTGAAGGGAATAGCATGGATAATACTAGCATAGCTAACAATATGAGCGATACGTATTTATAATTCATAATACTTACACCCTATGCCATAACTTTTATCAAATAAATAATATATTGCCCGGTTGTTTATTAATTGATTGGTTTGACTACATAGAGCAATTATTGGACTCTATAAGTTTGATTAAGGGATTGATTTAATTTTAACAAATACATATATATTAATTAATAGGAGTATATTCAAGAGGTGAATATATGTGTTCAATGTAAAGGCATTAGCTATTATAGGCTTAACTATTCTACTAATACTTGGCTCGACGGCTTCAGCGATTAATGTTAAATCTACAACGGGGGCATGGCCATGGGGTAATCAAAGCGAACCATTTCCTTGGCTAGAATACCTGAAAAGCCTGCCGCATCCCACAGGTGTAACTCTGACTATTATTACAAGACATGAGAATACAATTATTATGAAGGCTAAGGAAGCATTTCTAAATAGTCCTGTTGCCAAAGAACTAGGTATTACAAATATAGTAGCAGTCTTCGCCGGTCCGGAACAGTGGGAAACATATATTAAACAAGCACTCGATGCTGGCAGACCAATTGATATAGCATGGGGAGGTGGGCCAACACTATTCAACTATATTGATGAAAAAGGATATATTGAACCATTAGATAACACAACTCATCCAGAATACAATGCTGTCCTATACGAGATGCAGAAAATACCTGAGAGAATCGCTGGTGCTCCAACATATAAGGTTGGAGACGATGGTTATGTGCATTGGATAGGTGCTGCTATAAGTAGCTTTGGATTCACAGTTAATCATGACGTGATCAATAATTATAATGTACCTGTTCCAAAGAAATGGATAGACCTAACAGATCCCGTATATGCAAAGTACTTACCAGACACTCCATTAACCGGTATAGCTGATCCGACAAAGAGCACAAGCAATACTAGAATGTATGAGATAATTCTGCAAGCATATGGCTGGGATGAAGGATGGAAAGTACTAACCCTTATGGCGGCTAACGCTAAAATATACGATAGCAGTAGCGGTGTACGTGACGCAGTTATCCGTGGAGACATAGCAGTCGGTATAACTATTGACTTCTACGGATACACAGCTATGCATCAAAACCCTGCATGTGAGTACATTATTCCCGAGAATGAAAGTATAGTAAACGCTGATCCAATAGCGATACTTAAGAATACAAGATACCCTGTACAAGCCGCAGCCTTCGTAGCCTGGGTACTCAGCGAATATGGTGGACAGCAGGTCTGGTTAGATCCAGATATTAACAGACTACCTATTAACCCAAGAGTTTTCAACACAGATATTGGCCATCAAAGACAAGATTTAAAACAAGCATTCGAAACAGCTACAGCTAGCGGAGTCATAGAGTTCAACGAAACACTATCAGGTTTAACGGAGAGAGCAATGCAGTACTACTTCAAAGCAACACTTGTAAATGCACATGATGACTTGCAAAATGTTTGGTCAGCAATTGCTCGAGCATATCTAAACGGTCAAATAACTAAGGAGCAATTCGATTATCTCGTAAACCAATTAACAAAACCATTCGAATTCACCGACCCACTTACCGGCAAGAAAACAACGTTTACACTTGATTACGCCATAAAAATAAATGACCAATTATTACAGGGATCAATATATCAAGCATTAATGAGTGAATGGGAAGATGGAGCTAGAAACCGCTATCTAGAAACATATAATCTACTCCAACAAATACTAAGCGGCTCCCCAATCCCAACAACCACAACAACGACCACCACAACTACAACCACAACTCCCCCAGCAACTACAACGCCTCCTACAACAACTACTCCGCCAGCAACCACGACAACGACCACTACGACTACTACCACAACAACTACTACGACAACACCAACAACTCCACCACCAACCACACCTTCAGGAGCCGGAGGATTATCAACATCGCTAATAATAACTATAGTTATCATTGTCATAGCAGTAATAGTAGCAATATATTACTTAATGCGCAAGTAGTAGAGAAAAATCGTGGTTTTTATCAATAAAATATTTTTTTAAAATTATAAATTATCATTTTAATTCATGGATAAAAATTTTGGCGAACCAAACACTAAATTTTATTTAGGAAACCAATGTTTAATTATTTTTAAGAACATTAAATAATGTAAATAAATAGTAACCTCATTAATTAGATTTAATTATTGAGGGAGAAAAAGAATTGCAGAACTATGAGCCAAGGCTAAGTCTAAAACACATGTACTTAGCAGGGTTAATTCTTGCAATAATATATCTCGTTATTCAACCCTATATAGCTCCAGCAGATGAAGTTGGTTTATGGGTTTTCGGAGTTTTCTACTCGTTTATTTTGTTTCTTCGAGGCATAGATTATAGGAGAATAATGTTCAGCTTCTCTCTAAGCTTTTTGGTGATCATATCATATATCTATATTTTCTTTGTTTTAGTATTAAACATACCGGGTTATCCGCGCGCTCTAGCATTCTTTCTTTTACCCTTAATATCAATAGCAACAATGGGTTATATTAGAGATAAGATAATTTCTATAAAAGAGGCCCGTAAGCGAACTAGGATAAAAATTTCTTTTTCGACTAGGGTTAGATCTGCTGTTTATAAAATAGATCCTATAATGTGGGTCTTCATAATAGTAGGTTTTACTATTCTCATAGTATTTCTTCTAACACCTGTTTTACTTATGCTTTATCATGCTTTTGAGGTGCCACCTGGTCAATCAGTATTTTATAATTTTGTTAGAATATTTACTAATAGGAAATATGTGAAGCTAGAGATCTTTCCATGGGAGCAGTTCTATAATAAACAAACCATAGGCGGCAGACCTGTTTATGTTGTTACAGGTATAAACTATGGTATTCTATTAAACAGTTTGATAAATGCGGTTGTGGTGACATCAACTGCTACATTTCTCGGTATACTAGTTGCTTTTGTACTTGCAAGATATAGTTTTCCCGGCAGAAACGTCTTCAGAATATTGGCTATGATACCATTGTTTGTCACACCATTTGTTAACGCATATGTTATTAAGATACTTTTCAGCGATCAAGGTCCTATATCCCTGTTGACACAGGCACTTTTTGGTTGGGGGATTAGAATAGATAAATTAGCTGGTGTTGCATTAGCACAGATTATGGCGTTCTACCCAATAGTTTATCTAAATGCTTATTCAAGCTTTATAAACTTAGATCCGAGTATGGAGGAGCAAGCAGAGAATCTAGGTGCTAAAGGTTTAAGACTTTTCTTAACCGTGACGCTTCCATTAGCATTGCCTGGTATCGTAGCTGGTTCTGTACTAGTGTTTATATTTAGCTTAGAAGACCTTGGCGCACCCATTGTTTTCCAAGAAGACAGACTTATGAGTTATCAAATCTATAGTAGTTTCACTTCGGAGACGGGGATAGTATCACCTGAGATAGCAGCATTAGGTTTTGTAATGTTATTCTTAGCCGCTATGGGCTTCTTAGCTATTAGGAGCTATGTAGGTATGAGATCATATGCTATGATCAGCAGGGGTGGTAGATGGACTTTACGTGAGAGAAGGCTTGGATGGAAAGGACTACTATTTGTTTACTTATTCCTATTACCATTAATCCTATTTACTGCAATGCCACAAATAGGCGTAATTCTGCTTGCATTCAATATAATGCCTCCAAGAGGGTTCGCAATAAATCTTGATCAAGCCACACCTGAATACTTTATCTCTCTATTCAAGAATCCAGATATATTTATATATATTAGAAACACTCTATCATATGCTGCTGCAGCAGTAGTATTGGCTACTACAATAGCTATCATGATAGCATATAGTGTAAGTAGAACAAGGATTAAAGTAATAACTCCTACCATGGATACCTTAGCTACAATACCTCTCGCAATTCCTGGCCTAGTAATCGCGCTGGGATACTTCTACTTCTACTCGACATTCTTCCGTGGAACACCTCTAGATCCTACAAGTGGTCCTACAACGTTCCAAGCATGGATTGTCTTAATAATAGCTTATAGCATACGTAAATTGCCATTCGTGGTTAGATCTGTTTTTGCAGGCTTCCAGCAGGTTCATGAAGCACTTGAAGAAGCCGCATTGAATCTAGGTGCTTCTAGGTCTAAGGTTATATTTGGTGTTATACTACCATTCATACTAACATATATTATTAGTGGTGCAATCATTGGATTCATATATATTAGTACAGAGGTAAGCACAAGCATTACGATCGGAGGTTTAAGACCTGACCAAGCACCAATGACATTTGCGATGATGATGGCGTATAAGGGAACAACCGTTTATGGTGTTCAAATAGCTGCTTCGATGGGAGTATTACTTATATTGTTCCAATTACTAGCTGTATCTATAGTTGTGCTTGTGTTCAAGCAGAGATATGCATTCATAGGTGTGTAAAACTATGAATAATAATGGGGTTGAGAAGTTTTGACTCGTGTACGACTCGAAAACGTAACGAAAGTGTATGGGTCAGTAATAGCAGTTGATCATGTAAGCTTTGAGGTTGAATCAGGAGAACTTTTCACATTGCTTGGTCCAAGCGGTTGTGGAAAAACAACTACTCTTAGAATAATTGCTGGATTTGAAGTCCCAGAAGAGGGAAAAGTGTATTTTGACGATGAAGAAGTAACATTTCTTAAACCATATCTAAGAAATACAGCGATGGTTTTCCAAAACTATGCTTTATGGCCACATATGACAGTATATGATAATGTAGCTTATGGTTTAAGGATAAGGAGGAAACAACTTGGATTATCAGAGGAAGATATACGGAGAAAGGTTAAATGGGCTCTGGAACTAGTTAAGCTCGAAGGACTTGAAAACCGTTACCCGCTTCAATTGAGTGGTGGCCAACAACAAAGAGTTGCATTAGCTAGAGCATTAGTGGTGGAACCCCGTGTTTTATTATTAGATGAGCCTCTAAGCAACTTAGATGCGAAACTAAGGATCGAGATGAGAGAAGAAATTAAGAGGCTTCAGAAAAAACTAGGTATTACAACAGTATATGTCACACACGATCAATTAGAAGCTATGAGTATAAGTGATAGGATAGCAGTTATGAATAAAGGCAAACTATTACAATATGGTGCGCCGAGAGAAGTATATTTTAGGCCTATAAACCTGTTTGTAGCAGATTTCCTAGGTAGAGGCAATATATTATACGGTGAATTTCTGGGATGGGAGAATGAATATGCACTTGTAAGAATCCCTGATCTAGATGCTGATATTCTAGGTGTATCGCCCCATAAGGATCTACCTAGTAAAGTAGCTGTAGTAATAAGGCCTGAAATAATGAAGATAACAGAATCACGTGTTCCACGAGATAACTATATTGTGGGAAAAGTTGACCTAGTAATGTTCTTAGGTGATAGAGTAGAAGTTAGATTATCCACTAGTAAGACAAGCCTTGTAGTATACTTGCCAAACACTATGTATCCTACAGTCGGTCAAGAACTAAAACTTGTTGCTCCAAAAGATAATGTTATCGTAATACCTGCACGTTGGGAATAAAAATTGATCAATAAATATTCCACTATTCTGCCTATTCTCCAAAACTTATCAAAGCAAATAATGGGAGACGACTTTAGCCATGGATACCCACATATATTAAGAGTTAGGAAATGGGCTCAGAGAATTGTAGAGGAAGAGAAGCTAGGGAATAAAATTGATGGTTTTATTTTGGAGGCAAGTATTCTCCTTCATGATATAGGTAGAGTTATTGGAGAACCCCATGCATATTATTCAGCAATTTTTACTGAGGGAATACTTAGATGGTATGGTGTGGATCAATTAACAATTAATAAAATAAAAAACGTCATACTATATCATAGTTATAGTTATTCTAGAAAAAACAATATTAAACCAGAAATAGTTGAAGCATATATTTTAAGCGATGCAGATAAACTAGATGCTCTGGGTATAATAGGTTTTCTCCGAGTCTTTCATTATTCCTGGCAAAATAATAGATCTCTCAAGGATACACTAAATCATTTCTACGAGAAAATATTGAATTTAAAAAAGCTAATGTATTTTGAATATAGTAGGAAAAAAGCTGAAGAATTAACGAATAGAATATTACAACTACTTGATATGCTATCTAATGAATTAGATACAAAATATTTTATAAAACAAGTTTAATACAATCTTAACATTATATAGAAATAAACCTATATAGGTAGGCATATAAAATAATTCATGATAGACAAGAGGTGCAACATATTTGTTACCATACCCATATATTGGACTATATTTTCTCGGAATAGAGGAGATGTTGCCAGGCATAATATTTCTAGTAATTATTCTATTAATATTCTTAGCAATGAGTATTAAAATAGTGAGAGAATATGAGAGAGCAGTAATATTCAGGCTTGGAAGGCTTCTTGGTGCTAAGGGACCTGGACTCTTCTTCATAATACCATTCGTGGATAATTTTATAAAAGTAGATCTAAGAGTAACTACTGTTGATGTTCCCGAACAACAAATAATAACTAAGGATAATGTAACTGTTGGTGTTGATGCAGTAGTTTATTACAGGGTATTCGATCCCGTTCTAGCTGTTACCAGAGTTGAAAACTATCATTATGCTGTAATGATGATGGCTCAGACAACACTTAGAGACATTATTGGACAAGTAGAACTAGATGATCTCCTCAGTAGGAGGGAGGAAATTAATAAGAGGCTTCAAGCAATTCTAGACGAAGTAACTGATCCTTGGGGTATTAAAGTAACAGCTGTAACTCTTAAACAAGTAAGACTTCCAGAATCAATGCTTCGTGCAATGGCTAGACAAGCTGAAGCTGAGAGATGGAGACGTGCAAAAATAATTGAGGCCGAGGGAGAAAAACAAGCATCTATAATCTTGGGCGAAGCAGCTAAAATCTATGAACAACATCCTGCAGCACTACGTTTAAGAGAACTACAAACACTCCTAGAAATCGCTAAGGAGAAGAACCTAATAATAATATCTCCATCAACTCTCGGTGCAGAAACATCGTTATTAGGAACAGCTATTGCTCTATCTAGAAAAACTAGTGGCAGTGGTGGTAGTGGAGAGTGAGTAATATATTGAATAAACTATTCTATATATTTTTATTACTCACCATATTGACTATTAGTATTAAACCTGTATTTTCCCAAGAGACACATTATATTGTAACTGTTAATATAAATGGAGAAATAAATTATGGTACACAATATCTTTTAGAGGAAGCTTTAAGTGAGGCCGAAAAACTAGATGCACCACTAATAATGATCCTTGATACCCCTGGAGGTCTTCTCGACTCCGCGAATAACATGATAAAGCTGATTAGGAATAGTAATGTCCCTGTAATAGGATATGTTTATCCAGCTGGAGCACAGGCTTGGAGTGCTGGCACACTTATATTGCTTGCTACTCATATTGCAGCTATGGCTCCGGGAACTCTTATCGGTGCAGCACAACCAGTACTATATGATCCGACAACAGGTACTTTTAAACCAATAAATGAATCTAAAATTATTAATCCAATTGTAGGAATAATAACTACACTCGCAGAGGATCGGGGCAGAAATAAGACTGCCGCCGAATTATTTGTTAGAAAAAATCTTTATTTAACAGCTGAAAAAGCCCTTAAATATCATGTAATAGAAGTTATTGCATTAAATATGGATGATTTAATAAATAAGATTGATGGATGGACGGTTAAATTAGATAATGGGAGAGAATACGTCTTAAGAACAAAAGGAGCTGTTTTATATCATTATAGTGGTAGTATAAGGGTTTATGTTGTAAAAGCTCTTAGTGACCCAATAATAAACAGTTTAGTGGCAACACTAGGAGTATTAATGCTTATCTTCGGTTTGCTTAGTGGTCACTACTTAGTTGTGCCTCTAGCTATTGGTTTAATTATATTATCCCTTATTGGTACAGGATTCTCCATAAATGCTGTTAGTTTAGCATTGCTCGTAATAGGTGCAGTTGCTTTAGCAATTGAATTATTCACTCCTGGCTTTGGCGTCTTAGGATTTACCGGCATAATATTAATTGCCTTATCAATAGCTTTGCTCCCAATGCTCAATCCCGGATGGCTTATTTCTCCAAGTTATCAAGCAACACTTTTCTGGACAGGAATATCTCTAGGCATAGGTCTCGGAGCATTCACTGGTTTCATACTATATAAAATAATAAAAGTCAAAAAACAACCACCCAAATTAACCACAGTACCTGAAGGCTCGGTTGGCAAAGCAATAGATAATATAGGACCAAATAATCCTGGTTTTGTCATTGTTGAGGGAGAGTATTGGAAAGCAATTAGTGATGAGGAAATCCATAAGGGAGATAAAATAGTTGTTATCGGCAAGGAGGGGCCATTATTGAAGGTTAGAAAAATAAGCATTCATATGGAAAAAGAAAAATAAATTATTTATAGTATCCATTCCCCATTCTTTTTCTTCACTATTATCTGTCTCATTGATAACTTTGTATGATCTATTGATAACTCATAGTGTTCAATCCTTAAACTATTATCGAATAACTCAATTATCATCATACTTGGCTTCATCGACCCTCCTCCGCCGCCCCAAACGCCAGTTAAGGATCCTGGATTAATTAGCAATATATTCTTGGTTATACCATGTTTGATAAACGGTGAATGTGTATGGCCCGTAAATAACATGTCTGCTCCTAACCGATTTGCTATTCTAGTTAATCCTCGAATATCTCCTCTAGGATAAACGCCGTCACCGTGATGCACACCTATAGTGATATCATTAATTTTAAATATTTGTGTTTTAGGCAACGGTAAATAATCCATGTTTCCTCTCACAGGATAACTCTTTTTTCCAAGACCTAGAAACCATCTATAAATATTCTCTCCTACGAAATCCCCAGTGAAAACTACTATATCCCAAGGTCTACCATATTCAATTATATTCAGTAGCTTATCAGGTATTTTATCAGCTCTGTCAGGTATATGCGTGTCTCCAATAACCAGGATTACTGCCATATAATACCACCTCCTTGCTCTACTATTTTATTAAAATTAGAGATTATTTCGTGAATCTGTTCGTGTTCAATCGGCGTAGATAATTTTATTGCATTGCCTCTAATGTGAATATTCATTCCCCTAATTTCAGGATGAGGAAATACTGCATCTATAACGCCTATAATTAATCCTTTATTTCTCCATGTTCTCCTACCATATTGTTTAATAAACTTAATCTTTACGATGGATTTGCCTTGTACTATTTTGAAAAACATGGTCGGTTTTACAAATGTAATTAATAGTTTAGCATTAGCACTATAGTATATATACATGTATATTCCATTACTGAGTATTGCTGCAACCGGGATATTGTTGGAGGGAATACTCCATTTGGAAACATAATCTCTTATAGACTCCAGTAATCCTCTAATATATTTTTGATCAGATAAGTTAAGCATTTTTTTCCTAGTAGGAAGAAGGGATAATAGTCCTTGTCCGAAAATTATCAGTAACAATAATATCATACTTAAACCCTGGAGAATTAATCCGGACGATTCAGCGATGAAAACAAAAACTATTAAGATAGCAAGCAGAACATATAATAGACTAATTATTCTTTTTCTGCCATTTCTAGTTAATCCAACATATATGGGAGGCTTAAGCCCTTTTATGATATACCATTTATCTTCTACTTCACTCATTTCAAGCACCAACCAATCAGCTGGGTAACCGCTACATCACCAAATCGGTCTCCCCGAAAATTCATCACCAAGATACTTTATTATTAAAAAGGAGTTTAACAATTATTTGAATTAATTTAGTTATTCAGCTGGGTGTGTCTCTATCATCCCCTAGAGTAGTCGTTCCGGGAGTAATTCATCATCAATAATACATGAATGTTTAGTTATGGATTAATTGTTTTATCATATTATTAAATATTGTATAATATGGATAAGGTAATAGAACGAATATGATTGTTTTATAATTAAACTTATCTATATTACTCAAAATAGAGTAGTAATCATGTTCGATCGCCGAAATGTATCCGTTAAGAAAGCTACTTATTCTTTCACGAACAAGATCTTTACCTCTAAAAGGATTATCGGCCATTATTTTATAAATTATTGTTGTTATGAAGACAAATATATCCCAAAACATATAACTATACGAATTTGATCTAATAGCTTGTTCGGCATCGACTACATAGAATTTATTATTTGTTTTCAGAAAATTAGTATACTTTGTGTCACCCATAACATATCCTGAATTATGAATCAAAGCCATTTCTTTTCCTATTCTAAAATATTCTTTCTCGTCAAAATATGGATCGAAATGTATACCATTAATATACTCTCTAATAATGCTTACAGAGACCCAGTCCTTAACTATTATATGAGGAGTCTGTACAAGTTTAGATTCATCTTCCATAAAACTTGTCTCTCTAAGCATACGGCTTTGAGGCTCTAAGACGAAAGGATAAGCTTTAACAAATAAATTAGTTGCCTTAATAAAAAACCATTTTACAAGCCCGGGTTCTTTAGAGTATTGCTTGTATATGAATGGATTATTATCAATGTACAAGATCTTTGTCTGCTTAAAAAACTCCTCTACAACTTCAATAAATCCACGCTTAGCACTCAATAAGTTGCACCAATTAAATCATAGTTCCTCGTATATCTCACGCGGAACTTCAACTATTTTTTTACCTGCAACGACTTGATCAACACTATGAATAACTCCACCAAGCTCTTCAATCAAGACTCTGGTTTCGCCAAAATCTATGTTTTCTCCCTCTATGACCACTATAATGTTTTGTGTTTCAACATCTACTTCTTTCACAGTAATATTAACTGCGTTTACACCTTTAACTCTTGATAAGTTTTCTGCAATATCAACTATTGAAGGCCCTTTAATAGGTATTAATACATCCAATACCAGTCTCTTAATCAAGGCTTCCCCTATCACCTAATACTATAATATATTTAAAATAAGCTATTAAGGATTTAGATAAAAACATAAAAAAGCTAATACATAACGATAATTAAGTAATAGGCAATCTTCGACTAGGGTGAGAAAATGAGCAAAGAAATTCAACCTCCCGAGCCTATAGTAAGGAAACCCATGCTTAGAAAACATGGAGGTTTAAGCCCCGGTCTACGCGTAGGCAGAGGATTTAGTAAGAAAGAACTAGAAGCAGTTGGTTTAGATCTGAAAACCGCAAAGAAACTAGGTCTACGAATAGATAAACGCAGAAGAACCATACATGAATGGAATGTTCAAGCATTAAGAGATTATTTAACAAAGATCGGGTATATAGCTAAAAATGAGAATAAATGAAATGAAATGCCCAGGGGAGTCACCCCTGTTCATCCCATTCCCGCATCTACGGGAGAGTCACAGGGGCCGGTTCAAAAACTATTTTTATTTAATTTGTATATAAATTTATTTGTGGGACAACTTTCCCACACACCGCGTTTTTATTGACAAAAAAATCCTAGGAAAAATGGATTTTTTTGAAAAAAATTGTTTGTTCTTAATAAATATTCATGGGAAAGAAAGCCAATGTTCTAAGTAATTAGTTGAAATATATAAGTCAATATAATAGTAGTCAGTGAAGAGATCAACGGGGGGATAGAGCTCGAGTGGAACGCCTAGAATTTGATGAACGCCTACAAGAAAATGGCAAGGATAACTATATAGTACTAGATTTGAAGCCTCACAGCAGGGTTGTAAGTTTTAAAATTGAAGAGAATACTATTTCGAGATTTGATAAATATATTAGACAACTCGGTTTTAGGAGTAGAAGCCTTGCTATTAAACAATTAATATATGCTTTTATAGAAGCAATGGAGAAGCGCTTCAATAGAAATAGCAAGAATTTTACTATAGATGATAATAAAGATGCTTTATTAACGATTAATGGACTTATTCTCGGCATTGTTATAAAAGAAAATAAAAATAATAAAGAATAATGGGTTCCCTTTATTATAAAATCGGTGATCTTCTTCTAATTGATTACACTACTTAACCACTTATTGATCAGCTTCTTGTTCCTCATAACTTGCCTTCCTTGATCTTTTGGATAATGATTCGGGCGATATCGGCCGGCAAACTTATTTGATGAGCCAGTTGTTCAACAGGCATATCTGGGCCAAATTCTTGTAATGCTTCTTTGACTGCGGTTATGGGTTCAATATAGTATACTTTTCTACTAATCCTTTTACGAGCTACTATGCCGAGTCTATTTAGTTCTGCGAGATACCTTGATTCTATCGTTCTCGGTCTGCCGGTCTTTTTAGATAGATCTTCAGCCGTAGTCTTCTTTAATTCTAATACTGCTTTCAGTGTTCTCCACAAGGGTGGTGATAGAGTAATTCCTCTTTTCATCAAGAACCTTATATCGTATATGCTACAAAACTCCTCTTCAGACATGTTTTCCACCATACAACACTTTTCTATAATCTATGTAACGTTTATATCACGATATAAATATTTTGTTCTCCTTCTATAAACTTTATGATTTATTATACAAATCTCTACTATATGAGTAATTATTATTATAGTCAGAACTTATTTTAATATTTAAACAAATTTCTAATAAACAATTATTTTTTCCGTTTATGTCAATATTAGCATTTTTAATTAAATGAATTAAACATTTAAAACAAAAACAAAATGCTTTAAAATATATTGATAAATAATCCTAGGTATTTATATGGATTTAAGAAGATAAATTATCAAGGTGTAACAAATGACTGAGTGGGGCTGGTTAGGTGGAAGAAGGCTTCAAGATATTATTACGAAAAGCTTAGAACACATTAAAACAGTTCATTCAGCTGTTTTAAAGCTGAACGAACTCATAAATAGCTTGATAAACGATGATGTAGATCATGCTACTAAAATATATAGTGAAATAGTAACAGCAGAGCGAAACGCAGATTCGATTAAACGTGAGATTCTTTATAGTTTGAAAGGCGTCTTTATTCATCCGTTAGATAGGGAAGATCTACTAAGACTTATACTTACTGCAGATGATATTGCAGCATATGTTAAGGCGACCGGACGCAGATTAATAAGCTTATATAGTACAGGTTACAAAATACCCCGAGAAGTACTTGAGTTAATGAATGATATCATTAATAAAACAGTTCTAGCATCTAAGTCTTTACTTGATAGTGTATTGGCTCTAGGAACTGATCCTTCTAAGTCCATAGAATTAACACATAGTGTTGAAAATTACGAGGAGGAAATAGATGAGATTAGAATGAAAGCATTAGAGAAAATATATATGCAATGCAAGGAGAATTTAACGATGGAATGCATACTTCTTAAAGATGTTATAGAGGACCTAGAGGCAATAAGTGATAAATGTGAAGATACAAGTGATGTTGTAAGATTAATAGCGATATCAAGTTGATATGCTAGTTGATGACAAAATAAAAAACTTCTTTTTCTACAGTTGCTCTAGATTTTTGAGTAAATAATACGTTAAAAGTCTAACACCGAAGCCTGTGGCTGCTGGTTTATAATATGGTTTCTTAGGATAGCCTTTCTCAACCCATGATACTCCAGCAATATCTAAGTGAACCCATTTCTTCTTATCTGATATAAACTTACTTAGGAAAGCTGCGGCAGTAATGGCTCCTGCCGGTCTTCCCCCAATATTGTTGGTATCAGCTATATTGCTTTTCAGTTGTTCATAGTATTCTTTCCACAAAGGCATACGCCATACTCGTTCGCCAATCTTCCACCCTATCTCGTATAGTTTCTTTGCAACATCATCGTCTTCAGTAAATAATCCAGCAGCATAGTTTCCTAAAGCTATAACTATTGCTCCAGTAAGTGTTGCTAGATCAAATATTTGTTTAGGCGTATAATTCTTGTCTACATATGATAATGCATCAGCTAGAATAAGTCTGCCTTCAGCATCAGTATTTCCTACTTCAACTGTTAATCCATTATACATTTTAATAATATCTCTGGGTTTATACGCATTGGGCCCTGGCATGTTCTCAACAGCTGGTAGGGCAGCTACAATATTTACTGGTAGTTTTAATTCGGCTACTGCCTTCATTATTCCTAGAACAACTGCTCCACCACTCTTATCATACTTCATATTATCAATGTATCCTGTAGGCTTCAAATTTAATCCGCCAGCATCGAAAGTAACAGTTTTCCCCACGAAAGCATAATCCCATTCATTACTGTTTCTCCCTCTATATTCGAGTATTATCAGCCTAGGAGGAACTCCTCCACCACTACCTACAGCTAGAATTCCATTCATCCCCATCTTCTCGAGATCTTCTTTATGGAAAACCTTAATTTTTAATCCATACTGTTCAGCAAGCTTCCTAGCCTCCTCTTCAATTTTTGCTGGATTCATTATAGAGCTCGGTGACTCTGCTATTCTTCTAGCATAATTTACTGCATCACTTATAATAGCTGATCTTTTTAAAGCTTCCTCTATATCTTCAGTTATGTTATCGACAATTAAGACTACTTCTCTTAGATTGAGCTTTTTGCTTTCAGTCTTAAAGAGCTTACCTGGGTCAAATAGTGTAATTTCAATTGTTAAGACGGAATTATCTATTAAATCATCTACTTTGAATACATTTTTCAGGTCTCGAAGATATAATCCTGCACGAACACCTTGTTTTTCAACAATGGAATTAGTAGCTGAAGCAATAGCTTCTCTAAAAGTCTCGAGATCCGGTTCCTTACCTAATCCAGCCAATACTAATCTCTTAATTCTACCCTTACCATACACTATCGTTACTTCTTTCTCTTCACCCCTAAAGTCTCCACTATCAATAATTATATCTATTAGTTCTTGAAAAACATCTCTTATCTCCTTTGGAATCTTAGGCTTACCATTTTCACTAATGACAGGCACAATTAGAGTATCAATATCTATTTTTTCTAAAGGCTTATCAGATAAGCTATACTTTAATTTAGTCAATACTCAGCACCAATATAAGATGCTTATCTCATTTATTGTTGAATGTTTCTATGTTATTAAAATAAATTATGCTTAACAACGGATTGTTAATAAGTAAAGCTTCACTATTCTAATTTAATAAATAAATTTCATAGCAGAGATTATATTATGAAAAATGTTAAGGAGGATATGAATTGGTGGTAAAAGTGATCTCAAAGCTATGGGGAATATTGACTGGCTTAATAGTTATAGGCATAATTATTTATATAGGTCTACTATGGGCTACTGCTCAAAGTATATCTGCCGAGATGAAATCTATAGAAACATTAACGTTTAATCCCACTAAAAATAAGGTGATAGTTTGTTTTCGTGTCCAAGTCAACAATACGGGATTCCTAGATGTATCAATTGAGAAACTATACTATAAAGTATATATTGATAAAAACTATTTGGGCGAAGGATATAAAGAAAATATTTTGATAAAAAGGGGCATTAACAATATTGATTTTTGTTTAGAGATGGATCCAAGCGATGCTTTAAAAATAATATTAATGAGGGCATTAACAACTCATGAGAAAGTTAACGTTACGGTTCAGGGATATATTGATATTCCTATAAAGAGCTTTGGATACATAAAGCTTTGGACTCTTGAACTACCATATAAGGAAACATATTATGTAGAAATAAATAGATGAAAAAGCTTTTTCTAATTAATTACAAAATCATCTTCTCCTTCTAAAAAGTTTTATAGTAAAGATCTTTTCAGTATTGACTAGCCTAGAATCGATATACATGATTAAGAATGCATAAATAAAACTTGATATTATAGCTATATATATTGAAACCTGGTCATCTATGAATATGTATGACGGCATTAATCCAATATTTACTATTGGAATTAATGCTAGAAGCATTCTGCTCATGTGTGTATAGCTGGAAATATCCAAGAATAACCCGATAAACATTACGAAGAATAAGGGAAGAATAATATAACTAGAAGCTATTTGTGCACTCCTCACATCTTCCACAAATAATGCTAATAAAACACCTAATCCAAGAACAAATAATACAATAGATACTAAACCCAGAATCAATAATACAATATTTTCCGAACCGTAAATACTTGATAATACATTAATAATATTACCTAACTGACTAGTCCCCTGCGAACCTCCCCCAATAGATGCTAATGATGAAAAATACCATATCATGAGCCCACCATAAATAAAAGCACCTAATAAACCAGCAATGGTTGAAGCAGTTATTTTTGCAACAATAAATGATAATCTATTCATGGGTAATGATAAGAGTGTTTCAAGCATTTTCTCTTCTTTTTCAACTGCTATACTTGTAGCAGATAATTGAGCTACGATCCCTGCAAGGAACAATACTATTATTGGAATAAAAATATTCATCATAAGCAATGTCCCCATAATATCATTAATATCCGTTGTATGTACGGCTTTCCCTTTAATATAAACGTTCGTAACACTTATTATCGGCGACAACGCGTATGCAGGATTTATGTTTTTCTGAGCTAGAATGGTTGATGAAATATTTATAGAGTATTCTCTTATAATATTGAAGATTTTACTTGTAGTGCTAATACTTGTTATACTTATAGATTTTATCTTCAAAATAACCCCTAAATACGAGATCCTTCCTTGTGTTATATTCTGTGAGAAACCAGGAGGTATCACTACTATTCCAATAGGATTGAGGTTATCATATAATCTTAATGCATGCATTATTGAATCACCATATACTATGCTATATCTTCTCTGTGATAGGAAACTAGTAAAGTTTCTCGCCCAAAAACCCTTGTCTTCATCAACTATAATTACTAAGCCGCCGGGCTTCGCTGCTTCTTTTACGGCTTGCTGTGTAAAAGAGACAATAATATAGTACATTGTCCCAGTAATTATGAGAGGCACTATAAGCATGGCTATTAATAGTTTAGGATCTCTGATTAGACTCTTTAGTTCTTTAATAAGAACTAGCTTAAATCCGCTCATTACTCTTCACCAATAATTTTCATAAATACTTCTTCGAGATTTAATGCTTCGTATTTTGTTTTTAGCTCTACAGGTGATCCCTTAGCTATTATTCTGCCTTCATGAATAATTGCTACTCTATCACATAGAAATTCTACTTCTAACATATTATGGCTACTAAGTAGAACTGTAACACCGTATTCTCTAGAATAGTTCTTAATTATTTTACGGACACGCATGGCATTAATAACATCTAGTCCACTAGTAGGTTCATCTAGTATTGCCAGTTTAGGCTTAATCATAAGCGTCTTAGCTATTAATAATCTTCGAAGCATTCCTTTACTATAAGTTTTGATTTTATCATGGATTTTATTGCCTAAGCCACTAATCTTAACTGCTTCTTTAACCATGTTATCTCTTTCTTCTCTATTCTTAGCAAAGAAACCAGCTATAAATTCAAGAAACTCATAACCCTTCAAATACTTATATGCGCCAGCTTCTTCAGGTAAATATGATATTCTTTTTCGGACCTCGCCAGGATTCTTAGAAACACTATAACCATCAACTAATGCATCCCCTCTAGTAGGGGAGAGAATTGTTGCAATTATTCTAAGCGTTGTTGTCTTACCAGCACCGTTTGGCCCAATTAAACCAAATATTTCACCTGGATATATTTTGAAGCTAATACCTTTTAATGCGTGTGTTTTACCAGAATATATTTTCTCAAGATCCTCAACTACAACCAGTGGATCACTATGTCTTGTCACAGTTGTTTACACCTTCAATTTATAATATGGGATTACCTATAAAACATTATTCTATAGAAAAATGAAATGAGCAAATCTTGTTTTTAAGTTATCCATTCTATTTAAGTAGCAACAGTTCATTAATCTATATGTTGTTAACAATTTTATCTTTCTCTAAAAACATTAGTTATTTAATAGCAGAATTCTATGAGGCGTTATGAGTTGATCGTAGCATTAGTGCTAGCCGCAGGTCTTAGTAGAAGGTTTCCAGGTAATAAGCTTCTTTTCATGTGGGAAGATAAGCCGATTATTCGGTGGACGGTAGAGAATATTCTAAATAGCAAGAATGTGGATAAAACAGTGGTTGTTTTGGGACATGATGAAGAACGAATACGTAATGTTTTAAAGGATCTGGTTGGCGACATAGAGTTCGTCTACAATACCAATTATCTTGAGGGAATGAGTTCTAGTGTAAAAGCTGGTATAAGACATGTATATAATAAATATAAAGACAGTATTGAAGCAATAATAATTGCACCGGGCGATACTGCATGGGCTCCGCCGGAAGTATATGATTTAATCGTGGATGTATTCAGAGAGAAGAAGCCGAAAATAGTTGTTGCAGCATATAATAGTAGGAGGGGTCACCCAATTCTTTTCAATGCGGATCTAATAAATGAGCTTATGAGTATATCGGAAGAAACAAGAGGATTAAAAGCCATTACTAAAAAATATAAATACGAAACAATAGTAGTGGACACAATTTATCCCGGCGTAATATTGGATCTCGACACATACAATGATCTAAACCGAGTAAAATACGTGTTGAAGAAGTGAAAATGATGAGTATCGAAAAGAAAATTAAAGAACTATATGAGAAAAACTCTATATCAAAAGATATTATCACTAAAATAACTGGTAAAGCCCACGTTTTAAAGAAGAAGGGATACGATACTATTAAAATAATGAATTTCTGTGGAACACATGAATGGACTATTACACACTACGGTATAAGATCCCTTATGCCAGATAATATAGAGCTAATAGCTGGGCCAGGATGCCCTGTATGCATAACTCCCGGCCACTACGTAGATTTACTAATAGATCTATCTATGGAAGGATACACTATACTAAGCTATGGAGACTCCTATAAACTACCGGGCACTAGACTAAGAGGTATTAGAAGCTTATTTGATGCAAGAATACATGGGGGAGACACACGTATTGTTTATAGCTTCTTAGATGCTATTCTAATAGCTCGCAGAAATCCTTCAAGAAAACATGTTTTCTTCGCAGTAGGCTTCGAAACAACCATGCCTTCAACCGCTGTCCCACTATATAATAAGGTAGTGCCTGAGAACCTGCTTATATTATCTGCTTATAGATTGACACCTCCCATCATGAAGTATTTGCTTGAGGAGAAGCCGGAAGCAGTTATTCATGGAGTAATAGCTCCCGGGCATGTATCAGCAGTTATAGGATCTAATAGTTGGAAGTTTCTACCCGAGAAATACAACATACCAACAGTCGTTGCAGGTTTTGAACCTATAGACGTATTGCTTGCAATATACTATATACTAGATATGATGGATAAAAACGAGCCTAAACTAATAAATGAATACACAAGAGTCGTGAAGCCTGAAGGTAACGTCTTTGCTAAGAAAGTGATGAGCAAAGTATATGAGGTAAGAGATGCTTATTGGAGAGGTATTGGTGTTGTTCCTAAAAGCGGCGGATATCATTCAAGAGACTATTTAAAACATGATCTATACTATAATCTGGGAATAGAAGACAAACCAATAAAAGATATATTACCGGGTTGTAAATGTCCAGAGGTAACGCTTGGTATATCGAAACCCACAGATTGCCCATTGTTCATGAAAACATGTACACCAAGTAATCCATATGGGCCATGCATGGTTAGTAGTGAGGGAACTTGTAGAATATGGGCAGAAAATCTGCCTTTAAAAATAAAGACCTAGTTCTTATACGAGAAGTATGGGTATAGGTGACAATCCAATTAATAATCTTTCATATCTTGAAAGCCCTCCCATTAGAAAAGGTATCTTTGCAATTCTTCTCCAACCACGCATTGTAATCAATAAATACAAATCTTGAGCTTCCTTTAATGCTTTCTCAACAAAGATATCTAAATTATCGGATCTAATAAGTGTTAAGTCAACTTTTAAACCCATATTTGAAAGTCTCCGAAGTATTTCTTGATCCACTATGCGATCCTTAGTGTGTGGCAGAATTATTCTTAGTCTATGTTTAAAACCATGTTTTTTAATTATATAGTAAGCATACCCTAGCGCTTTATTGATCAGTGCAGGATCCCTACATAAAACACCAATACCATTCTTGTTTTTCTCTAATTTATCTCTATTAACATAGGAGTATGGAGTAATAATAAGGATGGGGATCTCTAAGGAACCTATAATTTTTGTTGCTGTAGATCCTATTAGTTTTGGGGGCGGGGTAGGAGTAGCCGATGATGTAATTATTACTAAATCTATTTTATATTGTTTAACGTATTTCCTGATTTCCTTGACGGGGTTACCTTTCAATATTGCTTTTTTAATAGCTGTACAATCATGTTTATTCAAAACTATCTCTATGTCTTGAAAAGCATCTTCAGCGATCTTTCTAAACGATCCCACGTAGAGACGAGTGTATAGTGATCTCCTCTTCATGCTTGGAATAACTGATACAAGATGATATACCGCATCGGGAAATAATGTTATACCGTATTCGGTAGCAAAGGATATTATTTCATTCTTAATGGCTGGTATAAGAATTTTTTTTATATTTAACATAAATGTTCCCTCTGATCATTTTATCCATAACGGAGTATTAAATATATTGATGAAACAATAATAGATAAGATCATAACGGTCATTCCATATTTAAGGAATCCACTAAATGATACCGGATACCCGTGCCTTTCCGAAATACCTGCTACTACAACATTAGCGCTTGCACCAATCAATGTACCGTTTCCACCTAAACAGCTTCCCAAGCTTAACGCCCAATACAATGGTGTTGCATTATAGTTTAAATGAACCAATATCTCGTCAAGGACTGGTAGCATGGTCATAACAAACGGGATATTATCTATAAAAGCCGATGTTATTGCTGAAATCCAGAGGATCATAAGCATTAAGACGATATAGCTTCCCGAAAATGAAAGTATACCGGTAGCTATTTCATGCATTAATCCAAGTTTTTCTATACCTTTTATAGTCATGAACATTGCAGCAAAAAACACCAGTGTAGTCCAATCAACTCTGTGAAGCACTTCTTCAATATTAATTCTTCTGCCGACGAGTATGAAGAGTAGAGCGACACCTATTAGAGCAGGTACGGCTGGAGGATAACCTAGAACGTCTTCTAGGGTAAATAAAGATATTACGGACAAGAACGGTAAAATAACTTTTTCAGCTTGTTTCTTATCTATATAAGCTATATATGATACTTCTCCGAGGCTAACACGTTTCACTTTCGAGTAGAAGTCATGGAACCAATCTCTAGACAAAAATCTTACCACAATAATAAATGCTAAAAACACCAATATTATTGCAGGTGCAACATTATATATAAAATCCATGAATCCTAGGTCAGCATGTGATCCTATGAGAATATTCGGAGGATCACCTATCAACGTAGCAGTACCACCTATATTCGATGCAAAGACTATCATTATAAGCAAAGGTCTAGGATCCACCCTTAATTTTTCAGTAATCTCTATAACTATAGGAGATATTATCAGAACAGTTGTTACATTATCGATAAAAGCCGATATTAATGCTGTAGCACCAGTTAGAACAACAACTAATGTATAGGGTTTACTAAAATATTTTCCAAGTATTTTTGAAGATAAATAATTAAAAAACCCTGTTTCACTCAGCACACTCACCATTATCATCATAGACATCAACAATAATATAGTATCTATGTCTATACTATCTATTAATTCTCGAAAACTAGTGAAGTGAAGGAAAATATTAAGAATCATTACAAGTCCAGCAACTATCAATGCAACAACAGTCCTATGAGCAATCTCCAGCGTTAATAACGTGTAAAGCAGTATTAATATAAGAGCTCCTATTAATGGGTAAACCGATATCACCACTTGTCATCGTATGTGCTTTTATTATTACCAGAATTCTTATGTTATATTGATTAACTCTAAAATATTTATCTACAAAAAATATTTAGGAATTGATCACTATATATGTTGGAGGGTATATATGAGAAACGATCTAATAATAATTGATAATCCATTAGCGAAATACTACCTAACTATTCTAAGAGATCATAGAACTACTCCCAAAGTTTTCCGAGACTATATTAGAAGACTTGGTTTCATACTAGGATATGAAGCTTCCAAGTATCTGAAATGGAAAAAAGTATTTGTAGAAACACCACTAGCAAAGTCTGAGGGGTTAGAAATAGGTAAGCCTGTCCTGATCGTAGGTGTTCTTGGAGCATCAATACCGATGATTGAAGGTATATGGGATGCATTACCATGGGCTGGACTAGGCCTTGTTGCAGCTAGAAGACATGAATATCCTGATAGAGTCGAGGTTGATGTATACTATGAGAGATTACCAGAGGATCTATCAATCTATACTATCCTACTCATCGATCCTATGCTAGCAACTGGTAAAACAATAGTTAAAGTGATTAAGAAGCTACGAGAGAAAAAAGCGAAAGATATTGTTATTCTAACTATCATATCGAGTAAGCCTGGAATTGAATATGTGAGAAGAGAATTAGGAAATATTCCAATAATTACCGTGGCCATAGATCCATTGCTTAACGATAAATTCTTTATAGTACCCGGTTTAGGAGATGCTGGCGATAGAGGATTGAGCCATGATTATGTTGAAGAGAAAAGAGTGTAAATTAATTATTTATTGATTAATTCACACCTAACTTTATATTTCGGGAATTATGCTGAATTATTTTTAATAAGTTCTATATTCTTTTCCAAATAACCCATACTTTATAGCTACATGAACTTCTTTGCCTATTATGCTAGATATTGTGGATTGAATACGTTTAACAACCTCCATGGGATCATGTTTCAGCTCTGAAGCATACTGTTTTAAGCCAAGTTTTAGAATAAATGCTTTCCCTGTATCTTGATAGTTTATTTTCCTCAGAATTAATCCATAGTCTTTCAACATGCGTGGTATTAGACCTAATGCTATGCATTTGATTCTGTCACCATTATAGCCTAGCGTTATATTATGTTTTTTCTTATGAATAATATTTACAACTATGTTTCCATGAATAGAGGCGTTTTCACATATAATTCCTCCAACAATAAATGCTACATCTAAAGATGATGGCAATTCACTTACCTCTGACAACTTAATGTTAGCAACAATATCCCTCTCAATCATAGTTAAATGCACAAGATCAACAATTAATCCTATCTTAGTGAGCTCGTTTAGTAATAAGTATTCAATATATGGAAAATCTATTGGTTTTTCCTCAACAACGACTTTTTTGGCAACTGGTTTAACTATAGCGGTAGATCCAGGTTTTTCTCCTTGAATCATGTCTTTGATTAAATCCAGGGGAAACACGTGCATATTTATTCTCTTCTCAGCTAGTGTATCTTTTAATAAGTTAGAAACTAGGTTTAAGCACTCACTCATTTCGATATCGGGATTATTATCTAGGAAACAATCAAGTACCTCATTTTTATAACCATATAAATGAGCTCTAATACTTGTACCCTCAACATTTGTAACTAGGGTAATATATAGGGGATTTTCTTTGCTTTCGCGTAGGAGATTATTTATTGATATTTCTGCATTACTCCTCACAGACCTAACTAGTTTTCCCTCGAGGAGGAGTCTGCTCCTAAACACTATATCTCTGAATATTTTAGGCCTCTCTTCTTTAGAGGGCACTATGTGGGATACACCCCTTTATATATAGGTAGATCGAAATAGATATTTTTAACGATATATAAAATTGATGCTTCGAATATTTAAATATTAACTGTTTTTGTCAAAAATGTTTTTAGAAATAGCCACCATTGTTTTCCAGAAGTCAGAATTCTTTATTTTTTCTATATTACCAATAATGTTATCTAAGTCGTGATAGTATGGTATATTACCTAAGTATCGGATATTATATTTTTTAGAAACACTTACTAGTTTCCTAGTATCCGACATGTTTTCGATTAAACCATTAATTCTATATTTTCCTTCAACTAGTAATTCAATTAGTCTCTCAACACTCTTTATCGATAATGGGCTAGGAGTAGCTACTAATAATGCTTCTATTCTATCGCCTAGGTATGTCAATAGTTCTAAGTGTTCATCGCTAATCCCAGGAGGTGTGTCAATAAATAAATAATCTAGATCACCCCATCTAGTTATAGCTAGTATTTCTCGAAAAGCTTCAGATACCGCTTCTCCTCTTAGAGGCAATGGATTATCTCCACTATACAGTGCTATACTCATGTATTTTACTCCGTATACTGTTGGAGGGATCACACCTTTTTCCTCAATGATCTCTAGCTTGTCAGGCTCTATTCCGAGAACAATATGTGTTGATGGATTTGTGAAGTCTAGATCAAGAAGTCCCGTTCTATAACCATTATCCGCTGATATGAGCGATAAAACTGTAGATATAAGTGTTTTACCGACTCCTCCCTTACTGCTCATTACTGGTATAATATGTTTAACACCCATAAGCCTTTTAGGAATAACTAGTAGTCTAGGATCACTCATTTTTCTTCACCAAGCTCTATAGAATCTATTTCAACACCCCTACCCTTAACTATTTCAAAATCTCTAGAACCACATCTAGGACATTTAAAGAATGAATACACTGTTTCAGGCACGAAATGAATAGCCTCTCTAATAGATTCATCTACATCATCCATTTTAGGGCTCCACTCATAGCCACATCTCCTACATTTTAAAACAACAGGTTCATCGATAAGATCAATCTTATCAATTACTATATCACGCAGAGAAAGTAACTGGTTCAGAGAAAAACTAAGAATTTCCTTATCAATACTTTGCAGAACACCTAGCTTTACCACTAATCTCTTAACATGATTAATACCTTTCTGTTTAGCATAGTTCTCAACATAATCTAATAATGCCTCAGCTAGAGCCCATTCATGAACCATTCTTCCACCGCCACATTATCAATATTTTTTGACGAGAATCAGTATAGAAAATAATGCCTTATATGAATATAAGCGATTATGATCAATTATGTTCTAACTATCAATTAATAATTATGCACACAAAATTAAGTAATTTATATTTTTAAAACAACATATCTAGTAATAGCTTAACCATGTCCTAATCATCCAAATACGTCATGTATAGAGGGATAGGGTTTGTCGCATGAAACAACAAGAAGTAGTCGAATTCCAGGATTCTATAAGAAAAGCCTTGATGAAAGACTTAGGATCGTTGCTGAATGGACAGGTTTAACGGAAGAAGAAATTAATTTGTTGAGAAACCTAGGTAATTTACCGGAGAAAATAGCTGATTCAATGATTGAAAACGTTATTGGTGGAATGACTTATCCATTCGCAGTAGCTGTAAACTTCAAAATCAATGGTAAAGATTATCTTGTCCCAATGGTTATTGAGGAGACAAGCGTTGTTGCAGCAGCTAGTAATGCCGCAAAAATGCTTAGAAGAGGTAAAGGGATAATTGCACGTGCTGGCCCCCAAGAAATGATTGGCCAGATCCACCTTGTAAACATTGAAGCCCCCTATTATAAATCAATGAAGATCCTGGAACATAAGGAGGAAATAATAGATCATGCTAAACAACAAGATTCAACACTACTAAAACTAGGCGGGGGTCCACGTGATTTAGAGGTCAGAGTCCTAAATACTCGTATAGGCCCCGTAATAGTTGTTCATTTAATAGTCGATGTACTAGATGCTATGGGAGCTAATGCTGTGAATACTATGGTTGAATCCATTGCTCCCTTACTCGAAAAAATTACTGGCGGAGAAGCAAGGCTCCGAATAATAAGCAATTATGCTACTCGTAGAATAGTGCGTGCATGGGTTCGAACAGATCCAGAGGATGTTGGCGGGAAAGATATTGCGAGAAAAATTGTTGAAGCAAGTATTTTAGCAGAAGCTGATCCCTACAGAGCTGTTACACATAATAAGGGCATAATGAATGGAATCATAGCCGTAGCACTAGCTACAGCCCAAGATCACAGAGCAATAGAGGCTGGAGCACACGCCTATGCTTCTAGATCAGGTGTATATAAGCCGTTAAGCACATGGGAACTAGATGAAGAAGAAATGCTTGTTGGAAGCCTTGAGCTCCCCTTACAAGTTGGAATAGTGGGTGGCGCTACAAAGGTTCATCCAATAGCTAAGATAGCATTGAAAATACTAGGTGTGAAAACAGCTAAGGAATTAGCAGAAGTAATGGCCGCTGTAGGCTTAGCTCAAAACCTAGCTGCTCTAAGAGCACTTGTTCATGAAGGAATACAGAAGGGACATATGAGACTGCATGCTAGAAACCTAGCTATAATGGCGGGTGCTACAGGGGAATTAATAGATAAAATAGCTGAGAGAATGATTAGTGAGGGAAGAATAAGATATGATTACGCTAAAAAATTATTGGAAGAATATTTGAAAGGCGAATATAAGTAAAAATATATCAATCATTTTTAACCAAAATAATATATGGCCCAGACACCCAAGCCCCGATGAGGGCTTGGATTAGGGATGAAAGGGCCTGGGACGTATTCACCGCCGCTTTTTTCTAAACCATATAACTAATATAAGCAATGTTGCTATGGCAACAATTATTGATATATAAAGATATATTGGCGGGGTCGGAATCCAATTATTGATACTATTATTGTTGCTTATTGTCTTGCTTGTAGTATTCATAGTTATTGATTGATTCGGTATTGATGTAGTTGATTCAGACGTGTTTGTCCCGGTAATTTCTACTATTTTCGAAACTACAGCTTTATTTCCGGATTTATCCATTGAAATAATTGTTAGATTATGTATTCCAGGCTCTAATTTTATCTTAGTTATCAAAGATTTATTTGTAGAAGACACATTTTTCAATACGCTTCCATCAACGATTATTTCAGCATATTTAATCGGCGAATACTTATCTGACACATTAATTTCTGCAAAGTATTCATTGTCCAGCTTATTTATAGTTATATTTATTGCGGGAGGTTTTCTATCTATTACTAATTTTAGTAATACTATTCTATAATTCATTCCTTCATCAATAAATATGAATGAGACATAGTATGTGCCGTCGGATCTAAACTCTATTGATTGATTAATAACTTTCCCAACGGTAAAACCTAGATAAGTAATGGGCATGTAGTCATCGAGACTTGGTGGTTTATATTTATCTTTCTGAATATTTACACCTGCAAATATCCTCTTACTAATATTATCAAACACTTGAAACCTAAACAGTATACTTCTATTATTTGTATATGTATCATTTATCGGAGATAGAATATTAACAATGGGCTTATGAAGATCAAGATAGAAACCTATAATGTAGTTCGAGGAATGCCCAGCAGAGTCTATTCCTTTAAGTTTTAATATATAGTATCCCTCTCCTGGAACCATTAATTTAAACAAGTATCCCCCGTCTTCATTAAACACTCCAAGCCTTGCATTATTGTCTATCACTATTCTTGCAATACTGTTGTTTATATATAGTGTAGCGTTTTCCAAGAATGCATCAGATATGTTTACATATAATGGTATTAGGTATGATCCATCGTATTCAGTAACATATGTTATGTCTCTCCTTATAGGATTAAATCTGGGCACAACACTATTGTTTCTCCACGAGCCACCTACTCCGATAACCGGTATTCTCATATATAGTTTTGGTGGATGATTATCTACAAACCATACATACTTATAAACAATGTTTTCCCCGTAATAACAAGAAGCATTTATCAATACTTCATGTATACCATCCAATAATTGCGAAGTATCAATAACTATATTAGCATTAATCCGGCCATTAATGCTTGGAATAGATAGAAACAATTTATCGTCAATATAAACATTTACTAGGAAAACTCTATTACCAGATATATTAAATCGAACTATTCCCTCAATAAACGTATTATTTAGTGGTTCTGGATTAATTGATAAAACGGGTTGCTCATAGGTATTATTAAATATGATCCTAAACATTACAACTCTTAAATTTCCAGCTAAATCTACTGCTTTAAATATTAAGTAGTGTTCTCCGTTAGGATATTCTATTGTGTTAAGCAATAAACCATGTTCTCCCGCGATGTCGGTTTCAAATAATATTTTTGAATCCAGTATAACAGATAAGTTTTTGAAATGTTCATCATTCACTATGATTGTTAAATTCAATATCCCATTTACAACCGTGTTATTTGTTAATCCACGAATAATGATTATTGGAGGATTTGAGTCTTTTACAAGGAACAACCTAATAGTATAGTTTAGATCCTGAACTCTTAGATCCAAATAATACGGTCCATCGGGTAGAATAGTTGTGTTGATCAAGATATAGTTTGTTCCTTGTGTTAAAGTATAGTTAGCTAGAATTGAATTGTTTATATATATTTCAACTTTATATGTTGAATCCGATAGTATTTCAAGTGTATATATAGCTCCAACTATGGATTGATTTATTGGATTAACAACTTTAACATGACTGCCTAATACTCTAAAAACTATATTGGTATATGAGCTAAAACCATATGTATTCCAAGACTTAATTTCTAGAGTATACGTTCCCTCGTCTAGATTTATTTCTTTAAAGAACTGATTATGTTTAGTATATGTGGAAAATACTATATCATTGCTTTGATTAAGTATTGATACCTCTGTAATATATACGGCTGATTCATTATCAATAAATGATGCATTTATAAATATAGGGTTAGAAACAATGCTTTCATTTCTTGGAGTAACCACATGTATAACTGGCGGTGAGTAATCAACAGTAGTGTTTTCATTAAACCTTAATAATTCGATTACGGATGAAGCTGTATTGTTTTTATATGCAAACATAAAGTATACTGTGTTATTCAGGTATACAGTATCATATTTTGAAGCTATATGCTGTAGTAAGTGATCCCAGTATATAATGTTGCTTTTATTGAGTTTAGTATAAGTTAATACATAGTATTCATTCCATTTTATAATAGGCTCTGGATATGTATCATTGTCATGATCTGTAAGAAATAGCGTTATACGGGGATTCGTTGAGTTTAAGAACAATCTATGAGTCGCATTGTTAATTACATTAAAATAATTTATTAATAATGATTTATTAGCTACTGCATAGTAAATAATTGATAAAAAGTTTCCTAAGGGATAAAAACCATATAGTGAAAATTCATTGATACTGATAGGGAAGGGAATAGTGTAGAATATATTCTTTGTATCGTCATATATAGCAAGTACTAATGTATTAGTGCTATTTAGTGGTATAATAAAAGTAGTGTTTACTACGATTAGTGGAGGAGTTATTATAGGTGTTCCATTAAATATTCGAGTTTCTCCATCAACATTAATTGTTGTTTCATTACTACTAATGCTTATTGTTACATTATGATCTATAAGAATTGTTGAAGGATAAATGTTTGATCTAGTGCCGTAAAATATGTTTCCACAATAAATCATTTTAGATATGAGAGCAGGCTGATTTTGAATAATAGTTTTACTTATTGGATCAATAATTATTTCTTCAAGATAAGTGTTCCCATTTAAACTCATCATAGTAGTATATATATGGATTTGATTAGTTAAATTGTCATAATAAATTCCATTAAATCCTGATACAACGAGGTTGCCTGTATCTATCATTTTATCGAGCACTTTCTCCACATTATCTAGATTATATAATACTATATGGATAACATCTGATCCATGCTCTAAAATTAACAAGTACTTATTAAAAACATAATACGCAGGCTTACCATAGGGTGTGCTAACTGTAAATGAGAAATTCCCATATATAATAGAAGTATTTATCCCGTACGAATAGAGCATTAGTAGCTGGTTATCATGTGTGAATAAAGCATAATTCTTAACGATTTGTTCAACCCCTGAACGAAAATGCTCGATCAGATAAGGATTCCCCATGGAGTCCGAGAGGCTAGATAAATCTTTATTTAAACTTGTAGCATAGAAGCTATATATTGGAATACTTGATATTATGAGGAGAAACAATAAAAACAACACATACAAAGTATTGTATTTTCCAAGCATTACATACACCTTACCTATTCTCACTACTTATATAGAGGATAAGGAGATAATAAACTAAATAAATATATGCAAAACATTAATTGGGGTGATGCATCTTTTCAACACGGAAATACGACGTAGCAATTATGGGAGCTGGATACACTGGACTCTACATTGCTTCAAAACTTCTAGAAAACAATCATAAAGTTTTAGTTATCGAGTCAGAGCCAGGTTTGACTCATGAGAAATATTATTCGGGAATTAACGGAAATAAGGTGAGGATTTCGAAGCGTTTCTGGCATTATGTTGATGATCTTGGCCTGAATATAATAGATGAGGATGAATATGGTTTCTGGGTTAGACCATTAGATGTAATCGTATTATTGGCTTCTAAAGTTATTAGCCTTGGCGGAGAAATAATTGTTGATTCTATTATTGAACCCACATATAAAATTATGGATGATAGAATCATAATTATAGGTGCAAGTGTTAGATCGGTTGAGGACGAGGGTGGGCTAGATAAATTTTATATTTTAACTCGAGGAATAATAGATACTTCTCCATCAGCAATCATAGTGAATAACCTTATTGATAGATTAAAACTAGGAATACCTATTCAGGGTGCAGGACCACAGATACCGGGCTCAGATGATGTTATAGGTAAAACCACATGGATTTTTCCGGGAATATTAGTAGCGGGGCTTGCAGCAATATATACTAATGCAGGATACATACCATTTCCAGATATTGGCCCATTATTTGGAAGCGGCTATAGAGCTGTAGAATTATTTGTTAAGGGTTATCCTAAAAACCCAGAGGATTTCTATAGTTTCCCAAGCATTATATGATATTGATAAGTATTAGGGATAGTATACCTATTAGGAATTGCATAATATTCAATGTTATGACTACTCCTTTCTCAGTAGCTTTTCCCCTAATAAGTAATTGGATCTTGATCGCTAAATGGGTCACGCTATAGATTTTATTATATGGTGGTTCAAGTGTTCCATCATTCCTTACTTTCGCATAATTCTCTTTATATACCCCGTTTATTAATCCCCTTATGAAAAGAATTAGCTCTATAAAGTATAGAGTGAAAAGCATTAATCCATATTTTTCAAAGTTTCCGAGAATAACTAGGCTTGCATAATATGCTCCTAAACCATATGTAAAAGAATTGCCTGGAAACACTTTGGCCGGATACCAGTTATATGTAAGGAACGCAATTATTGCTACTAACATTATTAGTGACGCTTCAAAGCTTGGATGAACATTGTTAGTATATGTATATATGAATGTGAAAAACATTAATTGCAAACCCATTGATGCTTCTAATCCATTGTATCCGGCAATCATGTTGAAAGCGTTTGCTGCGCCTAAAACGCCTATAGGTACTAATATCAAGGGATAAGCTAATCCAAAATCTACTACTCCAATAAATGGTATATTCATAGTTGAATAACCAGCTTTGATCACCATCATGGGAATAGCTAGTGGAGCCATTAATACTATTCTATATATTGCCCTTAACCCCTTCTTCCACCCAAAAATATCATCTAAAAACCCTAGAAAACTTGCAAGAAATAATAGAAGGGATAAAGCCATTAATTCAACAATGTATTTATGTAATCCACCAACATAGATCTCTAGGGCTATAAAGAATAAGATCCCAAAAGCTACACTTATTGAAACCCATACACCACCTGCTTCAGCTACTTGTATCATGTATGGTTTATTCATATCTCTGCCTGTGAAACCTATTTCTCGAGCCCGTTTAATCCATAATGGTAAAACAGTATATGTGATCAGAAAGGATATGATTGCTGATAGTAAAGCATAGAATAAAGTGTATTCTGTAAAACATACACTCATCGCTGATCATCGCTCCACTCAGTATTAAATATTAGATATATCTCATTAGCTCTCTTCACACCTATCCCCTCAACAACCATGAGCTCCTTAATGCTTGCATTAGCTATATTGCGGAGAGTCTTGAATTCTCGCAGTAGTTTACGTGCAAGCGTGGGTCCAACAATGCTTTCAGCAACATATAGTATTCTATCTTTCAAACTCATAGGTTTCTTCTCGACACGCATCCTATAGATTTTCTTCTCTTCAGTTTTACCTAGACTCTTAGCTTTTGCGATGAGCCATGCAATAGTTGCTTGTTTATTAGGAGTGTTGAGAACAGGGATTTCGAAATCCAACATTAAAGTATCTATAACACGTAGCACACTCTGTATCTTCCACCCCCTATATTTCTCTAATACTCCAAGCCATCCTTCAACAATAATAAATGGTTGATAACCTTCCTTCTCAGCAGCCTCCGCTAAAAGTTTTGCTTGCTCCCATATCCTGTTATCCCTAATACTATTACCAAGATCAATGACTGTTTTTCTCTCAACCAGAACAGGTTTTTTACCTGGAGCCGCTAATAATAGGAAATCACCAGCAGGTAATGGTTGAACAGCGGTTTTCAAACCATTACTTTGAAACTCTTTTCTAAACTCGGGATGCTTCGAGTTTTCGCGGGAATCAATGATTATGTCTACAGGCGATAACAAAATATGTGACACTTTGTAAACACCATTCCATTACTATGTGTATGCTTGTTTTTGTAATGAGTTATTCATATAATGAATTTAATAAATAACTATTAATTGTATTTCTACAGGGTATTTTCCTTAAACCTAATATAGAGGATAATATATGGTTAGATAAGGTTATAGTAGAGGAATTCTGCGGGAGAAGGTATTCCTGCTAATTCTCTGATCTCATTTCTTTTCAGCTCAATATATGTTTGAATAACTTCTTCGCTGAAAGCTGGTTTTAAATATTCATGATCTGATTCGAGCTCGTCTAATGCTTCATCTAGGTTTCTAGGTAGTTCTCTTATTCCTAGACTTCTTCTTTTTTCGATAGGCATTTTATATACATTCTCTTCTATGGGATCGCCTGGATCAATCTTTTTCTTTATTCCATCTAATCCGGCAAGTATTATGGCTGATGATGCAAGGTATGGATTAGCTGTTGGGTCAGGGGGTCTATACTCTATACGGGTCATATTACCGTTATCTATGTTTGCTAATGGTATTCTTACTGCAGCACTACGATTAGCATAGCCCCATACAAGATATACTGGTGCTTCATAGCCTGGTATTAATCTTCTATAACTATTCGTTGTAGGGGAAACTATTGCTGATAAGCTTCGTCCATGCTCTAGTAGTCCCCCTATAAAGTATCTTGCAAATTGGCTTAAACCATACTTCTCATCTGGGTCGTGGAATAAGTTTTTATCCCCGCTCCACAAGCTTACATGTATATGCATACCGTTCCCATTATCACCCATAATCGGCTTAGGCATAAAGACTGCTTCAAACCCGTTTATTCTCGCAATTTTTCTAGCAATCATTTTAAAGTATTGTATAAAATCACCTAAGGAAACAACATTTTCTTTATTACTGGTAATCTCTACTTGACCACTACTAGCCACTTCGTGGTGATGCTTAACAGTATTTAATCCTGCCTCGTGAAGAGCGGATATTATAGATCTTCTAATATGCGCAACTCTATCAATTGACTCAACTATGTGGTATCCCTTTTTCAAGGGTATACTTGCATTATCAGTCCATGGAGACTCTGCTGAATATATCTCTAATATTTGCCTACCAGGTTCAACAATGTATTTTAGTTTCTCGAAAAGGAAAAACTCCATTTCAACACCCATCACTGACCTATATCCTTCGCTTTGAATTATTTCCTCAGCTTTCTCAGCAATATACCTTGGATCCCTATCGAGCCTCTTCCACTCTGGAAGATATACTTGGGAAATATATCCATATACATTTTTATCCCAGGGAAGCACTATCTCTGTCTCTTTAACTGGCTTCAAGATTACATCGCTAAAAGATATATCGAGAAAACCATATACACTGCTACCATCAAATAAAGTTGTAACACTTGACGGATCTTTTTCATCGCTGAGCAAGAGAGATGTGTTGCGGAAAACACCGATTAAATCGGTAAAATATAGGTTAACGAATTTTATACGGGTCATCTTGTATCATCCTCCACAAATTATACAAGAATCAATTTTTAATTCCGAACAAAATATTAAGAATTATAGTGAAATATACAGATATTATACGGATAATTAGGAGGGATGATATATTGACTAGGAGTTCAACCATACTTGACGATATCGATCTTAAAATATTAGATCAACTAAGAAAATATTCTAGGACGAGTTTTAGAGAAATCGCTTCAAAACTAAACAAGCCTGTCTCAACAATATATGATAGAATTAAACGATTAGAGAAACATGGAATTATCCGTGGCTTTTCGATCGATATAGACTATAGAAAACTAGGATACCAGATAAAAGCTCTAATACTAGTAAATGCAGAGGGTAAAGATCTAATCAAGGTTGAACAAGATATAGCATCTAATCCCAATGTTCAAGCAGTATATGATATTACAGGCGAATACGATATAGCATTAATAGCTAGTTTCAAAACAATTGAGGAACTAGATGCTTTCGTAAAAAAGCTACTAAGCAAGCCAGGCATTAAACACACAAGGACAAGCATTGTGTTCAGAACAGTTAAGGAAACCCAACACTTACCCCTCAAATAAAAAGGTGTATATGTATTGGCAGTTAAGGTAAAATGTTTGAAATGTGGGTTTGAAAGTAATAATTATAGAGGCTATAAATGCCCTAACTGCGGCTCACTCCTAGAAGTAATCCATGATTTTGAATGGATTATAGAATGGGAAAATAATGGTATATGGATATTTTCAAAAATGCTTCCACAAACTAATCACAGAATATCACTGGGTGAGGGATGGACCCCATTAATTAGATCAGATAATCTCTTCAGAAATGAAAACATATATTTCAAAGATGAAAGTAGGAATCCAACTGGTAGTTTTAGAGATAGAGCAGCTGCATTAATAGTGAGCGATGCATTAGATCAGGGTGCTAAGAGGTTAGTTGTTGCAAGCGATGGAAACATGGGTGCGAGCATTGCTGCTTATTCAGCTAAAGCAGGATTACCTGTTACGATATATGTTCCTGTATGGACTGATCCAGAAAAAATATTATTAATGAAAGCTTATGGTGCAAAAGTAATTGTTAGTGAAGAGGATCTAGACACTCTACTACAATATGTTGAGAGAAGAGCTAGGAAGGAAAAACTCTACAATGCATCAAGCACTTATAACATATTAGCTATGGAGGGGTTGAAAACTATTGGTTACGAAATATATCTACAGTACGGAGGGGTTCCTAGTACAGTATATGTTCCACTAGGTAGTGGATTAACAATTCTAAGCCTCTATCATGGGTTCTCAGAAATGCATTCAAACAATATTATTGATCATATACCTAAACTTATAGGTGTTGAAACATGTGCTAATCCTGTATACTCCTCTATACACGGCAACCCTACTAAGTGTAACGAAGAACCAATGCCCGGCTTATATTATAGAAAGCCTGTGTTGAAAGAATATGTTTCGGAGATCATAGATAAACATGGAGAAACAATTGTTGTGAACAATAAGCAAGTATATATGGCAGCTAAGAAACTCGCAATGGAAGAGGGATTATTTGTAGAGCCTTCCTCCGCGGTTGCATTAGCTGGAGCACTCAAAATCGGGGGAACTGAGAACTCAATAATATTACTGACTGGACACGGACTAAAGAGTCCAACCCCCTATACTAGACCTAGTAGAGAAAGATACACTCCATTTCCAGGCTCTACCAAGTCGCTAATATTGAAAATTATATCTGAAAAACCAGGTTTGACTGGATATGAAATATGGAAAAGACTTGGGTTAAGAATATCTGTTCAAGCTGTTTATCAGCATCTGAAGGAATTAGAAAAAATTGGACTTATATATTCTAAGTTCTCGGAAAACAGAAAACTATATTTTCCAGTATATAAGAAGTCAAGTAGTTGATTAAACAATTTTTTGAGTTTTCAATGTTTTCCATTACACGATCACTTATTGGAACCTCTTATTGAATTAAAATGTAATCTTAAAGTTCTTCTTAAAGTATAAACTTTATATTAGATTCCAATAGTATCTGATTATAGAAAAAATAGGGGGACATGAAATTGAGCACCAAGGATAGAGTAGATGTTGTTACAATAGTTACTTATATTGTAGCGGTATATGTTGCAACTATAGCTATTCAAATATATCAGCCATACACTGGAGGATACTTTAACTTAGGGGAAGCCGTTATTTATATAGCAGCAATACTTCATGGCCCCATTGTTGCTGCTGTAGCTGGTGGAATAGGTGCTTCACTAGCTGATCTATCTACAGGTTATGGAATATTTGCTCCTGCCACAGCTGTGATAAAGTTTATAGAGGGTTATCTAGCTGGCTGGCTCATATGGAGGTTCCGCGATAAAGCAAGGAATATAAAAGCTATTGTAGGAGCACTTATCGGTGTATTATATACATTTCTACTGATCTTATTCGCAATATATTATTGGAGCGGCCCAACATATATTGGGCCCAGCCAGATCTTATCTCTAACAATTACTTCAGCATACTTAGATATACCAGTATATGTATGGATCATAATTGTTCTAGTAATAGGTGCATTGCTCTCATATGTTCTAGTGAAGAAACTAGTAACAGCTTGGGAACCATTAGCACTTATCTTAGCAGGACTAGAAATGGTTATAGGGTATTTCCTATATGAATACTTCGTAAGTAATCCATTAACTGGTAGGCAACCTATAGCCGCATTAGCGGAAATCCCTGTTAATATAGGGCAGGCAGTAATTGGTGCATCTATAGCAGTCCCGCTTGCAACATGGTTGGTGAGAGCTGGATATGGCGGTAGAAAAAGTGATTGAAGCGAATATTGTTGAAGCAGGCTATCATAAAGGTTTTTTTATTAAGAATATCTCTTTTGAGCTCAGTAAAGGAGAAATACTCGTTATAACAGGTAGGTCTGGATCTGGAAAAACAACACTATTAAAAACCCTGCTCAACATTCTACATTTGTCAAATGGTTATATTAAAGGAGTAGTACTGATTAAAAACAAGCCTATAACGCAGTATTCTAGTGAGGAACTCTACAATCTAATATCATATATTCCTCAAGACCCATGGTATGCAGTTATCGGGCACGTGGTCTATGTAGAGTATTGTCATGCATTATCTGTGGCAAACATTAAATGTGATCCTAAAAAACTAAAAATATATGGGCTAGACAAACTAGAAAACCACATAACCTATGGCTTGAGCGCTGGAGAGTATCAAAGACTTTTATGGGCATCAAGTATTGATAAAGGATCAGAAATTCTTTTCCTAGACGAACCACTCATATATATAGATAGCACTAGTAGATCAAGATTCATAGGATTTGTGAAAAAATTCATTGAAACAGGTGGCACTGCTATAATAGTTGATCACATGCCTGATAACTGGGTAGGATTTGATCCAAAAATACTGGTTCTAGATAAGGGTGTTCAAAAATATCTCGGACCATATAGGGAAGATCTTCTACCTAAACCGATCATAAAAATAATGAAACAAACCAATCAGTATAAGGGAAGAAAACCTTTACTAGTTTCTAAAAATATATGGTTCAAATATCCAGGCGAAAACTATGTTTTACGAAACATTAGTTTCAAAGCTTATAGTGGAGAAATAACCGGTATATCCGGAAAGAACGGTGCAGGCAAGACAACTTTACTGAAAATACTTGCTGGCATACTAAAGCCGAATAAAGGAAATATTGTAAGATATGGTAGAATAATCTATCTACCTGAAAACCCATTACTATACTACTCCTATCCTACGCCGAGAGAAGAACTATCCGCCTCGGCAAGGGATCCTAGAGAGTTTGAAAGAATCACGAAAAGATTTAGTCTAGAAGAACTTCTTGACAGACCACTATCTATGCTTAGTAGTGGTGAGCGGCGCCGTATAGCTCTTGCATCAGCTTTTCTTGCAGGTTACGATATTTATTTATTAGATGAACCCAGTGGTGGGCTTGATAACTATAGTTTGAAGGAATTATTAGATGAAATAATGTTTTTGAGTAAAAACAATAAGGCAGTCATTATTGCAAGCCATGATGAAAGACTATATCCCTACTTTGATAAAACATGTATTCTCAGAGAAGGTGCGCTTATATGCGAATAATCGGTATACTAGTAGATCTTGTTTATAAGTCATTATTCCTTAAGGGGGAGGAAGGATATAGAGCAACTAGTTCTCTATTAAAAATATTGTTATTAGCCTTAATGCTTACGTATTTCCTACTTGATCCCTCATTGTACTCGTCAATAAATATTGTATCATTAATATTAGTGCTGGGAATAACTGGTTTTAGCTTATCATGGTTCTTATCATCATTTACATTATCAAGCATCCCTGGATTATGGTATGCAGTTACAGCCCTCTTATTCTCATATACTGGATTATCAGAGCCTTTATCATATACGGATGCATTAATAATATATCTTCGCACCACAACATTTTCACTTATCCTCTTATTCTTCGGATCAATTATTAGCCCTGTCAGGCTTGCAAATATATTATTTAGACTAGGTTTTAGAAAGAATAGTGTTGCACCAATACTACTATGGAGATCAATGCCGTATGGATTAAAGTCTATGCAGGAGTCTTTAGCGATAGGAGAGTTGAAAAAGGAAAATGTTGGAAAAAGACTGGGTCCAGCAATGGCTTCACTACTAGAATATAGTGACATGGTTAGAGAATCGAACTATTATCGAATAAACACTTTAATGAAGCATGCGTTCCCAGTCAAGAGCTCGAGGAAACATAATTTACTTCTTATTATAGCCTGTGTTATAATAGGCATATTATTATTGCTTAAAACACTAACGTAGATTCAAATGTAGATATCAGTCAGCCACCGCTTCTTCATCCCCTTAAAATAAGAGTCTGCAGTGTTCGGGACCATCCTCATCTATTAGACAATAATTTTTATAATCAAATAATATAGGTTTTCACAGAAGCCCCTTTTCAACGAGAATTTTCCTCGGCACCGAACAACATGTTTCAATAATTTTGAGACCATATTTTTTAATCAGTAAAGGATGTGGATTAACAATTCTATTAACTAGTTTGTTCTCAATAAGGATCTCGTCTAATGAGTTTTTTACTGGAGAAGGACGCATACATCCCATACTTAATTCCGTGTTTAATTTTCTCCTAGCATATTTTAAAACATCAATAACCTGGTTAATTTTTGGTATAGAAACATTTACGAATAATGTTCCGCGTGCAGGTATTATTAGAAGAAAAACAACTAAGTATGGATTGTAATCTCTTAATAAATCAATAGCTGTGTATTCCCAATCAATACCTCCATATTTTGCACCTATCATAATATGTGGAGCAATATATGGGGGGCCTTCTCTGGCTAAAGTCTCGTATGTTCTAATGTAGTCTTCGATGGTCTTGTTGAGATGCTTAATATCTCTAATAATCCTATTATCCAATACTAGTTCGTAATCTACTATATCGACACCAGCGTTTCTCAGCTTTACTGCTAGTTCTTTATCGATTAATCCTGGATGAACGTTTATGATGAGGCCAAAATTTTTCTTTATCTCTCTTATAGTGTCAAGATATGGTTGGATCGGTAGATATCCCTCCCTAGTAAATCCGCCGCTGATCAATAATCCATGGGCTCCTTTTTTAGCGTAATATCTTGCTAGATCATATAATTGTTTAGGTGTATATACGTGATCCATGCCTTTCAAGAATCTTCCCATACAGTAGTTGCACATAAGCCAGCATTTATTGCCAGTAATGCTTATACTGGGAAATTTTTTACTGGGCATAAATACTAGGATCTCTCTACTCAATATAGTTTTCACCTATTTCTCAATTTTTCTAGTTCACTAATGATACTGTCTAAATACTTCATTACATGGTTTCTGGAATAGAAATTATAGAAGGGGCCGCGGGGACTCTCATTATAGTAGGGTCTATTACAATATGGACATCCGCTGGTTATAAATATTCCCATGTATTTCTCTATATGCCTAACTATTTCTTCGAGAATATCATTATTAACTCTAATGCTTTTATCTAGTATCTCATTGAGCCTATATCCTTTAAGCAAAAAATACCGGATGATTTGAGCTTCACGATAGCGTAATATGTTTATCTCAGGCCTCATTAATCCTTTATCTATTGGTGTATAAGCGAATAACGCTATATCGGCTCCTCTCATAATAAGATCTTCCATCAACTTATACAGTTCTAATGGTTTCTCACCCAATCCTACAATTAAGTGAACTATGACCCTCCTATATCCATATACTTTTATGGCTTCATTGATAAATTTCATATATATTCTCCACGAGTACGGTTTATTAACGATTCTAAAAATCCTAGGAGACGAAGCATCTAATCCTACTCCAAGATAATCTACTCCATATCCCTTGAATTCTTCGAGATATTTTGATGAAATAGGTGTTATGGCTAAACTAATAGGTAATTCAGGAACATTATCGTTTATTTCTCTAATAATCTTTAGTGCTTCATCTAGAAACCAAGGCTTAATTATTGTCTGCAAACATATCCTTTTAATTTCATCTCCATGTTGTTTAAGAGCATTTACTACCTTACTCAACCCAATAGGTGGCCAGGTAATTCTTGATAAGAATTTTTTCGATAAGGAACTCATTATGCTTTGAGCACAAAACTTGCAATGTGCTAAACATCCTTTATCCGAGTATTGTAGCAAGTATATTATATTCATTGGATAACTTATTTGCGGACCATCCATTAACCCTAATTTGACGAGAGACCATAAAGATGCTCTAATCATTATGTCATCCATTAAATCATCCTCACCCTTATTGAACACGTTACCTATTCTTCCAATAGATTTTTCATAGTTAGATATCTTGTTAAAATTAATTGTTAACTAATTATTAGAGTGAAATAATAAATATAGAGTGGCGTGATACGCATTGTCATCTTGGAGATTAATTATCGATGAAGCAAATGTTTACTATAATATGGCTATGGATGAAACACTACTTATTTTGAGAGAAAAAGGACTTATTCCAAACACTGTTAGAATCTATATAATGCGTCCCAGCGCGGTTACTATTGGTTATTTTCAGAGGATAAAGGATGTATTAAATCTAGACTACTTGGATAAATACGGAATAGATTATACTCGTAGAATAACTGGTGGTGGAGCAGTTTATCATGATCAAGATGGTGAAATAACATATTCTATAACAACAGATATAGATAGTATTTCCAAGAATATTCTCGAATCATATAGGAAGATATGTTCAGGAATAGTTGAAGCATTAAAAGAGCTTGGTGTTAAAGCTGAGTACAAACCTATAAATGACATAGTAGTAATGGGGAAAAAGATCTCTGGAAACGCTCAAACTCGTCGTAGAAAAGCTCTTATGCAGCATGGAACACTTATGTATGGAACCAACATTGATATACTGGCCAAAGTACTTAAACCCCCAAAAGAAAAACTTTCCTCACATAAAGCTAAAACTATACACGATAGAGTAACTACTCTAGAGAAAATCTTAGGTTACAAGCCTAGAAAAGAAGATGTTATTGATGCATTGATAAAAGGTTTCGAAAAAGCTCTAAGAATAAGATTGGTTAGGGATAATTATTGGAAGGAGGAGCTAGAGCTAGCCAATTCGCTTATTGATAAATACAGGTCTAAAGAATGGATCTTTAAGAGGTGAATACATGAACAATTCTATAAAAAAATCTATTACCCATAGAGTTCCGGGAGGAAAAACTCTAAAAATTGATGCTGAATTTAAAGACGACGTTATCGTTGACATAGTTATAAGCGGGGACTTTTTCGCTTATCCCGAAGAAGGTATAGAGATGCTTGAGAATGATTTGAAGGGTAAAACAATTAATGAAGCAATACGGATCATAGATGACTATAGAGACAAGATTGAATTACTTGGAATAAGCCTCGATAATATAAAGAATTTATTAATAGAAATATTTCGTGGTGAATCATAATTGATAATTGGTTTCAAAGGCTTCAATATAAAAGATATAATTTACTTATCGATCGGGGTATTCTCAGGAGGATGCGAGCCATCGGTATCTAACGAGTTGAGGCCTACACTGTTATTGGTGAAAGAAAATAATGGCATAGCTGTTATCAGGGAAAACAATGTATTATCAATTATATATGACGGATATAATGCTCCTACAGGAATAATACTGAATCAGAAACACGGAGAAATCTATATGCACACATTCAATGTCGGGAACGAAAGAGTAGAAGGATACTTGACCCGCTCAAAAATTGATCCAAGAATTTTCGCTGGTTTATATGCATGTATGATAGGTAAGGGCTCTGATCAAAGAAAAGCGTTTCTAGAAGTCATGGATACTCTAGCATTGGGAGAAGGCGATCCTCTTAAATATATGAAAACTATTATTTCTGAACATAAGGTTTTCCACAGACTTAACAATGCTTTGAATCGATTAATCAAGAATGAAGAGTTACTGAGAAAAATAATATATAATAAATTAATTATTGGAGGAAGAAGCTTAGGCAATACAGCGTATGTATCGGCAATAATTAAGACCAGTCATGGTTTTATTAAAGAATGTATTGAGCCCATAAGTATTAGTACCTATAAGGAATACAAATGGATCCAACCCAACAAATTCTTTATATGTGGTTTACCAAATGAAATAATGGAGTTTGCTTCGAAATATGGATCCGAAAAACATGTTGATCCATATATGGGTAATTGTATTGTGGGCGATGATGCTGTCAGGCTTGTTATTTTACTAGAAAAATACTTGTCAAGTACTTAATACTTTTTATATTTTTAGATTTTTCTTTAAGAACTCCACAATTTTATTAATTGTTTCATCGTGTAGGCCGTGCTCCATATAGCATGCATCTATTTCAGCTATATCTCTTGGAACACCTATAGCTACTAAGAACTCGGTTAACAATATATGTCTTCTATAAACTTTTTCCGCCAAAGACTTGCCTTTCTCCGTTAATTTAATGTATCCTCCTTTTCTATAAACTATATATCCTAATTCATTAAGCCTCTTCAAATATTCTACAACACTGCTAGGTTTAATCCCCAATCTTCTAGCTAATTCTCTAACTTTTGGTTTAAGACCTTGTTGTTTCATAGCATATATTGCTTCTAAGTAATCCTCAGCTCTCCAAGGTTTTGTTTTATCGTGTGATACCAATGAGGAGTAGCCTCCTAGCCTTGCTTCTTCATTTCTTTAAGTTTTTCGGCTGCATATTTTACAATGTTTATTGCTTCTTCTATAGGCATATAACCATTTATCCTCTCAACAGGTTCTACTCCGTACTCATCCATTTTGTCTGGATCAGTTATTATTACGTCTGGAACATATGCTACATTATACATATCTGCTTCTAGAGGTAATTCAATTGCTTCTATTGTTTCAACTAATATCTTATCGTTTATAAGTGCTAATTGATTGAAAGCATCTACTGTTAATGGGCAATAGGGGCATTCTGGTGTAACAAATATTTTGATATGAAGCGGTACATCTATTTTCTTAGCTTCCTCTATAACGTTTTCTGGAAGTTTTATATCATTATTAGCAATGTATAGATGAACATATATGAATGGAGCAAATTCTTGTCCACTTGGCAATCCATAATATCTAATATTCTTCTTTGGCGATCCATATATGAATGCTGGAACATATCTTGTATGAAGCTGTTTTGCTTCCTCACTATTCTTATCTATGATCTTAAATTCTAGTTTACCATCAGCAAGCTCCATAAGCGCTTTTGCTAAGATCTCTGCTTCTCCGCAAGTTGGGCATCCGTGGTGATGATGAACATGAGGATGGGGGTGAATATGAGTTGCTGTATGCTCGTGTTCATCATCAGGATCATTAGGATCAGGATTGCTCTCTGAACCCTTCTCTACCACTAAGTAATCAACAACTTTTCGCTGGAATTGCTGGAATATTTGTTTTAACGCCTGCTTAGTTTCCTCATCAAATAATTCATCAGCGCTCATAACAAAACACCACATCCAATTTATCTGATAGGCCTACCTAACAATAAACCCACTCACCCTTATATAATCTTCTACATACAAAAGTGGGACTGTATTTAACGTTTTTTAAGCTCTCTACAATTTATTTGGAGCAATTTTTTGAATGAGATATTAGTTATAAATAAGAAAATAAATATATATTGATCGGGAAGAAAAATATGAAGAAGACATTAACAGCAAAGATACTAGAGATTATATGGCAAAACCCAGGTTCAAGTATAAAAGATGTGGCTACGATGCTAAATATTAGTTTGCCCACCGCTAGAGCAATACTGTACAAACTAAAGAATAACGGATACATAGAGAAAACGGGAAAGGGATATGTACTAACAAGTAAGGGTGAATGGTTCATAAACAATGTTCTTCTCAAAGAAAAAACTGCTGGCAAAGAATCAGCAGAACAAAAACCCGTTGATACACCTAGAAAAAGTGAACAAGTAATTATGGAGAGTAAACAGGAAGTAGAAAAGGATAAAAAGGAAAAACAAGTGGTCATAGAGCAGAACCAATTAGCTGGGTTCAAAGAAAAAATAATGAATAAAATAATGCTTCTAGAATCCAGAATAAACGAATTAGAGGAGACAATACAGAGAATAACAACAGATCTCGAATCCATTAAGAATATTTTGAGAACTAAGGAAGAATATGCAAAGATAACTGAGAAAATGGAAAAACCCTCTAATAAGCCAGCAATGCTTTTAGGTGTAAAGAAACAAAGTAAAAGCAGCGAAAACAAGCTTCCAGCACCTATAATGTACATATATGAAGCAAAGAATGCTCTTGGACCACTACTTGACTCTCTGATTAGATCTGGAAAAGTAGAAATAATAGGATCGCTTGTTGTTGACTCAGAATTTTATAGTGAATTCAAGAAAAGATTCCCCATAACAATTTCGGAGGCAGAAAGACTGCCTCCAATGGAGAAGAAATTATTAGAGGAAATGAACCGTGAAGCTATAGTTATAATTCATGCTGGTAAATACTATAAATTGATCAAGTAGCATTGTTGAGGGGGCTGCATATTTCTCCTGAGAATTTTTGCTTACCCAATCTTATAGCAGTATCTACTAAGCCTATCTTCTTCTCTAAAGTAAAAACAACGCTTAAAATAGATTCCTCACCTCTCAATAGCTTTGTACAAGCCCTTGTATGACCATCTATAACATAGTATTCTTTATTATAGTTATATACAAGGATTGGCTCCTCAACTATTTTCCTAGATGGAGGAGGGACTATTTTCTGTGTTGTAATAAGTTCTCTTATGACGAGCTTATCTTTCCAAATATATGCTATTCCACCATGTTTCTTTTCAATAAAATGTATTATGTTAACCATGTGTCTCCAAGTATTGAGCCATGAACTAATTTTTTCTAATGGATTAAATAATTCTATTTCCCATATTGGAATAGATACTCTAGGCTTATAACCTGGAATATTAAGTATTAGAGACTTAACTCTTCTCCTCAGCCAAAGCATTACTCTGGCACGATGATGACCGTCTATTATATAGTATCTCGACATACTGCCTCTAATAACTATGATTGGAGAATCGTATCCGTGGAATAATACTTCTTTAAGAACTAAGCCCATTTTATCTGATTCAAGGTATTTCTGAGTAGAATATAATGTAATTGGATCCAGTGTTTTCTCGCCGATATACTGTATAGTTTTATACTTGTCTTTTAGGATCCAAATTATTTCTCTTAGTCTTCTCTCAACATCTCTTCTACTAGATAACCTTAATCTTTTAGGGAGAAAATCTTTTTCTTTCATGCTCCACATCATCATAAATACTGTATGTCAAAAGCATTCTTTATAATTAAATCTTCTAGGACTAGTTATTCCTTTTATATCTTAAGATTTCATTTCTTCGTATTCATGTGTTATTACCCATGCATATTTTTCTGGGTGTTTCACTCCGTCGGGACAACCTTTTCCATGCCTAATTGGTTCCTTGATCCTGCTAAGTAATACTATTCTACTGGGGATGCTCTCGCTTAGAACCATATACCCGGTGAGATCAGCGAGTTTTTTAGCTATTTCTCTTACATATTCGTGTGAAGGCATATTAGCTGGTGTTAGTCTTCCTCTACTATAACCAATGAACATATAGGCTTTAACTTCTACATATGTTGGATTACCTTTTTCAATTAGTTTTGCGAATCCCTTCAATGCCTCTTCGGAATCATTAAATCCTTTAATGAGGGTTATACGGTAGACTGTGGGTGATTTAAAGCTGGGGAATAAATCTATTGTTTCCATTACAAGTTCCCATGCTCGGGGAACTATTGGTCGATTGAACTCCATGAATTTCTGTTTGTTCCATGCTTCCAAGCTTAAATATAGCTGGGAAGGTTCTTCTTCTAGCCCAGCTAGGATATCTGGTCTCACACCATGAGTTACGAGGAATGTTGTCATGCCTCTTTTATGATATTCTTTGATCAGTTCGCCAAGCCTTGGATACAGTGTTGGTTCTCCTGTTAAACTAATTGCAACATGTTTTGGATTCATTGCCTCCTCAACCATTAAAGGATCAGCTTTTGGATTGCCCTTAAACCCAGCTACTATTTGTCTATGCACCCTTATGCTTTCCTCGGCAATAATTTCCGGATCATCTATTACTGGGATCCTCGTTTCATCCCAATGCATACCAATATCTTCAGGCTGTATTCTCCAGCAATGACGGCATCTAAGCCAACACCATGCTGCAACCGGGGACATTTGTATACATCTATGGCTCTCTATACCGTACCATAAACATTTATAGCAGAACCTCCTGTTTACTAATGCTTCACGTGTCCAATGGCAACGCTTAACAACACCAATAGTGCCTATAAAATGATATCCCTGTTTCTTCATATGTTCATATATCGCTTTATACACTGGGCTACTATTCCAGAACTCCTCTCTTTTCCTCCTAACCTCCTCCCAATCAATACTTCTCTGCATAAAATAAAATCACCTCTCCTATTAGAATTCATTTAAATAACTTAATATAGGAAGCGGTTTATTCTAATAGTAAAATAAAGATAGTATCCAAAAGGCATCTATACATAAGCAGTAAATATTGGAGGATTATTATAAAATGTTCATTGACCCTCGAAGAACTATTATAAGTTTCGATATGGCATGCACTCTTTTCTGGGAGCCCGGATGTAAGCCTGATTATCATAGCAGAGTAGAAATCTTTAAGAAAATCACGGAGATTACCAGGTCTAGAGGATACATGGTGAAATATGAGGATAATCTTTATGAGCTTTACGGGAGGTTGTGGAGAGAGACCCGGAGGAAAGGGCCGAGGAGAGAGCTTTGGCATAAATATGTATTAGCTAAAATGCTTTACAGACTCGGGGCGGAAATAGATCATGTGTTTTTAGAAGAAATATATAATTACTACATAGATGAATCAGCAAAGCTTTTCACTATACTTCCTCCGCATAAATATTTGCTTCAATACCTTAGAGGTAAGGGTTACAGGTTAATCTTAACAACTGCTACCGGCGCTCATGATTTACCATTAAAAATACTTAGAAACAATAATGTATCACATTATTTCTCCATGGTTTTCAGCACTCAACTCATAGGCATACCTAAATCAGATCACAGATTCTATGAGGAAATAGTTGATGTTTTAGGGGTTGATCCTGGAAAAATAATACATATAGGAGACTCTTTAGAACATGATGTATATGCGGCGAGGAAAGCAGGTTTAAAAACTATATATTATGGTTGGAGAACTCAGTGCAGAGCCAGCGATCCACAGCCTTGCATCACTGATCTACTAGATCTTCTTCACCTACTATAAGTCCCCATTAATACTCCATAACCTATAATCTTACCCTTAACAGCTTCTAATACATCAGAAGGTCTAGCACCAGCCGTAAGCCCTGTTTCCTCTCTAAGAGCTAATACGAGGAAATAGTATCGATGTCTTCCATGACCTCTCGGCGGACATGGACCTCCATAACCCACTCTGCCAAAATCATTTATTCCCTGAACACCATGCTCTGTCTCATCCTCCTTAGGAATATTCTCTGGTAACTCCTTAGTGTTAGGAGATATATCATATAGTAGCCAGTGATAAAATATTCCTACTGGAGCATCGGGATCATACATAATTAAAGCTAATTCAGCAGTATTATCCGGTGTGTTCTCAAATCTTAGAGGCGGTGAAACATCTTCTCCCTCACACGTGTATTTCCTAGGTATACGCTCACCATGCTTAAATACTGGACTAGAGACCTCAATAACTTGTTCTGCTTCATTCTTAGCTATCTCTAAGGGATTCTTTTTTCTTCTAAGAAAGATCATGGTATCACCACTCAATAATGTATACAATAATATATTTGTTCATAATTGAATTTTACATTTACTCTCAATAATATCGTTAGTAATTTAGTATTTAACCCATACAAAACATATATAATGGGAGAAATGATGAGCGAACCCGTGTCGGAGCCCGTCCTCACCATCCATTGGGCAGTGAAGATGGTCGGCGTTACTGATAAATAACCATTGAATAAATTATTGGGTGCGCAGTTTGGTTAAGGCAATAATTATGGCTGGCGGAGAAGGTACCCGTCTCAGACCACTAACTGTTAATAGGCCAAAGCCTCTGGTTCCACTAGTTAATAAGCCCTTAATGGAACACGTTGTTCACCTGTTAAAGAGCAAAGGTTTTAAGGATATTGGTGTCACTCTTCACTATTTACCAAATACTATAATGAGATATTTTGGAGACGGTTCAGAGTTTGGTGTTAGAATATATTATAGTATTGAGGAAAAACCTTTAGGTACTGCTGGAGGTGTAAGATTCCTAGCAGATAAATATGATTGGGATGAAACAATAATTGTTATCAGCGGAGACGTTTTCACAAACATTGATCTTGAAAAAATGCTTGAATACCATAGGAGGAAAGGATCAATTTTTACAATGGCCGTGAGGAAAACAGATGATCCTACTAAATATGGTATAGCATTATTAGATGAAGAAGGCAGAGTTAGGAGATTCCTTGAAAAACCTAGTTGGTCCGAGGTATTTAGTGATTTAATCAATATGGGTATTTATATTTTAGAGCCTGAAGCACTAGAAATGATACCTTCAAACGAAGAATATGATTTTGCTAAGAATTTGATTCCTAAACTGTTAAGATTTGATAAGCCAGTATATGGGTGGAGAGCTGATAATTATTATTGGAGCGATATTGGAAGCATAAACCAGTATAAGGAAACACATAACGATATATTATCTGGCAAAGTAGGAATTGATACGAGTATGTTAGGTTTAGAAGTTGCTAAAGGAGTGTATGTTGGCGAGAACACTAGTATAGATGATATTGATAATATTATTCCACCCGTTGTCATAGGGAAGGATACGAGAATAAAGAAAAACACTATTATAGGGCCTTTCACGGTTATAGGTTCAAACAATATTATAGAAAATGGGGTAAGAATAGAGAAATCAATTATATGGGATCATAGCTATGTTGGTCCCGCAACAACAATAATTGACTCAATAATATGTAATAATGTACATATAAGCGATCACGTCGCCGTCATGGAGGGAGCAGTAATAGGTGATGATACAAGGATAGGTAGAGGATCAATTATAAGGCCTAATATTAAGATCTGGCCTTCAAAAGTAATTGATCCATATACGATTGTATCAATAAATATTAAATGGGGAATTAGATGGTATGAAACACTAATAGAGCCGTGGGGAATAACCGGTTTATTAAACATAGAAATAACTCCTGAATTAGCAACCAGAATAGGTTCTGCTTTTGGATCATCTCTTCCTAGGAGCAGCTCGGTGGTTGTTGCAAGAGATACATATGCTAGTAGTAGAGTAGTAAAACACAGCATTATAGCAGGGCTAATGAGCTCTGGAATAAACATATACGATCTCGAAGTATCACCGCTTCCAGTATTAACATATTATATTAAGAAGAAAAAACTTAGAGGGGGAATACATGTTAGCTCACTAGTATATGATCCGTTGAGAATACGTATTAAAATATTTGATCATACAGGTAAGTTCATAAATAGATCACAGGCTAAGAAAATAGAAAATATATTCTTCAAGGAAGCATTTAGAAAGGTTCTCGGAGACCAAGTAGGAGATCTTTACCCAACAATAGATCATATAGACCAATATATTTCAGACATATCAAAACATGTATCGCTCGAAAACATACGCAGACAGAGACGGGTCCTAATAGACTGCAACTATGGCTCAGCAGGTAGTTTATGGCCGAAACTAGTGAGAGAGCTGGGACTAACTGTTTACCAAGTAAACTGTAATGAACAATCTCCAATAATGCCTCCTCGAGAACCATTTATACATGCAAGTGTTGATTCAGCAATAAAAATCATCCCTCTCCTAGGCTTATCTGCTGGGTTCATTTATGATAGTGATGCAGATAAGCTAATCGTAATTACTGATTCCGGAAAAGTTGTTTCAGGAGATCAGCTCATAGCCTTGGTAGCAAAAATATTATTGGAAACGCATGGAAAAGGAAAAATAGTTATTCCGCATAATTCTTCAAAAGTAGTCATAGATACTATTAGAGAATACGGTGGAGAAATTATATTTGCAGAACAAGGATTAATGGGTTTATCAGAAAATATCAATGAAAATATTTTAATGGCCGCAGATGAGCGTGGAGGAATAATTTATCCATGGCTACATTACGGCTCAGATGCAATATTTACATCGCTTCTAATACTAGAATACCTTGGATCAACAGGTTATAATCTAAGCACACTTCTCGAACAACTGCCAAGGACAGCCGTGATAAAGAAAACACTAGTTATCCCCTATGCTCAGAGAGGAAGATTCATGCGCATGATATATGAAGAATTAAGAGAAAAAGAAATAGATACACTAGATGGGATTAAGATTATCGAGGAAAATCTTGGATCAGGATATATCAGACCATTACCTAATGAGCCTTTAATAGAAATAACCGCGGAATCAGATAATCAGGAAAGAGCGGAAAAACTTGCAAAAATGCTTCTAGACCTAGCATATAAGATCAAGTCAAAGCTTTAATCTTTAATACCTCTTAGCTTAATTAGAACTAACTATATCACTCAAAAATATTGTTTATGGAATGAAAATTGAGAGGGCGATATCATATTGTCTGATGTAAATATATTGATCATAAATGCGTCTCCGAGAAAATATGGAGATTCCACAAAGCTGTCCGCAATAGCTGAGAAAGGAGTATTAGATGCTGGAGGAAAACCTGAGAAGATATTCTTGTACGATTACAATATAAAAGAATGTATGGGATGCGTATCAGATGATCAAAAAATATGTAGGTTTCCATGCATAATAAGAGATGACGACTTCAATATGCTTGGAGAAAAAGTTCTAGGAAGCGATGGTTTCATCGTAGTATCTCCAATCTACTGGTACAGTGTTCCAGGTAGACTGAAAAACTTCATAGATAGAATGACAAGCATGGAGAACATGATAGTACATATAGGGAGAAGCCTGCTTGAAGGAAAAGTAGCTGGATTCATTGTTACAGGAAGTGATAGTGGAAGTCTTTTAGAGATAGCCTATTTAATGGTTGTAATGAATAGCATGGGGATCCATATACCTGCTTGGGCACTAGCATATCACCATTCTATGGAAGAAGTATTAAACGATGAGCAAGCAGTCCGAGACTCATATAATGTAGGATTCATAGTTACAATAGCGGCTAAAATGTTAAAGGAAAGAAAACAATGGTATAAAAGCGATGTAGACATTGAAGAACTAAGAAAGATTGCTTCAAAGAGCATAGAGGGGTACATTGAGGATAAACGTTTAAGACTACAATTCTATAGACAAGCATTAAGCAGGGAGGATAATGAAGGGTAAAACAAGCTGTAATATTTATCGCAGCAAATCTTATTGACCACATTTATGAGTTTCAACAATTTTCCTTATAATTCTCGATACACTATATAAGTTCTCATCTATCCTTTTATCAAGTCTCTCCACTTTAACACTTGATAACCCCCTTGCTTCCAATTCTTTTTTCAACTTCTCTTCCTGGGGCCACTGATCAGGCCCTAAAAGTATGATGTCTGGCTTAATGTTCTCTACTGGTTTTAAATAATCGTGTTCATCGCCGAGAACAGCTTTATAAACATACTTAATATTTTCTACAACCTTGAGCCTTTGATTCTCAGGTATTACTGGTTCTCTTTTCTTGAATTTTTTAAAGTTTTTATCTCTTGCTACAACTACGTATACTCTTCCTTTTTCCCATGCTTTTTTGAAGAGGTATATGTGTCCGGGATGAATTATTTCGAATCCTCCAGCCACTAGTACTTTTGGCCTATTTAGAAGTTTTGATAATGGTTCCCAGAATATATTGATTTTACCGAGATACCGTAGACTATCAATTAATCCTTCAGCATAAGCTACACAGGCTAAGCTGGTCTCATAATCTTTTTTATCAAAATAATACTTAGCATCTGAGAGGTAAGCCTCAGCTATCTCGATAAGCTTTTTCTCTTTATCTCCGAGTTTTGACTTATCTATTTGGTTCAATGCTTTTTCAACATTTAATATATAAGCATCAACCCTATTTCTTAGCTGTATTTTCATAATCATTCATCTCCATCAACTATATATCTCTATAAAAATATTTGTTAAACACTCAGACCCCTATTCCGATTACTCCTAGCTAGGTAAAAGTTATTTTTGCCTTATGTTAACTCTATATGTTATGATAATAATTGCTTCCCAGGGATAAAGCCTAATGGTTTGGGGTAAGGGATTAGCCAGGAGATTATATGGTTTAACAGGGGTAGTGTGGTCCAAGTATTTAGATATAGATGAAAGGGGTAGGCTCATAGTTAAACTAAAGGGGTACAAGATAGACATAGCAAAACTAGTATCTGACAAGCAATTGCCAGGAGCCCATATACGAATACTGCCTATTATACGATACATGATGGATCAAGTCTATGAAGCATTCATGGAAGCATTTAGGAAATTTGGGTACAAGGGAGCATTTAAACCAGTATACCCATTGAAATCCAACTCTACTCCTATAGTAGTCGATACTATCTGGCGATATGGTATAAAATATAGTTGGGGATTCAATGCTGGAACATATCCAGAAGTAAAACTTATTTCTAAATATATAAATGAAAAACCAAGACTTCTAGTTGTTGATGGTATTAAAGATAATAAATTGCTTGATCTACTTTCAAAGATGTGTGATAGCTGGGAGATAATTGTAGATATCGAAAGCATGAGAGACGCTGACCTATTATCGAAATATCAAGATCTAAATATTGGTTTAAGAGTTAAAGTTACCTCCAAAAGTTCTGGTTTATGGAGCCATTCAAGCGGTTTAGACTCCAAATTTGGACTATTAATTAACACGTTAGACGAAATGGTTGAAAAACATCCGTGGGTACCTAATAGAACAGTTTTATTGCATGTACATGCAGGATCACAAATTACAGATAAGAACAGATTAGAGGATATTATTAGAGAAACAATAATCTTATATAATAACTTAGTAAAAACTGGTTTTAAGAATATTAGATACATTGATTTCGGCGGCGGTCTTGCATATCCCTATATTGAAGCATCTAATCATGTGTTCTCAGCTAATTATAGCTTAAACGAATATGCTGAGATACTAGTTAAAGAATTGGTTAAATCAGCAGAAAATACACCGGATATAGTTTTTGAGGGTGGAAGATATATAGTTGCTCCACATAGAATAACGGTTACAAAAATAATAGATACAAGGCCTTATTCTACCTCTGACCGTGGTGAAACAAGTTATCCTATTGTGGAGGAGATTAAGAATACAGAGAATATTAAGGAACTCGTATATGTATCTAGGAAGGCTAGAGAAGTAATTACTAGGCTAATGCTTAAATTCCCAATAAATATTGAGTCTAGGAGAATACTTGAAAAGCTGTTAACCTCGATAAACGAGGCAATAACTAGTAAGGCATATGAGATAATACATAGAGATAATGATAAGGCATTAGAGGAGTTGATTAAAACACCAAACTATGTACTTGAAGAACTAGTGAGTCCTACCCGTCGATTCTTTGCATCATTCTCATTATTTTCGCACTTACCAGACACAATAATTGCGGATCAATATTTCAAGATTATTCCGTTGCAGAGACTTAACGAAAAACCAGAAGTCCTAGGTGTAATAAGTGATCTTACATGCGACAGTATGGGCGAATACAGTTCATTCATAACGTTTTTACCAAACAATATTGAATATGAAACAGAAGATCTATTTACATCGCTGGATCACAAACTCATGTTTATCCCTGGAAAAACTTTAAGACTAAAAGGAGTACCCCTACATATTCCGCGGAAAAACGAAGATTATTATATAGCATTTCTAGACACTGGTGCCTATCAGGATATGCTCTCAATGAATCATAACTTATTAAACGGATATCCAGAAATCATTATAGATATAATTAATGATAATTTAAAAATAATCTATGAAAATCTAGAATCTGCAGAAAACTATCCATTATGATTTTTAGTAGACAATCATTTCTTTATCTTTTTCGAGATAACTACTAGTGTAGATGTTGATACTACATTAGTTATAGAGCGTATTTTCTCTATAATTTTCTTTAACTGCTCGAGACTTATATCTTGAGTAACAACTATTAGATCATAATCTCCGAAAACTCTATATATTCTACTAACATGTTCTATGCTGAAAATTTTATCCATAACTTCTTTTTCATATCCTGGTTTTATCCTAACAAATATTATTCCAGACAATTATTTCTCATCCTTGTAAATTATTTTATCCAACCTAAAATTTATGTATGTAACTAAGCTTTAAAAGTATGAATCATTCTCTATGTTGGAGTAGCTATTATGCTTTTTGCAGCAACTTTCTTGACTCTAACATCTATTATTTTCCTTAATGGGAGCTTACCAGGTATTTTCACTATTATAGGGTAGCTTGCTGGTTGTCTAGCAATAGTATATTCTCCCACTTGTTTCTCAGTATATAGATATCTTAGAATACTATTTATGGGTGCTATTTTCTGAAGCATTGCACGATCAATTTCGTTCATTATCTTTATTCGGTATATATTATATATTCTTTTGTGTTTTCTCAATAATTGTTCAACTGTTTTCTTATGCATCCATAGAGGCGTATTTTCCAGCACTGATACCTTCCGTATATTTATTCTTCTAATAAGTAATCCTTCTTCATATATTTTCTTTAAGTATTCATAGTTAATCCTGAATGTATTCTTGGTTTCTCCGGGCAAACCATATAGTAGATTTACACCTGGAAGCAGATGGGGTAAACCATTCCATCCCCTATGTCTTCCAATCTCATTTATAATTTTAATGACTACTAGTGCTTCTTCGGGATAAACTTTTAAATTATTCATTCTAACAACTTTTTCATCGAAAGACTCTATTCCGAGAGCAGCTACATCACCTGGTGTATGATATTTTACGATAGTCTTTAGTGCTTTAATCGATTTTTCAGGGTTATGTATAATTGTCCCAGGATTAACATTGTCAATATGTAGAACTCTCAGTCCCGGTGCTACGTTTCTTATCCCATGAAATAGTTTCTCTAAAGCTTCAATGTTTGGTTCAGGATACTCTTTCTCTCCAACACCTTTACCCATATATGCCAATATATCTGGTTGACGGCCTATTCTGAAATGCCGTGCTCCAAACCGGTATAGTTGTTCTATTTCCTTCACAATGTTTTCGGGATTCCTCATCAATGGCCTACCATATCTTGGTTCTGTGCAGAAACTACATCCACCAACTACCCATCTAGGGCATCCACGGAAAGTTTCTATTTCAACTATTAGGTTCCAGCCATAGTTCGGGTGTTGTTTAATTATTTTTGCTCCTAGAATAAATGCTTTATTAGCTAGTTCATAGTTTTCCCTGAGCTTCCATGGCTCAGCTTTTTCGGCACCATATTTGATTAGATTATAAAAGTATATTTCTGGATCACCATATACGAGCTCATCAAATATTCTATATAATATTTTTCTTTCAACAGCAACTGAGCCCCCGCCTATTCCAAAACCATATCTCGCAGCCGGACCGACAAGTATTTTGAAAGTATCTTTTAAGAGGAAAGCTAGTTTCTCAGCTTCTCTGTAACTTAGTGGTTTTCCACCAATATATTTTCCTGGAACTTCTGGCCCCGCAATAAATACGGCAAGATCAGATTTTCTTGCTTGATCTATGAATGATTCAATATTATTTCTAACCTCATCAATAGTCCAATAAATTATATTAACATCTTTTTTAGCCATCCAAACTGCTCCAGCAATAAGCCTGGGATAAACATCAATATATGGAGGAACACCTAAGCCTGCTGGTTCATCATTGTATCCATCAACGATTATTATTTTACTATACACATTACCCTCCCACTTTCATAATTAAAGAAACAATCTTTTATACTGTTATATTTATCTAGAATGTTCAGAAGAGGATTGTTTTAGATAAAAAACTTTATATTAATCAATACCATAACCATATAGTTTATTACGATTTTCCAGCCTCTTCTGTTGATTTTGAAGCCTCTCTCCATGCTAGCCTAGTATAATGAAATACCACGGGTATTAGTACTAGTGCGAATGCTATGCTTAGACCCCAAGCTATTGTGTTTATCACACTTGTTGCTCCAACAAACTGTGAGAATATACCGCTTGCACCGATCACTATAAATATTAATACTATCAATGATTCTATAAATGGTGCTAGCCTCTTATATGTTGGATAAGTCTCAGCCAGTACTGATCCAACTGTTCCAGCTACATATACTCCCACAACTATTACTATAATACCAAGTATTAATGGGTAAATAAGTGATCCTTGCAACAACATGATGTTTAATGATATAGTTAATATAACCGTTATTAAGCCGAGCAGTATAAGGTTCTCCGCTAAACTAGCCAGTCCAGAGTATTTCTCCTTAAACATTGCATGCAAGAACTTTCCAACATACCTCGCTAAAGCAACGCTAAGTATTAAGCCAAGTGTTAATAGTGTTATTCCCCCTATCAGCTTAGGCAGATATAATGCTATCTGGTATACTAGTTCGCCAGTCAATCCTCCAAGATTAATAATCTCCACTGCTGCAACAATTGATACCACAATTACAAAGGCTTTAGTCAAGCCACCTATTAGACCAGATAAATCAATATTCATAGACTTAATGCTTTGACCAATATCTGTTGCTTCAAGGGGTTTCTCCACAATTGCATCAATGATCTTATCAACAATTTTACCAATAGCATCTCCTAGGACATATCCTATAAACAATATTATAGAGGCTGTAATAAAGCCCGGTGCCGCCGACACTATGTAGTCGAGGAGTAAATTATACTGAAACATAACCTTAACCGCTAAAGCTATGACAAAGACAGACAATACTAGTGCTGTAATATCATAAATTAATGAAACAGCTAATTCATGTTTATCCTTGAAAGAGCCCCCGAAAAAGTTTGCAATATACTCAGCAAATATTATTGATACAGGGATACCTATGGCTAGTATTGTTATGCCTGCAGTTATGTTGAGTATAGCTATTGCTATAGCTCTCACCAATTCGCCTGTATAACCTGTCAATGATAATATATCGATGGCAGCTACGATAGAAATAATGATTACAAGAGCCATCACCAAGATCCCTATTAAATTACCGAGATCAACACCTGCCTCCTTAATAGATTTTCCAAATTTTGTCTTCTCTAATGGTTTTTCAAATAATTTATTTATGATAATACTTGTAGCATCCTTTACAAGAACACCAACAATATAACCAATCAATACTATAATAATTGCACCTATGATTTTCGGCAGATAATATATTATCTGCGAGATCGCTTCGTTAAACGAAGAAGATAAGTTCCCTAGTACGTCACTCAACAACGATCACCATAGATCACGTAAATTATACTATATATCTCTTTTTCAATACAAGAAATAAAAAGATTCCATCTAATTTATAAACATTAAATCAATAATTAATTTAGTAAATATTAAAATTAAAAATATCCATTAGAAATTAGAAAAAGATAATAATATAATGAATTTAATACAGAAAATTTTTCTAGCTAACAAATATTTCATTGTATTATTTCATATTCGAATTGCTGTTACAAGCTTAACATTCTCCTCAATAATACTTCATATTTATATGTAAACAAGATAGTTAAAGAGTTAATAAGTGACCTACTCTAATGCATAATAGTATTTTACAACGGTAACGATCATCTATGGATTATAGAAAAGATTATTTCTAACAAGTTAGATAGAGACTATTTGCTTATTTGGATATTATGGTTGTTTTGATGGATTGGCGGGGTTCGTTTTATAAATCCTCACTAATATAATGGTTAATGATTTGGGAAATGCGGATGAAGGGCTCAAAGTGGTCTATGTGGAGCCCCGATAGCCCCCACGATGAAGGGATGAAGCCCCAACCCAAGAGGGGGAAGCCCGTGCAGATATCCAAAATTTCCAAAACAACCAAAAAAATAAAGCACGGGCAACCACGAAATTAAACAGCATCCTAATGTTTTTGTTGAAAACTATTTGTTACCTAGCAGATTCAGTATAAATAATTTCAAGCATAATATTTCATCTCAACCAGTATTGATACACTTTCTAGGACTTACTGAGGAATACGGTTATAACAATGATTGTTGGAACAGGTTGGTCTAGCTGATAGAATTCACCATAAACCAACAGAGAGTTGCGATTGCTGTTGCAACTGTTGCTTTAGCAAATAGTCCCCTGGCACTATTGACGGATAAGCTCACAGCAGAGCTTGACATCGAGAATGCTTTAAAAATAACTAAATTATATGCAGACCTAAGCGTTAAGCATGAAAAAACAATTATTGTTTCACACGTGATCCAAGAATAGCTGTTAGGGCTTCTCATATATTTAGGCTTGAGGGTGAAAGAATAATTGAAGTATATAAGCCATCAGATCTAGGTGTAATGTATGGAAGTAGAGGGAAAGAGGAGGACTTAGCAGAAATAATTAAGAATAAGCTTACCTCAATCAAAAAAGTTGTGGAGGAGCTCGTGAAGAAGCTTAGGGATGGCGAGATAGGTATGGAAGAATTTGATCTTAGATATAATAAGTTAAAGCATCAAATGAAAGCTTTAAAGGAACTATTAAGGAGTCTTGAACACTGAGCAACTATATTAATCCCTTTTCTCTCAACTGCTCATATAATGATCTCACAAGTCTCGATCCAAACCCGGGCAATGATTCTATTTTGGATGGCGGAGTACTCGCTAGATCCTTAAGAGATTTAATGCCATGTTTAATTAGTGTTCTAGCTCTCACTCTACCTATACCTTGCAACTCTACTAGTTCTAATGCATCTTCTTTAACCCCATATTCTAGTCTAATACTTAGTTTCTCAAGATTATTAGCTCTAACAGTGTTGCCCAATACTTTTTCAACACGGCTAAGAGCACTAGCTATCCATGAAGCTGTATCTCTAGCAGAATAAATATCGCCGGGCCCAACACCGTATTTCTCAGCTATTTCATCTTCATCTATCTCATTTATCCAGTCATGAAGCATTTTTGCTTGAACAAAGCTTTGCAACCATACATAGTAATCATAGTATTCAAATGTTTTAGGAGGCTCTGGTATAATGTCTTCATCGCTAAGCTCTAATGCTTCTTCTTCGTATAGTTCAACTAGTTTATTGCTTATATAGGGTTTGCTCCTCAAATAATCGGGTGTCTGTGTTATAAGCATTAGATAGTATAAGTCACCTACATTATCTTTTATATTTTCTAAGTACCGGTTAACAGATAGTGGATCGAGATATGTTATCGAAGTTATTAATCCAAGCTTTGTGGCAATAAATTTATTGTTTCCAATAGACTCTATCATACCCCACTCTAATAGATCATCTAGTACTATGTCTATTGTAGACTTCAAATAGGCAAGATCTCTATATTCTGCTACAAATAATGTGTTCTTGAAAACATTAATGATTTCTTCTAGAGTATTAGCATCTTTCGAGGCTATTAACGCTAATACATGTATTCTCAAACTACGCTCATTGTTCAACTTACTAGTTATGGGTTCTAGTTTTCCATGAATAAACTTCAATCCCTCAGATAAACTAGAAGCATCATAGATTATGGCTTCACCATATGGGTCATATGTTGGTCTACCGGCTCTGCCAGCCATTTGTTTATATTCATAAACAGCAATATTCACAGTCTGCCTTCTCATAGGACTATATCTTTTAATAGAGACGAGAACTCTTCTAGCAGGAAGATTTACTCCAGCAGCTAATGTTGGAGTCGCGAATACTGCTCTAATTATTCTCTCCCTGAAACCTTTCTCTACAACTCTACGTGCAACACTACTCAGTCCTGCATGGTGGAAGGCTACTCCTCTACTAATTAGGTATTCTAGTTTTTCTCTCTCCAACCTGCTTGGTGACTCTTTTAATTCTTCAAGAATCTCTGATAACTTATTTTTATCTATAAGGTGCTTAAATAATCCCATATGTTCTGAAAGCTTAAAAGCCCATTCCTCAGCTTTTCTCCTATTATGTACAAATACTAGTACTTGTATACCACTGGAAATGCTTTGAAGAGAAATGTTTAAGGCTGCACCGCCTATTCTATGAATTATTTTCTCTCTCCTCCCATCCCTGAAAACTATTACGTGGTTTTTCTTATCGTATACTCCTTCAACTAATTCTACAGGTCTATATGGATCGTCTACTAGTTCAGCATTAATCCATCCAGCTAAAACATCTGGATTACCTATTGTTGCTGATAAACCAATTATTTGAGCTTGAGAACTCAGCATTTTTGCAATAATCATTTCTAGAATAGGTCCTCTTTCCGGATCACCTATCATATGGAATTCATCAATAACAACAACTCCTATTCTATTCAACCATTTAGGTTTAAGTCTTAATAAACTATCGAATCTCTCATAAGTAGCTATAACTATATTGTATCTACCCAAATACTCTGCTGGCGACTCATAATCTCCCGTTGTTATCCCAATTCTTAAACCTAGTTTTTCTAATTCCTTGAATTCATCATATTTCTCAGAAGCCAGTGCTCTTAGTGGAACAAGGTATAAACCAATCATGTCCTTATTAATTGTGTTATGGACAAGCGCCATTTCACCAATTAACGTCTTACCGCTTGCTGTCGGTGCTGATACTAAAAGATTCATACTATTGAACAATCCCTTCTTAACAGCACTTTTCTGAACAGGGTTGAGCCTTGTGATCCCTCTATTTTTCAATAATTCAATATAAGTTCTCGGAAAACCATATTCTAAAAGCTTCTCAACATCCAACTCTTTACCACACCCATCCATGTTCCAGATAATACTAAAATGGTTTAAAACCCGGATATATTATTTGTAATCAATTAGTTTATAATTGGGGGACTAAATAGTGGAACGTAAAATTTTTCACCAACTAATAGGGTTGAATGAAGTTTTCAAAGTTGTAGAAAAATATTATCCCTTGAAGCCTCTCGGCGAAGAATATGTTGACCTAATTAATTCTTCTGGCAGAGTATTAGCCGAAGATATTTATGCACCAATAGATCATCCTCCATTTGATAGAAGCGAAGTCGATGGTTATGCTGTTAGGAGCATGGATATTAGAGGAGCAGACGATCTACACCCTGTTAAGCTAAAAGTTATAGGGGGAATCGAGCCTGGGGAGAAACCATCTACAGAGATTAGAAAAGGAGAAGCTGTAGAAATCGCTACAGGAGCAATGATCCCTAGAGGAGCAGATACTGTAGTCATGGTCGAATACACTAGGCGGGAAAATAATGAAGTAGAAATATATCGTGCAGCCGCTCCAGGAGAAAATATTGCTTCTACGGGAAGCGATATATCTATGGGAGACCTTGTATTATTGAAGGGGACTATTATAACCCCAAATATAATTGGCTTACTCTCCGGTCTAGGGGTTAACAAGGTAAAAGTATATGTTAAACCAAAAGTAGCAGTATTCTCAACGGGCAACGAAGTAGTAGAGCCCGGAGAAAAACTTGTTGCAGGAAAAGTATTTGATGTTAATGGATATCTTGTTACTTCATCTCTAAACGAGATGGGTGTAGATGCTAAATTTATTGGTAGACTCCCAGATAACGAAGAAATTATTTACTCTGAGATCAAGAAAGCCCTTACATGGGCAGACATAGTTATTACAAGCGGAGGAACAAGTGCTGGATTAGGAGACACTATTTATAGAGTATTCGAAAAACTAGGCGAACCAGGAGTAATTGTTCACGGATTAAAAACGAAGCCTGGAAAACCAACAGTTATCGCCGTTGCAGATAAGAAACTATTATTTGGTTTACCTGGATTCCCACTATCATGCTACATGATATTCGACCAAATCGTAAAGCCTATAATGTATAAACTATTGGGAACAAGGCCTCCTAGAAGAAGAAAAATACGTGCTAGACTAGCTTATAGAATTAAGAAACCCCTAGGTAAAACATGGCTATTACCAGTATCCCTCATAGAAACCCCTCAAGGATACACAGCATATCCCGTCTCAATTAAGAGTGGTAGCATATCACCATTTATTTATAGTGATGGATACGTTATTCTCCCAGAAAATACTGATCTACTCCTCGAAGACTCAGTTGTGGAAACAGTATTGTTCAGAGACCTAGAAAGCCTACCTAGACTCGTGATTATAGGTAGCAATGATATCTTACTTTACCATATACTTGTACAGTATGGTTTAGCTGATCAAACAAGAATGATATCTACCGGGAGCATGGGGGGATGGAGAGCTATAAAGAGAGGAGAAGCAGATATAGCACCAACACATCTACTAGATGAAGAAACACTCGAATACAATGTTCCATTCTTAGAAAAATTCGGTCTAAAAAGAAAAGCCGTCTTATTACGAGGATATGAGCGAAGACTTGGAATACTTGTTGCAAAAGGTAATCCTAAGAAAATAACGGGGATCAGGGATTTCCTTAGAAACGACATAGTGATCGTGAATAGAACAAGAGGCTCTGGAACACGCGTATACCTAGACTATGTATTGAGAAAACTAGCTGAGAAAGAAAATATATCGTTTCAAGACATAGTTGAGAAAATCAATGGATACATGTATGAAGTGAAAACACATACAGCTGTTGCAGCAGCTATAGCTCAGGGTAGAGCAGATGCAGGAATAGCTGTTGAAATGGCTGCTAAAATGTATAATCTAGACTTTATACCCTTAACTTGGGAAAAATATGACTTCCTCATATTGAGGGAACGCATGGATAAAAAACTAGTCAGAGAATTCATCAATACACTTAAGTCGCTAGGAGAGAAGAAAAATGAAATCCAGAACCAGTTCCCAGGCTATAGATTACCAAATAATATTGGAGAGATCATTGCTGAGTAGAGTCTAGAAACTCTCTAGACTTCCTAATATAGTTTATCTTGAACAATCTATAATTTTTCCTATGCTTAACAATATGTTCATCTAAGTATGCATCCACCTTTGCATATAAAGCTATAAGATATGTTCCAAGAGAAATTATAGATAATAAAACATCTTTTAATCCAAGAATGAATGGTTCGTAATCATCATATTCATTATTATTGATTCTATTAAATAATTCACGAGTAATCTTATTCTCATATACAATATGTCTATTAAATAATTCTATCTGGAAAAATAAAAGGATCGAGAGAGAAGCATGGAAAAGAAGTATAAGCAGTATCGAAAAAAATGGGTTTTCCGCTATGAGAAGAGATAAATATGGAACAATTAATAGGACAGGCATATATTTTAAAGGAGACTTCTCAATAGCTAGAAACTTTATAAGATAATTATATGATTCCCCTCTTAACCCTAAGTTTATTATTTTCAACATATCCTCTATATGTGAGTGTAGATATTTGGAAACCTCTATGTGATTATTTAGCTTTCTAAGAATAAGTATATGAAGTACGAATATAATTGTTGATCCAAGCAGTCCTACCAGTAACTCGGCAACATAAATGAATTGATTCCATTTAATAAAATATGATAAAATAAGGAATAAAGCGTAAACAGTGATTAAGGAAGAAGAATATATTAGTGAACTAGGTATTCTCCTAAAACTATGCAATCTCTTAGAAATAATATCACATGCCCTCAGTAGATCACTAATTTTCGTCTCGAAACTTGACATTATATGTTCTAGCCCTCCATAACTAGTTTATGCACCTTGTATAAGTACCGGCTTGTTTTAACTGCTTTAACGGATACTTCATATAGTTTCCCATGATAAATAACAAAGTGTCTTCGTTTAATACTGTTCCCCCGAAGGATCTTAATTACTTCTTCAACCATCCAATGAAGCTGTGTACAATGAAGACTTCCATCAACTGTTAAAACTGATACTTCATCATATTTTCCACGAGCAAGTATTCCTGCAAGCTTAAACCCAACCATATTTACGTGTTCCGCTTCTAGACAAACAGATAATAAGGCATACTCATTTTTAAACTTCTCCAATGTTTCAGGATGCTCTAGCTCAACGCATCTCCCAATAATTAATAACTTCTTCTTATCTCTAAAAATCCTCGATTTAGCATTAATATCTATGAGTCTAGGTATTCTATACATACTTTTCACAACTCTTCTATCTCTTTTAACAGAGTTCTTAATGATAAAGAATATATTTTACAATTGGATCAATATATAATATGGGTGTTATAAGAATTGCCCGAGGTAAGAACTGGGCCAGTTAGAGTAAGTGGTTACGCGTTAAAACTCAGAAGAGTCGTTAATGCTGCTCTCCGCGATTATTATAAGCAAAAAACACTGGATGCTAAAGAAATAAATAATATTATTAGCGACTTGAACGCTAAAATCTTTAATGTTCTAGTAGAAAGATTTGAAATTCCTAAAGATGCTATTGTAAATATTATACTTAACTACGAAGTAGAAAACAATAAATTCGTCATAAAAGATATCAAGGTTGAAGTCTACGATCTCAACGAGATCCTTACAAGAAACGCCACAACCGAAATCAAGAAAATCATTGGATTACAGTAATCAGTTATTTATGCGAATCTATAGAGAGATTATTTGAAAAGGTGTCATATGGGTATTGAATGAGATATTTGTAGGTATATTACAAGATGAATTCACAGTTGATCCTATGGAGAATTATAAGAGAATCAGAGAATTGCTAGAAGAAAAACACCAAGTCGCAGATATTGTTGTCGTCCCAGAATACTCAATGATAAACATTCTTGCCGGATTGAAGCCTAGTGATGTATATGAGCGTGCTGAGAGGATAAATGATAGTATATATATTTCTAAGATAAGCGATCTCGCGGCGAAACTTGACACATATATGCTTATACATTTCATTGAAAAAACAGATACTCCGCCAAAAACAATGAGTTCAAGCATACTTGTTCATCCAAGTGGTAGGATTGATAAAGTATATAGTAAAATGCACTTATTTGACGCATATGGTTATCGGGAATCAGATTATTTTCTGCCTGGTAGAACTCTTTCTCGACCATTAGTATTTAACCATGTTAGATTCTATGTAGCTATATGTTATGATCTACGCTTCCCAGAGCTTTTTAGAAGCTATGCGCGAAAAGATGCTTATGGAGTATTTATTCATGCAGGATGGGTTAGAGGCCCATTGAAGGAGGAAATACTCGACTTACTAGCTAGAGCTAGAAGCCATGAAAACACTATGTATATTATATTATCTGACCAAACAGGAAAACAATACGTTGGCAGAAGCGGTGTATTTAGCCCACATGGTTTTAGAGAAATAGATATGGGTTATAGAAGAGGATACGTTGAATGGCCAATTAACCCAGACGATGTTTTAGAAGCGAGAAAAGTTGTGCCCGTAGTTGAACAATCAAGAACTCGATGGGATATTGTTTTGAAAACCGCTAAATAACATAGCATAATTTATAGATTAAAGAACTATTTCTCCTCAATTGAAACATTACTTTTACATTCATTTCTAATCATGCATTCATGAAGCATTCTTATAGTTTCCGATGCTAAATCTTCGTTTCCTGGATTATTCATATAGTTTATAAATGATTCATGAGTTTCTGCTCCGCAACAATTATATATTATATCAGATAATAGATCAACCTTACTTAATAAACTATCAAGCCTCCAAGCAACACCATATTCATCTCTACGGTTACTCAAATAATTAATAATTGCTACTAGCTCAGCTGATTCCCTGAGAGCACCGCATTCTTTTCTCTCACACAAATTCCTCAACCCCTGTTTTGGAGGGCTCCGCCATACTATATAGTCTATAATGGCTATTAAACCCCACACTACAGCATATAAGAGATAAGCTTCAATCTCGTATATTAAGAATACCAAGAGAGAACCTATAGATGCACAAGTAGTTGATATTATTGCAGATAATCCTAGATAATAATATATCCTACCAAGCTTGCTCAATAAGTTCACCAGTCTCATAATTGATCCTCTGAGAAATATGCTCTAAATAAACTATACTATCCTCTAGCCTCTTAACTAGTTCATCGTGTTTAGAACTATCATATATAATATGGCCATCCACTACTATATAATGTGGAATAAAACCATTGCCTAAAATAAACCTACTTAAAAGATTCCCGGAGTGTAATGGCGTATTCTTCAAAGCATCTATATCATAAACTACTAGGTTAGCTGGATAACCCTCTTTAATGTATCCACCCTTAATACCCATTACTCTATATCCATTCAAAACAACATAGGAATAAGTCGCTCCAAGTCTAAGCCTAGTATCCTTATAATAATGCCTATATAGAAGTAATAGTTCTCTAATCTCGGACAAAATATTTATTTTATCACCTGTAAAATCACCGGTACCAACAGTTAATGGAATATTCTTCCTAATAGCCTCATATACTGGTGCAAAACCTCCAATAGCGAGCCTCATAGATCTATGGGGACATAATATTATAGAAGCTCTCTCTTCAGAAATATACTCGAGTTCAGTACTTGAAACCCAATTAGGATTTACTAAGTAAACATTCTCACCTAATAATTTATTCTTATATAGATATTCTATTGGCCAATGCTCTGTATATTTCTTGAATAAGAAAACTTCTCGCCTAGTTTCCGAAACATGTAATTGTATTTTTAAACCATATTTTTTAGCTAAACTAAAAATATTATCGAGCTCCTCTAGCCTTGAATAATTCATATTAGGGATATTAATGATCGGAAATACCCTATCAACATTTTTGAACTTGGATAGAAAAAGCTTTAGCTCCTCTTCCACCGGCATAATCGGGCCCGTTGAAACATACAGTCCTAGATCAATGCATGCTTTAATTGTTTCTTCAGGGTAATGATACATATCTATGAAACCTATAATGCCGTTCAATAACATTTCAGCACAGGATAATCTACTCGAATGAAAAACTAGTTCTGGAGTTAACAGTTTTTCTTCAATAACTTTTTGGGTTTTAATTAAATCCCAATACTCGTGATCAGGAATAGAGCCTCTTAGAAATGATGTTCCTGCATGAGTATGTGCATTTATATATGCTGGAGTAACAACTTGTTTTGATGCATCGATAACTAGTGATCCTCTAGGCTTCGAACAATGATCACCTATACAAGTTATTACTCCATTCTCAACAATGATGTCCTTCCTTTCATAGATAATAGTGTTGTTAAGATCATTAGGAGTTATAATGAACCTAGCATTTCTAATACGTAGGTTTTCCAATTATATTCACCGAACCAATAATAAGTAATAATTACTCTAATTGAAAAGCCCTCGATAATATGGATAATGCTTCTTTTGAACCAGATATTTCTATTGTTCCATTTCTAATTTTTATGACTGTGCCCTCAAATGGATTGTTCGGGGGGTCTGGTAGTTTTTTATCAGGTTTTTCCTTGCCGACATAGATCCACTTGAGCCTTTTCTTTTTTCCTTTAACATATTCTATTCTATACCAGTATCTTCCGTAGTAATAGTATTTTACAGTCTCATTTCCAGACTTCTTAACAACTATATGTACAGGTTTCAGGTAGTAGCCATAGTTTTTAACAATATTATTGTATTCATAAATTGGGCGGAGACCATCAGATATAATTAGGCTTATTCTGTTGAAAACATCATCTCTATACTTGATTCTCTTATGATCTCCGCTTCTAACGTTATCAGACATGTTTCAATCACCTGTATCGAGTGCTCCATTATATAGTATCCTAGGCGGGTTCGAAGATTAATAATGTATATTCATTAGTGAATCTTGAAGTTCTATAACGCCTTTCTCAACGGGCTTCACAATAATGGGTTTGTAACCTATATTTTTTAATTTATGAATTGCTTTGTTAAGGTTGTTTTCCATAAATAATCCGTAAACTATTCCTCCTCTACCAGCACCACTAATTTTAGCTCCTAATGCACCATTCTCAATCATAGCATAAATGATCTTGTCTGTCTCATATATAGAAACTCCTATGGATTCTAGTAATCCTTGGTTTATACTTATTAGCTCGCCTAAATCATAAAAACGACCAGATAAGATCAAATTCCTAGCTTTATTAACAAGTTGTTCGGCTGCATCGTATATGTGCTTCATTATTTCTTTGTGTCTCTCATATCTCTCCAAGACATCCATTACAACTTTTCCCGTATTTCTCTTGATACCCGAATCAACAACTACTAATGACAGGTTTTGAGGCCATTTAACATTTAGTTTCTCCATATATCCTCTCTTATAATATATTATTCCACCATATGTTGAAACAGTATTATCTATACCGCTAGGTTTTCCGTGAACTAGTTTTTCTGCTTCATAAGCTATATTATTTATATCCTCTAGTTCGAATTCTACCCCTAAGAATCTCAGTAATGAATATGTAAAGGAAACTGCAGTTGCTGCCGACGATCCCATGCCGGAAGATACGGGTATATCGGAATCAATAAACGCTTTAAAACCCCTTGTAATCCCATATTTGTCATTAATGATTTCATATATATGTTTGAATTGTGCCAGTTGTTCAGGAACACGATCTTTATCAATGTCAGTTTCTAGTCGGAGCTGCTTAGAGATAAGCAGATGTTTTTCACTCTCCAATTCCGTAATACATGTTTTAGCATATAGATTCACAGCTGTAACTATTGCTGGCTTATCCTTTACAACGAAGTGTTCCCCGAACAAAATAACTTTTGCAGGTGCTGCGCTACATATCAAATTGTTACACCACGACTTTACTATTTATGTATTTATGTAGTATTATGTATAAGTATTCATTAATGAATTTCTAGTTTATATTAATACTAAGCCATTAATATGGAAATAATCAAGTTAGCGGTTAAAATGTATATGATTGTGCCTATAATGTCTATCATGCTGGTTAGAATAGGTGACATAACATTATCGGGATCAAAACCTATTTTAAAGCTTAAATAAGCAAATATTTGTATCAAAAGCCATAGAATAGGTGTTATAACTATAGATGATACTAGCGATATAAGTATTGCGATACCTATCGACAATACTGAGCCGCCAGTTATAATATATGCTAGAGCATAACCAATCATTAATATTAAAAACGATGTATAAATTGACAAAACATACATGTAAGGGAGATAGCTTAGCTTTTTCTTATCCGGCTTAAGACTTGTTAAGCCTATATGATAGAGAACATTCTGTCTTATTGCATAGATTGATGTCAAAGACCCCATTAATCCATTAAAAACAGACACAGTCAATATTATGAAGGGATAAGATACTAGGAGATCAATATTTCTAGCTAGAAAAGCACCTGCTCCAACATCTAGGAACAAGCAAAAAATAAGAACTAATTGGCTCTCACCTATAGTTCTAAAAGTTTCACGTAATTTATACATGTATGATATATAGGCTAAAAACACAGTAACCAACAATATGATTACGAAAACTATGTGTCTAATAATACTATTAAATAATACCAATAATGAATAACCAATAAGTGTCGGTGTAGTAATAATATCTGCTAACAGAAAGATCACAGGTAACATTAAGCTTTCAGGCTCAAATCCATGACGGTAAAGATATATGGATGAATAAGATGTGAACGGGTACAGTATGATTGATACAAAAATCATTGCTGGTAAAGCGACTTCAAATATTAATAATAAATCACCACCAATAAGGAACCAAGTAATAAATAATATGATTGTACTTGTCATGACAAGTGTGGATAACACAACTAATATATTACTTATTACTACTTTATCTCTAAGTCTAGGTTTAATTGATCCAAGGTATAATCCACTGTTTAAACGAGATAATAAGCTTGAATAAATGTTTCCATTAAGATCCTTCAATGGAGGATTAATTGCTAGAATCCATGGATTCTCTCTTATAAAGAACCTGTACATGCCTAAAAATATGCTTGAAGCAAATCCGCCTAAAGCATTAATTGTTAGGCTGATGAACTGTTGTTTTAAAAGCTTTTTTGAAACCATAGCGTATCTTTCATCATTGCTCAAAATCATCAACACCATTTCCTAAATAAATGTAAAGATTTATGTTGTGCTTATCTCTCCTAACATTATTATTCCTTACAAGTAATCATTTATCATGTTTTATTAAGGGTTTAAATATTATATTAGAGCTATGAATCAGCTAATAGTTAGTTATAGGATGATCAACATGAGCTACAATATTAGTCGATCTCCAACCCAACAGAGAACATATACTCCTATATTTAAGTTGATCAATGATGCTAGGGAGAGATTAAGCAAGACCAAACATAAAATAATAGTTTTAAGCGGGAAAGGAGGAGTAGGAAAAACATTCGTATCTGCAATGCTCAGCTTAGCACTAGCCTCTGAAGGGTATAGAGTGGCTTTATTTGATGCAGACATCCATGGTTCCTCGATACCTACTGTTCTCGCAATGCATGGTATGAGACTATATGCTAGTGAAAACGGTATAGAGCCAACTCCGGGTCCTTTAGGAATAAAAGTTGTAGCTACAAACTTAATGCTTGATTCCCCAGATTTACCGATCATATGGAGGGGGCCATTAAAATCTAAAGCTATAACAGAGTTATTGGCTAAGGTGAACTGGGGAGAAAACGATTTCTTAATAATCGATCTTCCCCCGGGAACAGGTGATGAAGCGATCACTATTGTTCAGACAATAAAAGATCTCGATGGAGCAATCATCGTTACAGCCCCAAGTATATTGTCCGAAGTAATTGTTGCTAAAGCAATAAATTTCGTAGTAAATAATGGAGTTAAATTGCTAGGTATTGTGGAGAATATGAGCTACTTTAAATGTCCTAAATGCGGATCAGTATACTATTTATTAGGGAAAAGCACAGGCGAAGAACTAGCTAAAAAATACAATACAAAACTTCTAGCGAAAATACCTTTAGACCCCTATATCGGCGAAGCACTAGATAGAGGTGTTCCATATTATATTGAATATCCTGATGCAGAAGCTTCAAAAGCAATTAGAGAGTTAGCAAGAAAGCTCATAGAAATTTTCCAAGAGAAGACTCCAGAGTAATAAGTAACTCTATTTTACAAATCTATTTTAACAGTTACTTTCATAGATTATTTTTCCTAATCCCATTTCAGCTAGTATTATAGAAATAAATTTATTAATAGGAACTAAACCATGTTTATTTATCTGGTGAAAAAGCTTGGCTAATAACCTGGGAAATCTCAGCAAGAAACCAAACTGGATGATACTTAAGGAAGCAGCAGAACAACTAGTCAAATCAGGCAAGAAAAGATTTAGTAGAAAAGAATTAACAAAATTCGCTAAAACACTTGATCCAACACGTCCTGAGACCAGTCTAGATTTCGAAATAGACTTAGTAACAGTTAATAGTAATAGTAAAGACCGGTATCGCGACCCAGATAAGCTCTTCCTCTTCAGAATTGCTAGGGGTAGATATACGCTTTACGACCCAGAAATACATGGACCATTAGAGAAGTATTTAGAAGAACATAGATTTATACCTACTAGAAAATATTTATTAGCACAAATAATTGAGGAGCTCAAGAAGATCGGGTATGAAGCTTATGAGAACCAGTATAATAGAAAACCATTAGCACCAGACATTATTGCTAAGGAAAACAATGAAAGAATAGGTGTATGGGTAATCGATCCAGCAATTGATAAACCTACACAGCTGAAAGCATTAGCATATGCTCTTGGCTCAGCAATTCTCAACAAGAAGTTTAATAGACACATAATAACTATGCCTATTGATTTAGTATCAAGTATTCCACCTGAGCTTAAAGAATTATTGAAGAAACTCAGAGTTGAGATAGTATTATTGAAGGAGGAGAAGAAGTATGCTCTTATCCTATAAACAATTAGTAGTTGTTATCATTACTAACAGCTAATTCTGTCTCCAATTTCTTCTTAATGATTTCTCTAGCCTCCATAAGTATCTTTTCAGAATCAGTGTAGTCCTCTACAATAAATGAGGAACCTATATCTGGTACTTCATAACTAGACATTTCTAGGTTTCTAAGAGTTGATTCTAAATTGGCAAATAACAAACCTATGTCTGGAATAGTTGCTTCTGGAAGCTTCTTTAATTCATTAGTTAGATTCAGAACTTCTTTGGCTATGCCTTTGAAATTATGTATAGTCATAGCATATTCGAGGCTTAAAACTATTTTTTCAAGAACCAATCTTAGATCCGCAAGTCTAGAATGGATCTTGTCAAGTTTCGCTATTTCGGATGCATATTTCTTGGCTAGAAAAGTTTCACCACGCATTTCAAGCTGAGCGGCTATTTCAAGCATGCGGTGTCTGCGACTTTTAATTCTATCCATTAAAGCCTCTATACGGCTCATTCCCTGCTTAACATTATAAATAGCGTATAAAGTCTCCTTATATGGATTAACCTTTCTACGCCTAAATACCAATATACTACACCCGCTTAAATTATCTATAAAAGATTTTATTAAAAGGGAGTGGATACATTATGTGGTTGCCCGTGCTTTATTGTTTGCAGGCTCCCCCTTTTGGGTCGGGTTTTTCACTCTCTTCATTGAGAGGCTATTGGGGCTCCACATAGACCACTTTTGAGCCCTTCATCTGCATTTTACAAACAATTATAAAGTGTTTATAAAGCGAAAACATAAACACTACAAAACAACCATAGTATCCAAATAAGCAAATAGTCTTAGCTTCTCGTCGTATCTGGCATTGTTACTTGATAAATACTTATTACCTCTACAAGTGTTCCGCCGCTTCTAAGTGTTATACCATAGAATGGCTTAGCGATCACCATATACGGCTTGATGTAAGGATCATTGGCAAGCGGCCTATCTGCCAATGTCAATGTCTTAGTTTGATAAGCGTCTATTTCATACTTTATATTTAATCCATACCTGCTAAGCCTGCTTTGAAGCTCATAGCTTAAAGTAGTGGGTGAACCAGTATACCATGCAAAGTAATATGTATGGTTCTTGTCCTGAATGTTTAGGTAGAGTATACTGTCTACTAGGATCTTATATATTAATGGTAGTGTATCTGGTTCGTCAAATCTGGGTGCAAGAACTATACCGCCGTTTGGATCTCTGTAGAGGTAGAAGTATTGGCTCATATCTCTACCTCCAATCTCTATCATCCACCTGCTCTTAGGAATATCTACTAATCCAATGATAAGCCCGGCTTTTACAGGATATACTAGATAAGAATTCTCCTGCTGAGGCAGGAACTGGAAAACATCGAATACTAGAATATATGTTTTGTTTGCTGGTGCTTTTAGTTTCTTCAAAAGCTCTACTGCTTCAGAGGAGTTCTTTGCTGTTAATATTTTTGCTAATAATGAGATCTGTGTAGAGTTAAGGGTTGCACCATCCGCAACTGTTGCTCTATGTGCACCCACGCTTATCCAGTATCCATAATCCCACCAAGCAACAATTAATGAGTCCTTACTAGTATTTGTTCTTAGGAAATCTAGTGTTTGATACCATGCATCTGTCCGTGCATTAATTGGTGCTCCTCCACTCATTATAGAGTATATCATATGATCATATTGCGTATAAATATTATAGCCGCTGAATCCAAGATTAATAAATAATAGAATAACTAATACTCCAGCAATTATTCTAAACCCTGAATCAGTCTTAATCCTAGCCCTCCCCCTCTTCCACTCATTAACTTCCCGTCTCGTGGGAACCACTTTACTCCACAAATATCCTGCAAATACTCCTGCAACCAATAATCCATAAGATGCTGCTAAAGCTTCGAAGTAAGCAGCGTTGAAATACGCATAGAATGCAATCAAGAAACCGATGGCAACATATATTCGATCAGCTCCTCCCTTATACAATAAGTATAAAGCCCCGAAAAACGCTAGGAATAGTGGCGAAACAAAGAATAACCAGTAGACCCCTGTACCCCATGAATGAAGTACTCCGAGTATTCCAGCAGCCTCAATAGCCGGCTGATGCTCTTCGACACTTCTAACCAAGGGTGGAGCCTTAACAAAGTGTAAGCCTAGAGCCCATGCATATCTAGCACCAATATTGATTACTCCCACGGAGATGAGGGCTAAACCAGTGATCACCACGATCACTAGTATTCCAAAATAATGCCATGTCCCGATCAATGGCTTCTTGAGGTGTAAATGCTTGTAACCGTTATGGAATAAATAGAATAGTACAGGTAATAATAATAGTCCAAGCATTAACGTTGCTAATCCATGCAGTCTAAACGGATATAGTCCTAGATGAAATATTATTGAAGGAGATAAGCTGACAAATAATAGTGAGAGAATCACCACAAGTATATTATACTTTATAAAATCTAAAGTTATCTCTTTAGGAGCAAATAATGGATACAACATAAGGAATAAAATAAAGCTTCCAAGCAAATAGCTGTATCCACCCCAGAACCATCCAACAACAGCCATTGAAAGACTTGCTAGAACAGCATATTTTATCTTAGCAGTCTCCCCTCCTCCCTTATTATTAATATTCTTAACCAACTTAGCATAGAAGTATACAAATAAGAATATAAAGCCTAAAGCTATACCCTCTTTCTCAACGAAACCAACAATATTTCTATCACTAGCAGCAGGGACTACAGCATACATTAAAGCAGCAAAGAGCCCGGCAAAAATATTTCCTCCAGTAAGTTCTTTAGCCGCCAAGAATATAGTAATGAAAGCTATTACTGCGAATAATAATGGTTGTAGAACTATCCAGTCCTTAATCGTTAAGCCAAATGGTTTAACAAGAGGATAAGTTAAAGCAGTCCATAACGGGAGGCCTGGATAGCTTGATCTAGTGAAGTCTCTGCCCCATGGATACCAGAATAAATGTGTGTCAGGATTCTGCTTTGTTAAAGTATACCATGATAATAAGCCATGCGTATATGTATAGTTTGCTTGCCAATACTCAATCCACGGATCATTAGCATGTAGCTCCAACCCATAATTTATAGCTGGTAATCCACGCACATATATACCAAAAGCAATAATCAATAATAGGACAAGATATGTTAATGCCTTACCTGCATTAGGTCTTTTATCAAACCATAAATAGATCTTATCGGCCATTTTATAAAATGTTTTGCTCATTTCTTTACACCATCATAATAAACAACTAATTCATAAAACTTATTTCAACTTTTAAAAAGATAATCTCTCGAAAAAAATAAAACTATTTCCCTTAGGTTATACATATACTTTGTTCTATGGAATAATAAGCGCAAGAATGGCCTTTTGTACGTGTTTACGATTCTCTGCTTGATCCCAAACAATACTCCATTTACCATCAATTACTTCATCGACAACTTCCTGCCCTCTATGTGCTGGTAGGCAATGCATAAATACAGCATCCGACTTAGCATGTTTCATTAACTCAACTGTTACTCGATATGGTTCCAGATCTTTTATCCTCTTCTCTTTTTCAGCCTCCTGCCCCATACTAACCCATACATCGGTGTACACTACATCAGCATCTCTAACTGCTTCATAGGGATCACGTATTATCTCGTACTCTCCACCATTAGGTACGGCTTTTTCCTCGAATAATTTAATAATCCTTGGATCAGGATCGTATCCTTTCGGAGAAGATATAATTATCTTGCCCCCTAGAATCCCTATTCCAAGCATTAAGCTGTGTAGGACATTGTCGCCTCCATCTCCTATGAATACTATTTTTAATTTACTTAGATCAGATCCTTTCTTCTCCATAATAGTATAAATATCTGTTAATGCCTGTGCTGGATGCAGTAGATCGCTTAATCCATTAATTACTGGTACACGACTATATTGTGCAAGCTTTTCAAGTTTCTCATGCTCATAAACTCGCGCCATAATACCGTCAACATATCTAGATACTACACGAGCTGTATCCTCAATAGTTTCCCCTCTTCCTAGCTGTAATTCTTTCCAGCCAAGATATAAAGCGTCTCCTCCAAGCTCCCTCATAGCTGTCTCAAAACTTATCCTCGTCCTCGTGCTTGATTTTTCAAAAATCATTGCTAGATGTCGACCTGGAAGTAGAGGAATTACTCTTTCGCCTGCTAAGTATCTTTGTTTAAGATGCTTAGCTGTCTCAAGAACAAATAATAATTCTTCGCGGGAATAATCCGCTAATGTTAAGAAGTCTCTCCCTTTAAGGCTTGTAACCATATTAGATCCCGCCAACTACATGTTTTGTCTTATATATTAATATTAATGACAAAATAAATCCTATAACTGCTACTATAGCAGAATATGTAAAAGCATATGCGTATCCCATTGAATCATATATTTTGCCTAGAATATAGTATCCAATGAGAGCTGATAACCCATATGTTCCATGCATATATCCATATGCTTTAGCTCTAACACTCCTCTTAACATAGAAACTCGTGACAATCCTTATAAGAGTGTCGTGGAAAGCCATGTATATACCATATATGATGAAAAAGACTATAGCAATATAGCTATACGTAAACAATACTATAATAATTGATCCTGTAAACTGTAAAACAAACACTAATGGATATAACTTATCAAATCCTTTAACATCGCTAATAAACCCTATTGGATAAGCTAGTGATGCATAAACTATATTAGCAATGACTAGAAACAATATAGAGAACCCCTCACTCCAACCAATCTCCTTAGCTCGTAATAATAAATATGCTTGAGTATATCCCGCTAAACCACTAACAGCAACAGTAGCTATGAATAACCAGAAATATGGATTCATACCTGTCTGTGAAAGCCCAGATTTCTTAGAAACATTCTTTTTTACACCTACTTCTTCAACGAAAAACAACAATATTAGAATAGCAGGTAATCCAGGTATTATACTGAATATGAAAACACCTATGTATCCAAAAAATAATAACAGAAATATAGCTAGTAAAGGACCAATAGTTCCACCAACAGTATCAAGTGCTCTATGAAGACCAAATGCTCTCCCTCTATATTCTGAACTAGCACTTGCTGCAAGCAATGTGTCTCTAGGAGAAGTCCTTATACCTTTGCCTGTTCTATCTAATACTTTAATTAACAAGATGCCTAACGAGCTACGAGTAATAGCGAAAAATGGCTTGATAAAGTTAGATAAGGAATAACCAATCAGAGTCAATAACTTATATTTGTGTATTTTATTAGCAATGAATCCACTTAAATACTTAAATATGCTAGCAACAAGCTCTCCAGCCCCTTCCACTAGACCTACAACTTCTTTTCCATAACCTAGGCTTTGAATATAGAATGGTAAAACAGCATAAACAGACTCACTAGATATATCGGTTAAAAGACTTGTAGTACTTAGTGCTAAAATATTTTTCTTTAAATACTGTTTACCTTCACCCGACATCTCATGGATCATCTCTATTTATTTTTGTTATTAGAAATTACCCTATCTATATATTTGAAATCAATATTAGCTATTTTCTCATAATTCCTCGATAGACTATATAAAATATTCTTAACATCTGAGTAAGAAACCCTATTAAGTAGATCATGTTTTACTAGTTCAATATAATTGCTCTTAGCAAGGTCAATTATTTGTCTAAATATTTTTTTAGACAATAAATATCTTCTAATATTTACATAGTATTTCGTCCTAAACGCATCTCTGGCTATATAGCTAGGAGTAATCTTGAAAGGTGTTATGATCTCAAAGTGGTTATTTGTGTCCTGCACTAAATATGTTCTTAGAAAGTATATGCCGCTTCTCATTTTAGGAGTTATAATAGTTATTTCTTCGAGTCTTCTAAAATATGAGTGAAGCTTATCAATTAGTCTATAAGATAATGATTCGATCTCCGATAATAAAGCCAGTAAATGATTTATTAAACTAATAGCATTCCTCGATACTCTATCCTTCTCGGATTCTATTAGATCGAGCCTCTTCTCTTCAACACTGATCATCTTAATATATTTGTTTCTCACCGATTCTAAATCTTTTTTAAGCGACTTCTGTAATTTTTTAATTCTTACTTGGAGCTTTCCTCGTTGGTGTTCAAGCTCCTTAATGAGCTCAGCATGTCTTTTTTTATTTCTGAACATTGATTGTTCACTAATTAATCTACGGATCTCATTATCAATAGTTCTAATTTGAACTTCTATACCACTTATTATTCTTTGATATCTTCGCTCAGTGTTTTTAAGTTCTGAAACCATTTCTGTACTTAAAAGGTTAATTTTTTCCTTAATCAATTCTTGTGTTTCGTTAATGCTTCTATCTATTCTCCCATGGATTCTAGAGTATTTTTCTTTAATATCGTTTATTGCAATAAATGATTGATATGATAGATCCTCTATAATCTTCATAATATCCATGATTGTTTTAGTAATGAGGTATATGAATTGGTTTATTTGATTAACATACTCCTCTATATCTATGCTAGTAGGTGCTATGTTTATTTCATATCCGCTGGATATATCGTATCCGCACCTACTTATTATTTCTGATAATTCATTAATAATTGACTTATATGGTATTACCTTAGGTAAAACAAGTTCTCCATCTACAGAGTATTTTCCTCGAATGTATTCTTTGAGAATTTCACGAATACTAATTAAGGCATTTTCATTTAATGAATCTATAGTGATAGACTTAATGTAGTCGGTGTTAGGTACTTTATATTTCAGCCTGAAATCCTTCTTGTTTAGATAATCTAGTATAAATGTCCTATTATCGTATCCTTCAAGAAATAATAGGGGGTAGTATATGGGTATTATCCTAGAGAGCTTCTTGCCCTTAACAGAGTATAAATATGTGATCAATGCTGCTTCTCTGTATTGGTCAAAATAGATGAGCGAATCTGGATCTATTATTGTAGGAATTATTGGGTATTTATAGGTCATAATATTCAGCCATTAAAACCTTATTGTTATGTCTGCATCGTTAAACTAATGGTTCTTTTAATTATTCACTATCTATTATTTATTTTTCACCGTATCAAGATATATCTGTTCCCATGTGATCAGCATAGACAATATATATTTGGACCGACAGTATAAGTGTATATTGACAAATAGGACTTGGAGGCAAAGTGTTATGAGTGAACCTTGGTTCCTAGGATATCTGGAAGGAAAACATTGGCTAACAAATGTCGACTATAATATAGACACAATATTCAAGGTACTACAAGCAGCGAAAGAGCTGAAGGAAATGTATCATAAAGGCGTAAGGAAAGTTAACTGGTTAGATGGGAAGACATTGTATCTACTATTCTACAACAAGAGTCTCCGTACAAGAAACAGTTTCCAAACAGGAATCTATCAGTTAGGTGGTCAAGGCATCTATATAGCTGCAGACCAAGTATATAGACCAACACTTCCAGAAGACATGGTACCATATCAGACAGAAGCAATACGTGACGTATCACGAGTTCTAAGCAGGTATGGTAGTGGAATAGCTATACGTATCTATGGAGACGCTGCTAAATGGATTATTGGACGTGGACACAAGATTATACAGGAATTTGCTAAGTGGGCAAGTATACCAGTACTTAATATGGAGGACGATATCTATCACCCATTCCAGGCATTAGCCGATGCACAAGCAGCTCTAGAAGCACTTGGATGGCCCAAGGATCTAAGAGGAAAGAAATTCGTTGTCAGCTATGCATATAGTGGTGGGTTAAAACCATTAGCAGTTCCACAGAGTGTAGCATTAATAGCTGCTATGCTGGGAGCAGACGTTTATATTGCTCATCCACCAGGTTTTGAATTATTAGATGACGTACTAGCAAAGGTTAAACAATACACTGAGCACTGGGGTAGTGAGTTCAAGGTAGTACATGATATGGATGAAGCATTCGAAGGAGCAACCTTCGTGTATCCAAAGGCTTGGAGCCCGAAAGGATTCTTCCCACCATTCAACAACGTAGTTGATAAGGAGGGTGCTAAAGCGTATCAAGCAAAGTTTAAAGACTGGATAGTAACTATGGAGAGACTCGAAAAAGCCGGCAAACCTTTCTACATGCACTGTGGACCAGCAGACCGTGGACAAGAAGTTACAGATGAAGTACTAGACAGCTATGAGAAGAGCCTATACTTTGAAGAAGCTGAGAACCGTCTGCATGTACAGAAAGCTGTAATGGCCATGGTAATGGGTAGTAAGAAGTAATTTTTCTCTTAATAATATTTTTCTTTTTCTTATCCTTTCTTCTCTCCTATTTATCTCTGATCTGTGAGAATTATGTTTATATATATAAGAATAACTGTTGGATCACAGGCTTTTGTAGAGATATAATTGGTTGCAACCCTAGGATAACTAGAATATTAACTTTAGGAGTAAAGTTAGTGATCAAACTATTTGGGTAAGTATATGATCAAGGATATAATATATAATATTATAGATGCCAGTAATATCATTGTTAATATTGATTCTGTGTTTATATTTAATTTAAAGCGCAGAACAGGCCTGTGTATTGGTTTAACTTGTCTCGTTTGCTCCTTATATTCTTTTACCCAAAGAGCTGGGGGAGTAGTCTTCTCGATCTCGGTGCTCTCAACACATTTGATTCTCTCTAAAACGCTTCGTAGTACATCTGTGTATTTACGTAATACTTTATGTCTTGGATCACTATTTATAGAATCAACAATATCATCTATGTAGCAGGAAAACCTTGATAAATACCTTGATAATTTTTCATGCATCAATATATTCTCCAACAAAACAGCTGGGTCACAATTACTTATTTCACGACACTCATCCTCTAAAGACACAACAATAGTCCCCAACTTAACCAGAAAACCATCAATACTCCTAATATAAGACAACGAATCAGCAAGCTCAACCACAAATTTCTCAACCATATAATTCCTCGCCAACAATCCAGCCCCTCCTACTACGCTAATCTATCCATTTCATAACCCTTAATAATTAACCTCATTCACGAAATTGAACCCTAGGATGATAAAAAAGTAAATCAAAAATTCTACCGTCAAAGTTTCCAAACAATTCTATTCAACATATAGAAATACTCATGTATAAAAATTAAAGACTATTTGCTTATTTGGATACTATACCATGGTTGTTTTGGAAAATTATGAAAACCATGATTGTTTTGATAGATTGGCGGGGTTCGCTTTATAAACCCCTCACTAATATTATGGTTAATAAAAAGCAGATGAAGGGCTCAAAAGTGGTCTGTGTGGAGCCCCGATAGCCCCCTCAATGAAGGAATGAAAACCCGACCCAAGAGGGGGAAGCCCGTGCAAACATCCATAAAATCCAAAGTAACCAAAAGATAAAGCACGGGCAACCACTGCTTATTACTGTATAGAGTAGGAACAACAAAGATTAACTTGGCGAAGGAACAAGGATTAAACATAGTTATGCATTATATTGGAAAATGTATAGAAGAAAACATTAGAAGTGTTAGGAACATAAATGTCTCCCTCTACTGGGCCCCAGATTTTGATCAGGAACGTGGAGATGTATTTGAAATTTACCCGGTATGGAAGGTTGACACATACCTCGTTCCAAAACAACTGCAGGAAGGTATGTGTGATGGTGTTATAGGGTATTCTGTTTCAATACGGACTGATACAGACAAAACAGGATCAACTGTCTAGTCCAGCAATATACTTGAACCAAAACGAACATACTCAATATAACGCGGAACAATACGAAATAATAAATGAATAGACAGTATAAATAATCTAATAGTGCCCACATCTACGATATTATTAGTCGTCGCTACAGTTATTTTTATCGTTAATACAAATAAACTTGCAATCATGATGATAAAGTGCAACGCCGATAACTTGTTAGACAAATTTATACTATTATTTCATAGTTGGCTTCTTTCGAAATTAAACAATATTTTTATAGAGTCTATTAGTTCAATATAGCTTTTAATGATTGTGTTAAAACCTTCATGTCGGATCAGATCTATTATTGTTTCTTCAAGCTTACTTCTATGTTTTATTTTTCTAGTCAAGTGTTTTTGTATTCTGCCTTGAATATAGCTTATTGACTGAATGAAGCCGTTGAAATGTTTGAAGATGTTACGTGTTAAACCATATATGCAAGTGTTTTTGAATAAGCATTTACTACAATTGAATTCGTGGCAGAGGCAGTATTTTTTATTTGGCACATATGGTTTAACTCCTAGAGATCGAAGTAATGCTTGGTAGTGTCTATCTATGGGAGCATATTCTGTAATTCCATATGTGTGTAACAAGTATGCGTTAATGGTTTTTAGCCCTACATATTTGATTTTGAGTAGTTCAACTGCTTCCTCGAGTGGTTGATAATTGTTTTTGCTTAAAAACTTAACAATATCATCATAGATTTCGATCAATTGTTTATACTGATATGAACGAATAAACTTGGCACATTTTAATGGGTTTGTTAAACAATTGTTTCTATGAATAATTTTTATCCATTTAACTGTGTTTGCATAGTAGTCTGTGTTTCTCGATAGAAATATTGATGTGAAAATGTATAGTTTATCTCTTGGACTATGCATTAATGTTAATCCTGCGAAAACATTGTTTTTAAAGATACCTAGCTTGTTAAAGAATTCCTTCACATATTTATGGTTCTCTATTCCTAGAATTTGTCTTATAGTATGATGAGAACAATTATTTGGAATAATACATGTTGTTTCATTACCAACCATATACTTGCATCTTAAGCCGCGACAAATACCTATTTCTTTTGTGAAGACTACTCCATTATTATGTTTCTCAACCCTAAATAGAGGTAGTAGATATGAGTAGTAGAGAGATAATGGATAGTTTATGTCTTTAATTATAATTTTCATTTTTCCACCAGAGAAGAAAAAATAAAACAGTTGTTTCTTATCCGAGCTAGATCTTTATTTTAGAATATAGTTTCTTATAGTAGTTCTCTATATCTAACTCAACTTTTCCTTGCTTAATATCTTTTCTCAATGCTTCAAGCGGTAAATTTTCTAGACCCATGTATTCAGCAGCTGTTAATACTTTTTTACCATGTTTCTCCGCTAGTTCATAAATTTCCCTCATTTTTTCCTCGAACTTTTTGTCTCGAACAATATGGTGATCAAGAATTATTGTTTTTGCCGGTGTATCTGTTATGACTTTTTTCACGTTTTCCATGCTTTCAACGAAGTCCTTCATTGAAACTCTCCATCCCATGAGGATTGTGGGGTAACCATCTATTATTATAAATGTTGGTTTCTTCTCGAGAACCCATTTTAATGCATCTGGATCCGCTAGGTTTTGAGCATCTGAGCCATGGATAAATGAGCTTCTCCCCTTTCTGATATTTACCATTATTACTCTTCCAACTTTGCTTCCAACGGGGCCGTGCCATACGGGAGGAGAGAATTCTAATATAATGTTTTTACCGATCTTGAACTTTTTGTCATCAGCCACTATTATTTCAGCAGCAATATCCTTTATGTTTTCATAGAATTTCCTACCTCTATTCTTAGCTGAACTAGTAACTTCGTTTTCATATGCTTTAATAAAAACTTTTTTCCCACTAAAGATTTCTTCATACATTTCCTTATCATTGGGATAAGGATGGTGATCGTAATGATAATGCGTAACGATTACTATGTCAGATTTTCTCCCTACTTCAATAATTTTTCTCCTAACAATATCCAGCGCTTTCAATTCAAGATCTGTTGGTGGTAACCCATATCTTTTAGGAGCAAGTGCAACCCCTGGATCGATTAATATTTTATAACCATTTACAACAACGAGTACTGCCTGACTTCTAACACCCATAGAATCAAATGCTAATGGATATATTTTAATAGGCAAAGCATACTCACCAATATATTATATATGTTACAGAGGAATTTTTAGAGTATTGACACAATATACGTTCCAGATAACATTACATGCTTCATCTGATCAGAGCCTTTATCTAACTAAAAATCAATAATACTAATAACGCTCTTTAAGGGTTGACTAAACATAAGAGCTCTGAAAAACAAGTGGTGAGAAAAATGAGTGATATACTAGAGATCAAGCATACTTCGAGAGTAATATATGCTAGACTATCAGATAATTCTAAAGCCTTCATTAGGTATAGAGTTGAAAATGGTGTTATGAAATTAATTGAAACATATACTCCACCACAACACCGAGGAAAGGGAATTGCAAAGAAACTAATGCAATACGCTATAGAACTGGCGAAGAAGAATAATTGGTTAATAGAACCCATATGTAGTTATTCAGTATATTACTTTATAAAATACCCAGAATATAGAGAGCTACTCGTTCCAGAATACAGAAAAATGAGTGATGAAGAACTGAAAGAACTATTTAAGAAAAGGCTTGAAGAGGAAAAGAAAAAGGATAAAGATTAATTCACTATTAATATAAACATTATACTATATCCAAACAATTCCTTCCATAAAATACAACATTGTTTTTCTTTAATAATAACTCTTTCGCTAACTGTTAGGGTAGATTCATGTGATCTTCGAAGCAGGGTTGAATAAGTATATACATAAGATACTTGAATTGATTATTGCGAGGTAGCATATATGGTTTTAGAAAGATAGAGTATTTATGAGGGAAACTCTTAATGTCCGGATTTGATCCATTTAAGTTATCCACTATAGTATATAGAGGAGTTGCAAGGATTAGGGATGGTGTAGAGGAGAGGAGATATTATCGTTTCAGAGGGGGCAGATGGTATGGTGGTATAGCTACTGGTGATGTTGTTGGTTGTAATTTGAGATGTAAGTTTTGCTGGTCTTGGAGATATAGTTTCTATACTAATAAAGGATTCTTTCAAACCCCTCAACAAGTCTATGAGAAACTAACGCGAATAGCTGAGAAGAGAAAATATAAGTATATTCGGCTTAGCGGGGGAGAACCAACTATTACTATGAAGCATGTTATACAGTTGCTTGAATTACTTGATCAGACAAAATTTGTATTTATACTGGAAACAAACGGTTTATTAATAGGGTATCATCGCAAATACGCTGAAGAACTTGCTACATATAGAAAAATAGCTGTAAGAGTATCATTTAAAGGAACAACCCCCGAAGAATTCGAACAATTAACTGGTGCAGATAAGAAATATTATGGATACCAGTTTAAAGCATTAGAAAACCTAATAGATGCAGGCCTCAAACCAGGAGAACAAGTATATCCAGCAGTCATGCTTAGTTTCTCCCCAGAAGAAAACATTAAGAAATTCCTAGATCGACTTAGAGATATACATCCAGTTTTAGCACAAGAAATAGATCCTGAATACGTAATACTGTATCCACACGTAGTTGAACTACTGAGAAAAAACAAGTTAAAACCCAGAATAGCCTATAAGCCTAATGGAATACCCGAATTCATGATTTAATAATCTAAAATTATTTCTCAACACTGAAACCCATTTTCCCACCATCAAGAATTACTGGATATGAAGTAATTTCGTATCTTACAGGGGAAGCATCAGGTCCTACTACATAGGATGTAAACACTTTTGAAGAAGTGGAAAAATCTTCTATTAAAGTATAATTATGTGCATAATCATAATAGAAATCAATATGTTCATAATAATTGTCTAGGTAAAGAATAGACATTGAAGCATCATTCCACACGCCAAAACATATATTCTCTATATAATAATCATAGATCGATGAGGAATTTTTATCAACGACTAATTTTCCGTCAATAAATAATTTAGTCTCAACCACACCTTCAGAGTCATGAACAATTAATTCAAACCTATAGTTGTGAGGATCAGTTGACTTATGGTTTAATTGAATATTGCCGTAGCCAGATAAATACAGATATAAATAGCCTTCAGGATCAGCCTCTAGATCAATATATTTCCAGTCATTAGAAACATCGTTCCATAAGCCTATCTCAAAGATAATTTGTTTACCACCACTAATCTGGAGGTTTGCATACCACATATTAAAAGAAACAATATATTTATTGACGCGCCCTCCCCAGCTATCTCCGAGTTTAGGCACCCATTCTGGAAGATTATATATTGTAGTATTGCTTGCAATCCAGTATTCACGGTATACTGCGAGCATCTTAGATGGATCAAAATCCCACATATAAAAGTACCCGTTACTGAAATAATTTAATGCGGGATGAGCATCTATTTGGAGCGTAGTATAGAATTCTTGTCCCGAAGATGTTCTTACACGTATGGAGACCATTAATCCGGGATATAGTGTTTGATCTTTTATTTTTAAAGCAATCACTGCTCTATGACCCGGCTTGAGATATGGTGTGTTTCCGAGATACGTGTTAGATGTAGTATCCCATGCCCAAACAATATTTGCTGGTTTATCATCGATGAATATATCAGTAACAGTAAATCCTTCCGACCCCTTATTTGCAAGGGTTAGGAAAAGTGTTTTAACAGCATACTTGCACTCCAGGATCTCAGCCTTAATTAATCCCTTACTTATACCACTAGTTATTATGCCTGATACAAATAATGCGTATGTAATCGATATTAAAATCGTTACTGTTATAATTATGGTAATAGCTATGATCGTGTTCACTAATAACCCCTCTTAATAATATGTGTTTCCTACGTGTTAATAAAGTATTTTTTAAGAATACCCAACATTTTTAGTATGTTCCATGAACAATGTATTTTTGCATCAATATATATTTAATACATTCAATTAAACTAAGGAAAATTCTAAAATACCATATATATCAGTTGAATAATAACATTAACATACAGAATTATAGGGGTGGTGTAGACTATATGGATAGACATGAGAAATACATAGTAGTAGCATTCGGTGGCAACGCATTCCAGACCAAGGGAGAGAAAGGCACTCCTGAAAACTATTGGAAAAACGCTTATCGTAGCGCAGAGTTCCTGGTAAAAATAATTAATGAGGGATATAAAGTAGCTATCACACATGGTAATGGTCCTCAGGTCGGCATTATTGCTGAATGGATGTTGGCCGGGAAGAAACTTAAAGGACTAGAGGTTATGACACTAGATATTGCTGGAGCTATGAGTCAGGGATGGCTCGGCTACTTAATACAGCAGAGCCTATATAATAAGCTCCAAGAACAAGGATTGCTTGGTAAAGTAGTTAAAGGAGTAGTAACCATTGTTACACAAACAATAGTAGATAAAAACGACCCAGCTTTCCAGAACCCAACAAAATATATTGGTCCATGGTATAATGAAGAGGAAGCTAAACAATTAGCAAAAGAGTTCGGTTGGACCGTTAAACCAGATCCCCGCGGTGGCTGGAGACGAGTTGTTCCATCACCAGATCCTAAGGGTCATGTTGAAATAGAAGCTGTTAAAAAACTTCTCGACGAAGGATTCATAGTTATAGCTAGTGGTGGTGGAGGAATACCTGTATATATAAATGATAAAGGATTAGTTCACGGCGTTGAAGCCGTTATAGACAAGGACCTAGCAGGCGAAAGATTAGCAACAGCTATAGGTGCCGGGACATTCATGATTCTTACAGACGTAGACAAAGTATACTTAAACTATGGCAAACCTGATCAGAAACCAATTGATGTTATGACTGTCAGTGAAGCAAAGAAGTTCTATGAAGAAGGACACTTTAAACCAGGCAGTATGGGACCAAAAGTTCTTGCAGCGATAAGATTTATTGAAAACGGCGGTAAACAAGCAATCATTGGACACTTAACACAAGCATATGAAGCATTAAAAGGAAAAGCAGGTACAAGAATAATTCCCGACTAATAGCCAGTCATTTTTTCTTCTTACTTTCTCTTACTTCTTTTCTTTCTTCTTATTTTAAATTTTGATACCTAATTATTGCTCGTTAAAGCTAATCGATGCTGTGAGAACTTCGAATGGTTCATCTCTTTGCTAAGCTTATTTATTTGAATACCACGATATATTATTACTAAGAGAACAATATATGGTGCATGGTTCTTGGCTGAGAAGGTATCTATTCTTATAAAGAATGGGCTTGTCGTTACAATGGATGATAAGCGTAGAATCTATAATCCTGGATACGTAGCAGTTGATAATGATAAAATAGTTGACGTTGGTAGAGGAGATGGAGCCGGTAAATACACCGCTGAAGAAGTTATTGATGCCCGCGGATCAATTGTTATGCCGGGGTTCCTATGTGCCCATACGCATTTCTATGGAGCACTGCTAAGAGCCAGTCCATGGTTCGCGAAAATTGAGCCGCCAACTGATTTCATGCAGAATCTACAGAGGATCTGGTGGGCATTAGATGTATTGTTAACACATGAAGATGCATATGCAGCAGCTCTAATAGGATCAATTGATTTCGTGAAGAGCGGTACAACGATGTTCTTCGACAACATTAGTGCTCCAAACGCTATAGATGGAATACTTGACCATATGGAGAAAGCTGTGAATGAGGTAGGATTAAGAGGAATACTATCATTTGAAGCAACACAGCGTAGAAGCATCGAGGAAGGTATAAGGGGTGTTAGAGAGAATGAGAGATTCATTAAGAAGAACAATAATGATCCAAACAAACTCGTTAAGGGAGCAATATATCTACACGCAAGCTTTACTGTAACAGATGAACTATTCAGAATGGCTCGAGAAATAGCAAATAAGTATAACGCACTACTCTCTATCCATGTTGAGGAAGGATTGGTGGATGTATACCACAACCTTGAAAGATACGGGATAAGGCCTGTTGAGAGAATGGAAAAACTAGGATTCCTAGGTCCCGACGTTATACTAGTACACGTAGTCCAAGCTAATGATGACGAATTAGCCATAATTAAGAAAACAGGTGCACACGTAGCACATAATGCTATGAGCAACATGCTAAACGCTGTAGGCGTTCCCCCAGTACCTAAAATGATGAAGCTAGGAATAAATGTTGGAATAGGAAATGATGGATACATTTTTGACGTATTTGAAAATATGCGGGCAACATACCTAATACATAAAGTATGGAACCTAGATCCGAGATTAATGACTCCTCAAGAAGTAGTAGAGATGGCAACTATTAACGTTGCAAAAATGTTTGGTGTAGATAAAGAGCTTGGAAGCATTGAGAAAGGCAAGAAAGCAGACATTATTGTAATCAAGCCAGAATTCACACCAACACCCATTAATGAACAAACAGTATATGGGCACTTAGTAAATACGTTTAATGGCAGAGATGTTAGAACAGTAATTATTAATGGTAAAATAATTATGAGAGATAGGAAACTATTAACAATAGATGAAGCAAAAGCAGTTGAATACGTACATAAAACTGTTGAGAAATTATGGGATAGACTATTAAGTGAGGGAGAATATCAATTAGATGTTCTTGAACTATCTAAATAATAATAATTGTTTTTTAATATTCTTATTCTCTATTATTTCTCCTAAGCTAAATATACTATATGATTAATATAATTGAAAAGCTATGCAGATTCATGTATTCTTCTATGTATTATACGAATTTGAATATCACCGATTAATACTCTACAAGATTATTATATGTTTAAAAAACTATACAGAGTGTTATGTTCCAATATAAAAATTTTATATTGTCATAAGTAAAAGTTAAATAACCCATAACACTCTATAAAAATATTGGGTGATAATGATGGCGGCCTGCAAGGATGCAGTCAAAGTCAAAACACTTAGTGGTAAAGAAGTAGAGCTTGTTCCTAAAAAGGTATGGCAGTTAAGCCCTAAGGGAAGGAAGGGAGTTAAAGTAGGATTATTCCAGGACCCAGAAACAGGTAAATACTTCAGAGCAAAAGTTCCCGACGACTACCCGATATGTGGTTAAGAAAAAATTTAAACAAGAATATTATTTTTATAACCCTTTACAACAACTCTTTCTATTTATCGACATAATTCATTTGTTATGCATTTAATAGTAGTATTGTGATTATTTAGAATAACATAGTTTTATAATAGTCAGTAACAGGGGTATTCTTCACCCATCTTTTGTCCTGGCCTTCATCATCCCTATAATTAATTCTTTGTATTCTACTTATTTAATTGTTTAAAAAGATCCGGAATTTTTAGTTTGCTATAGTGAGTATTTTGATTTAGTTGCCTTAATTGTTGTTTCCATAACATATTTTATTTATAGGTGTAAATATTTTCCTAGAGATAATTCTAGGTGAGAATGGTAGTGGTTAGTTTAGAAGTAGAGATTGCTGGTCTTAAAATGAAGAATCCATTGATGAATGCTGCTTGTCCAGTATCTAGAGATGCTGAAATGATGAAGGCATTGATAGATAATGGTGTTGGTGCTGTTGTAGCCAAGACGATTAGTGTTAGACCAGCAATTGTTCCAAGACCTAGTATGGGTGCTGTTGACCGTGGCATTGTCAGGTCGCAGATTCTAAAAACTTTTGGGCCAGGAAATGTACGGATCGTGAATGCTGATAGTGGAAACTATAGGTTTATATATGCTTTATTAAACGCTGAATTATGGAGTGATATACCGGCAGAACATTATTTTGAAAGAGAATATCCTATTGTTAAAAAATATGCTGAAGAAAAAGGTGTTCCATTCATTATAAGTATCGGTTATAAGCCCGAAGAACTTCAATTGCTGGGTCCAAAATGTCAGAAGGCAGGTGCTAATGCTATAGAGTTCTCAACACATTATATAGGGAAAGATTATAGACCAGTGGTTGAAGCAGCTAAAGCGTTACGAGAAGTTGTTGATATACCGATATTCGCCAAGCTGAGTCCCTTCACACCAAATATTCCAGAACTTGTTAAAGAACTTGAAAAAGTAGGTGTTGACGGAATAGTTGCAACAAACACTATTGGCCCAGCTCTACACATAGACATAGAGACAGGGCTACCCATTGTTGGTGGACCGAATGGTTATGGATGGATGAGCGGGCCAGCATTAAAACCATTAGCTTTAGCAGTTGTAGCGGAAGCAGCTAAAAACACCCATCTACCAGTTATTGGTGTTGGCGGTATTTCCAAGGGTACTGATGTTATAGAATACTTTATGGCTGGAGCATCAGCTGTCCAAATATGTACAGCCGCACTCATTGAGGGACTAGGCGTATTTAGGAGGATAGAGAAAGAAATAGAATCATGGCTTAAGAGACATGGATATGATAGCATATTAGATGTTAAAGGTAAAGCTCTAAAATACTTAAAGCCTGAGCCGCGCCGTGTATGGGCAAAACCTCCCGTTGTCGATCCAAAGAAATGTATAGGATGTGGATTCTGTGAACAAGTTTGTGACTATAACGCCGTAAAAGTAGTACCCAATGAAGAAGGGAAACGGATTGCACAAGTAAACTATGATCTATGCTATGGATGTGGTTTATGTACAAGTGTTTGTCCAACAAGAGCTATTCATTTCGAAGAAGAACTAGACTAAAACAGACATTTATTTTTTTATCTTCTTTCTCACTATTCCTTATATTCTATCGCTTTTAATCATCCGAATCCTGAATTGAGTTCTATACATTAGTTTCGGTCTACCCCCAGCCAATTATATATTCTGTTTCATATTAGCGGTGCAATAAAACCATGGTTAAACTGGGAATTAAGGAATTAGACAATATAATCTCTCCATACAAGATAGTGGAGTTGGAAGCAGATTGGAGCAATCATATATTAGAATTAGCAGATATAATATTTAGACTAGCTAGGCAGGGACAAGTACATATACTTTTTGTTAATAGTTCCAAATATATAGATATCGATAAATTCTACTTAGACCTTGAACCCTTCATTGAGGATATAGGCGATATAAAAATTTATTGGGCTAAGAACATTGAAACATTAGCTTATCATTTACTGTTAACACCGAAAACGAAGAAGGGATCCATAATAGTTATTCTACCGTATAGAAGAGATCTTGTCTCACAAATCGAGAACACGTATACGCCAAGACTTAAACATTCGTTACAAATAGCAGCAGACAAAGGGTGGAGCATTATTATCGTTAACCCACTTATGTCAGAAGGTGTTATCAATAATTATTTAGGAGAAATCTCGTTGAGAATACGTTTTGGTGAGAGAATAAACTATGTTGAGATCCTTAATAGAGCAATAATGGAGAAACCTATGAAGATTTTTTAAATATCTATTATAAAAAATTATTTATTGCATAAAATATTTTTGTTATTGATTCAAACAAACATTTCTAAACATCTATATATAGTCTATTGTAAATATATATGTTTTATGGGTGATAACTATGACCAACATGAAGATTCCAAGAATACCTACACTTAGAGAAATAAATATACGTGAAAAGAGAGTATTTATGAGAATAGATATTAATGTACCAATTGATCCTGATAAAGGAGAAATTCTTGATGATCGAAGAATAAGAGTGCACTCACAAACAATTAAAGAAGTAGTTGAAAAATATAGGCCAGCACTAGTTTTGGGCTCTCATCAAGGAAGACCGGGAGAACCAGATTTTATAACATTAGAAAAACATGCAGAATTATTATCTAAGTATACAGGGTATAATGTAAAATTTGTAGATGATGTTATAGGGCCTACTGCTAGAAAAGCTATACAGGAGCTTAAACCAGGAGAAATACTATTACTGGATAATTTAAGGCTTGTATCAGAGGAGATAATTGAGGCTACACCGGAAAAACAAAGCTATACTATATTTGTTAGAAGACTAGCTCCATTATTTGATGCATATGTTAATGACGCATTTGCAACAGCACATAGAAGCCAACCAAGCATAGTGGGTTTCCCACTAGTATTACCAAGCGCAGCAGGACCATTATTCGAAAAAGAAATAATGGCTTTGAGACGAGTTGTTGAAAGCTTTGAATCACCTAGAATATTTGTTCTTGGAGGAACAAAGGTCCGAGACCTGCTCAGAGTAATTGAGAACCTTGTAAGAAATAAAATGGCTGATAGAATATTAACGACAGGATTACTAGCTCAATTATTCCTAGTAGCCAAAGGAATAGGGCTTGGCAAAGAAAACATGAGATACTTAGAAGAAAAAGGAATACTCCCATTAATCCCTAGAGCCAGATACATATTATTAATGGGCGCACCCATTGAGACCCCAATAGATTTCAAAGTATTAATAGATGGAGAGACTAGAAACGTCGGCATAGGAGAAATAAATGGTAAAATAATGGATATAGGAGAGCAAACAATTAGGATATATAGCGAGTTCATCAAAGACGCTAAAATAGTTGTAATGAGGGGTCCGGCGGGAGTTATTGAAGATGAGAGATTCAGAGATGGAACAGTTAAGTTACTAGAAGCAGCATATAATAGTAAGGCCTTCGTATTAATAGGTGGTGGACATCTATCATCAATGATCGATGAATCCAAGTTAAATGAACACATACATGTATCAACAGGAGGAAATGCGTTGTTATTATTCTTATCGGGAGAGACTCTGCCAGCACTTAAAGCATTAGAATTATCGGCTAAAATGTTTTTAAGCTAACATTATCAATTGCAATATTGTCTTCTCTCGAATTGTTTTCATGAAAACAAATTGTTTAGAGGTGATAATTTTGTCTAAAATACGAGTTGGCGTAAATGGTTATGGAACTATTGGGAAAAGAATAGCTGATGCAGTAGCTAAGATGCCTGATATGGAACTAGTAGGTATTGTTAAGGTGACACCAGACTATGGATACTTGGTAGCGGAGCAAAAAGGTATACCTGTCTATACAATAAAGGATCGTATAGATAAATTTAAGGATAAAGGTTTCAAAGTTGAGGGAACAATAGAGGATCTATTGGAGCAAATAGAAATAATTGTTGATGCAACACCGGGAGGATATGGTTTTTATTATAAAGAGAAATACTATGAAAAACTAATTAATAAAGGAAAACTAAAAGCAATTTATCAAGGCGGGGAAAAATCCGAAGTAGCAGATATAAGTTTTAACGCGTATTGCAACGCCGAAGAAGCTCTAAAAGCAAACAGTATAAGAATAGTAAGCTGTAACACTACAGGCTTGCTCAGAGTTATATGTGTACTTAACAATGCTTTCGGAGTTGAAAAAGTAAGAGCAACAATTATACGGAGAGCAGCTGATCCCAAGGAAGATAAGAGAGGGCCGGTTAACTCGGTAAAACTTAACCCACCAAAAATACCGAGTCATCATGCATTGGATGTAAAAACAGTAATGCCAAACATTGACATAGAGACAGCCGCAGTTATTGTTCCGACGACTCTAATGCATGTTCATTCAGTATACATGGTATTAAAGACAAAGGTTAGGGTAGATGAAATAATTGATGAATTATCCAATTATAATAGAATATTGGTTATTGATGCTGAAAAAACAGGAATTGATTCGACTGCAAAGATCGTTGAGGCAGCAAGAGATCTGCTGAGGTCTAGATACGATATTCCCGAACTGATCATATGGAAGGATAGTATATATACTAGAGAAAATGAGTTGTGGTTTCTACAAGCAGTCCATCAAGAATCAATTGTTGTCCCAGAAAACATAGATGCTATTAGAGGTTTGGCAAGAACTGATGGTTATCCAGATAAAAGTATTAAGTTGACTGATTCTGTTCTAGGAATAGGAAAGTTTTTAGGATAATATAAAACCTGATAAAGCCTTTTACGTAATATAATATAATTGGGTGGTTTATATGGCTTACAAAGAAGCACCAACATATGAGATAAGCTTTATGTTTAGAAGAATACTTGTCCCAATAGATGGTAGTGAAAATAGTCTAAAAGCATTAGATCTCGCAGCTGATCTTGCAAAACATTACGGCTCACATGTAACAGTTATATTTGCGAAGCCTAAAGGATATAATGCAGATTTTAAACCGTTAGAAAAAGCTAGGAAAAGAATTGAGAATAAAGGTATTGACGCTGAATTCAAAGAATTAGAGTTCGACCCAGCAGAAAATAGTACAGCGGGAAAAATCTTAGAGGAAATAGTAAATGGAAACTATGACTTAGTAGTGATGGGGGCGCGTGGAAGAACATTATCAAGCGAAATAACTATTGGAAGCAAAGCATTAAGTATTGCAAGCAACTCACCGGTTACAGTAATTATTGTTAGGTAAAAAATAATTTAATATAATGTTTCATTCTTAATCTAATGGTTTTTTCAGAATCCAATTAGCTGCTTTAGGATAATCTGCTCCGCCATATCTGTGTATTGCAGATGTATAGAAGTTTTTAAGAGCTGAAGACAGAATTGAAGGATATTCATTTATGCTCAGAGTAGTGCTAATTAATCTATAATCCTTTGCAGCGCCTTTAACAGTGAATCTAATTTTTCCTGTATTCTTCATTCTCTCAATGTATCGTTTAACTAATCTGCCAAACCATAGCTTCTCAGATACATGTAGGAATTTCTCTAGATCAATATCATATGATTCTAGAATAGCTAGGCTCTCAGCAATTATGGGTGGAAGTGATAAACCTATATTGTTGAGAGAAAGTTTTAACGCCATTGCTTTAGGTATTTCTCCAACATATATGGTTTCAACACTATAGTTTTCGACGAATTGGACAACACTATCTAGATCCTTTTGAGAACCCGCAATCATTGATACTAGAGTGCATGAAGAAGCTTCATCGACGCTACCATATACTGGTGCTTCATAATAATGCTTAAATCCTAGACTAGAGAGTCTCTTGTTAATAATAGCACTTATTTGCGGAGTAACCGTTGAAGAATTCAAAATAAAGGCTTCCTTATTATTCATATATGCTAAACCATTATTTCCAAACACTACATTATCTAGTGCTTCATCATCAAATACAAAGATTACAATATAGTCTGCAACATCCATGTCCTTAGGTGAATCTACTACTTCACATTTAACCTCTTGGCAAAGTTTTTCAGCTTTAGACCTTGTACGATTATAAACTAATAGATCAATTCCCTTAGAAGATAAACACTTTGCTAAAGCAGAACCCATCAAGCCTGTACCAATAATTCCAGCCTTCATAAAAAACACCTTTATCCTAGCATTTCTTTACATTTTTATCTTCTGTGCTTGGTTTATGTGGAATAATACAGATAAACTTTAAAGTAGTACTGCCGCGATTCCAGTATTCATGCTCAACATTTGGCGGAATATATATGAAGAAGCCGCTGGTTACCCTATATATTCTGTTATCAATTCTTACATCACCGATTCCTTCTAAAACAAATATTTCATGCTCCCATGGATGATGATGAGCTTTAATATGACCTCCTGGCTCAACTTCGAAGAGCCTCATGGCAAAAGTTGGAGCTCCATCTTCTTTCCGTATAAGCCAGCGAATCCATGTATTAACAGCCATATTTTCCGGGACAGGTTCATTCTTCACTATACTATAATGCCCAACTTTTTCACCACAGGGTCCTAGAACAATTTCTTCCCTAGCCAAGATTTTTACCTCCGACTTTAGAATTGTACATGAAAATATCTATTGGTTAAGCAAATAATAACTATTAATATCGAGATCGCCATTGTATATTGACATGTATCCTATTGAAAGCATTTAAAAATTATTCTTCGGTAGCTAATATTTCTTCATATATTGTTCTCTCCATTTCATTCAGCACTTCTAATCTTCTCATAATATTAAATAAGTCGAATATGTCAATCCTGTTTGTTCTTATAAGCTCTAATAGATCATTAAAAGTTTCAGCACCATATTGTCTATACAATTTTTTCTTCTCATCATTAATTATCTCCAACATATCACGAGCTGTTAGCTTTACGTCTCCAAAATCTATTATAGTATTGAAAACTTTATCACTTATTCTTTTAGTTGTTATAGACATAATTGCCCCTGCAGAAAAATTAACAATATATATATTTATTACTTGGAGAAGAAAGTATTACTGGTGTATATAAGATTTTTTATCTGATGTAGTACTTCTTTAATACGTTAATAATGTTGACTTTCTCTGGTACTGTTTTGTAAGCATTAAACGCTATTTCCCAGTATTTCTCCGGGTCATTATTATATATATCAATTATCCATAGAAGCTTTTTCTTAAATTCTTCATAGTCTTTTTCATCAATATTAGCTGCTCTTGGATCACTGTATATGTTTATGAAGTCTCTAATATCCTCGCCGAAAAGCCAGCTGTTAACATTGTCTTCTACTATCTCTATAACTCCACCATCACGGCTGGACAGTATTGGTATACCGTTTGCTAATGCCTTCATATAGCTTGTTCCACAAGCTTCCCAACCACTAAACGGAGTAAATAATAATAGGTCACTTCCCTGCAATATGGTCTTTGCAGTACTAATATCGTATTCATGAATATATACTACATTACTGAGTCTTAAATGGAGTCTTCTAAACCATCTCGCATAATTTAATCCATCATTATCTCTTGGATGAGGTTTCCCACCCAATAAGAAGAACGCGTTAATGTCAGGATTTTCCTCAATGAATCTAGCTATGAAGTATGGTCTCTTATATCTTGCTAATCTTCTAACCCATGCAATAATTGGTCTATTATCTAATAGAATGTTTCCTTTATACTTATGCATTAGCATTACTAGTTTTTCTCTAGCTTCTCTTCTAGCTTCTTTCAATAGAGAAGGATCAGCCTTGTTTTCCACATATGCCTTGTATAGTTTGGGGTTCATCCATCTCTTAAGGCATATTCCATTAGTTATGGATCTAATCTTGTCTTTATGGCGTGGAAAAACTTTACCAATAACATCTTCTTGCTTCTTAGAAACAACTATAGCGTCTTTTAATCTCTCTAATGCTAGCTCGGTTAAGCTTACATAGTCGCTCATAAATGTACCGAATTCCCTAGCTATAAAATCACCTGGAAAACCCGGATGACCCCATGGGCCAGGAGTATGTATTATGATTCTAAACTTATTATAATTGTTCAGAGATAATAGTGTTAGAGCCGTATGTGCTTCCTCGAGATCTATTATACTTATATTTTCAAGTCCAACTCTATTCTTTAAATAATATGCAGAAGCCTTGGCTAGTAAAGCGTATCTGAGAAATTGGTGTTCTAGACTATCCTCGATATACACTCTATCAGTTAGTCTCCGAGCCCACATAGGACATATAGCTTCAAATAATACTGCACGAGCAGTCTTATAACTATATATCCATGGTTGAACAATTATTTCTTCTCCTCGAAGAACTACCTTAAACTGTTTATCAGGCTTTAAAACCTTATATGCCTCTTCAGGTTGTTCTTCAGGCTCAGGAATTGGTTCTTCGCCGTTGAAACGATATTTAACATATCCATCGCGATAAAATATTGTTAGAACAAGGAAATCTAAACCCATATCTCCTGCTCCATACAGTTTATCTCCTTCAAGAACGCCTAGTCCACCAGCGTATGTTTTGAGCTCATCCAATCCTATTTCGGGTGTTATACTAACAATAACCATGAACCATACACCAACTCATGGGTTCTTGGAAGAAGTAAATTTTAGATTGTTGTATTATATTAATTATTGGTCAGGTATTTATGCGTATACTTGGCCGTGTAAAAATAAATCATTAATGTGAGGGGAGTTGTGATGATGATTAAATTAGTTGATGAAAAAGATCTCGTTCTCATCGTAATAGATCTTCAGGAAAAATTATTGAAGATAATTAGTGATAAAGAGAAATTAGTTGAGAACAATAAGATACTAATAAGATTTCTCAGTAGAATAAAAGCTCCTATAATCGCTACTAAACAAGTTAAGTTAGGAGACATTAATGGGGATATTGCTAAAGAATTAACAGGCTCGAAGATTATTGAGAAGGAAACATTTAGTTGTTTTAGGAACAAAGAGTTTATGGATACAATACGTATGATGAATAGAAAAACACTATTAATCACCGGCATAGAAACACATATATGTGTATTACAAACAGCTATTGACGCATTAAATCTTGGATATAGAGTTATTATACCGTATGATGCCGTTTCTTCACAGATTAAAAGCGATCATGAATATGCTCTACAATATCTTCGAAGCAAAGGAGCCGAAATACTGCCAACAGAATCCATTATATATGCTATTATGGAGTCTTCTAAGCACGCCTTATTTAGAGAGGTATTGAATCTAATAAAAGAACGGAGAAAACTGTATTCGTAGAAATATATCCATGGAAGTAGAGAGATGAACACAGACTTAAAGGAATATGTTGAAAAAGCAAATCTTCCAGATCCGCATCTCACAGTAGCTGGAATAATCAATGATAAAGTATTGAAAGGATACTATTATAACTACTTGAGAAGGAATGGAATAATATTAATCGATCTAAATACAGCTCTAAGCAATAATACGTATAAGGAAGAAATACATGATATCGCTTATGAGCTTGGCTTTGATAAGGAACTCTTATATAAGGCTACAACGGGATTCTATATTAAAGTACCTGATGAGATTAGATCATCTATACCAATATATGCATGTTTCATAATAGGATCTAGGGGGTTTACTCAGAGAATAATTAATGTTGTAAATATAGGAGATAATGCAGAAGCCTTCATAGCTAAGGGATGTGCAACAATAGTTCCTGAAGGAGCACATTCTGCCATTACACTGCTTCGAATAGGTAAAAATAGTAGATTAACTAGTTTAATGATACACAATTGGGCACCATATGTAAATGTTGGAGCTAAAACAATAGGGATTGTAGGAGAAAACTCTATTTATAGCTACTACTATGTTAAACTATCACCTGTAAGAGCTCTTGGATTATCAACCAGCATTAAAGTATATAGGAATGCACAAGTAGACGTTCATGAAGCAACATATGTTCATAGAAATACAAATGTTAACAGCTCTATAGAAATCGAGTTAAACGGGGAGGGAGCGGGAGGATTAATAACTACTAGAGGAGTTGTCGAAGAAAATGGAAGCATGAATACAAGGCTTATGATTAAGAGTAATGCTAATAAAACAAGAGGACATATTGAATGCAACGGACTAGTTTTAGGAAAAGGCATATATCGAACTATACCTGTCTTAGAGACTAAAGTTGATGATACATATTTAACGCATGAAGCAAGTATTGGTAAAATAAGTGGTGAACAACTATTCTATCTACAATCACGCGGTTTAAGCGAGGAGGAAGCAACAAAAATGATCATACTTGGATTCTTAGCTTCGTCAATGCATGGATTGCCTGAGAGCATGAGGAAATATGTTGAAGTAGCATTGAAGCAATTATCCCATTATGGTAAGGGATTATAGCGATAATCTAATTTTAACACGTATCCTTAGCTCACTTCTTAGAATCATCTGATTTATTTACCTTTGATCTAGACGGAATCGAATATAACTACCGGTCCCCATTATTTAATGTTGAAACATTGAAATAAGAAGGTGAGTGCATTGATTAATGATTTTTACAGGAAAATAATAGCTGAATCTTCTCAATCACTTGTCAAAGATACATTATCAATCATAACTCGTTATCATAGATTGCAGGGTAGTAGCGGATTATGGAATGCCGTGAATGAATTAAAAGAAATATTGGGGGGTCTTGGATTACCAGCTAAAACCTTCCGTATTGAAGAGGGAGATGGAATAGGCTTTATTAAGGCGCCTATATCTTGGGATCCTATTGAAGCTTATATAGAGATCAAAATCGGGGATCATGTTTTAGCCAGGCTCGATCTAAAAGATCACCCTACTCTCTTGGCTGCGCATAGTCCCGGAGGAGAAGGGTGCGCTGAACTCAAAGTTTGTGGAGAGAAGCTCTGTGATGGAGAAGCCATTCTAGTTACTGGCTATCTCTATGATATTTACCTGAATACCGACGCTAAGTTAATCTTATACTATATGAAGAATAGGCATCCCGAAGCAGTTCCTTATACGGGTCTCTTCCTTGAACCCGGAGATAAAATGAAAGGAGTTGTTATGAATATACCGTATAGTTTAGCCTTGAAGATTATGTCGCTGAAAATTGAAAATCCTAGAAAAAAGATTACTGTTTGCTGGAAAGCAAAAATAAATAGACATAACAAGGGATTACCCATACTAATATCCTGTATTGGAGACGACCCCGGAGTAGTATTTATCAGTCATATTTGTCATCCTAAGCCAGGAGCACACGATAATGCTAGTGGATCAGCTGGAAACCTACATGTAGCCTATGTATTGAGCCAGATCAATCCCGGTTTTAGCTACTGTAATATATGGGTTCCAGAATATACTGGCACAGTATTTTTAGAAGATAAACTTCCATGGAGACCTTTATCGGTTATCAATCTTGACATGATAGGCTCTAAACAATATATAACTGGTAGCTCGCTAACATTAATTAATCCACCACGATTCATGAACACATTTACAGCACCTGCTGGATGGATTGCTATGCAGAAGGTTTTTGATACCAGTAAAAGCTTCAACAATATATCCCAACCAGGAATAAGATATGGTATATCACCATACACTATGGGAAGCGATCACGATGTCTTCATCGTATGGGGGATAGATTCCATAATGTACAATGAGTGGCCTAGCAAATATTACCATACAGACAAGGATACTACTGAAACAATTGATCCTGAACACTTAATGAATACTAGTATAGCATCAATACTGACAGCATACCTGATTTTAAAGTCGAATAATAATTTCCTAGAAGGACTACGGAGAATATATGATTCATACTTGAAAACATGGTATAAGAGCCAAGCAATCAAGATAGGCTATAGTATAAATTATTTGTCAAAATATCTTGTCAAGAAACCATTAGTCGAAAAATTAGAGGAGCCATTAATGAAGTCACCAATATTCTCTAGAACACTTTACCATATTCTTGGGAGGGCGAGGTATTTAGAAATAAGAAAGATACCGGGTATATATACATACTTAGCTGTATATGCTCCGCTATCTGAAAAGATCGGATTAAATAATCATGTCAAACACTATAAAGCAGAACTATTAATAAAATGGAGCAGGAAAGAAGAAAAACAAGTAGTAGATGCATGGGAAACTATTAAGTCAAACATTAAGATCTAGAGCCAGTCAAATTTATTTTTATATTCACCAACAACACATAATATCTTCGAAACAAAGATTAGCAGAAATAGAATAGGTGTAGTATTTGCCTGTGATTAGGATCGCTAAATGGGATCTCGAAAGACTTATTGGTAGAATTCTTAGCAACGAAGAGATCATGGATTATCTTCCCAGGATCAAATGTGAAGTAGAAACTATCTCGGAGGATGGGGAGGTAGAGTATGAAGCAACACATGATCGCCCAGACCTATATAGTGTTGAAGGAGTTGCACGTAATCTAAGATATTTTCTCGGCATAAAAAGTCGGAACTATAAATTTGTTGATGAAGGTGTTAAAGCATATAATATGGGTATACCACGCAGACCCTATGTTGCTTTTGCAATAGTTAAAGACCTAGAACTAGATCATGAATCCGTTAGGCAAATCATGCAGTTACAAGAAAAACTAGCAACAACATATGGTAGGAGCCGGCGAAAAGCAAGTATTGGAGTATATGATCTAGATAAGTTCAAAATGCCTGTATATTATGAGCTTAGAGACCCAGATAATACAAGTTTCATTCCTCTAAACGAAAAAGAAGAAATGAATCTTAGAGAAATACTTGAAAAAACAGAGAAAGGTCAAATATATGGACACATAATAAAGGATTGGAACAAATACCCAGTTATAAGAGATTCTGAAGGTAAGATTCTATCATTAGTACCCATAATTAATAGTGAAGACACCAGGGTAACTATGTATACAAAGAATGTATTGATCGATTCAACCGGATTAGATCCCAGAACAGTAGTTGATCTCGTAACAATAATGGCTACAAGCATAGCTGAGAGATCAACTAGTAAAACAATTGTATTTGTAGACACAATTATGCCTGACAATACTACTTTAAGAGCACCACGCGACAAAGGTCCAACAATAGAACTGCATCTAGATGATGTTGAAAAAATACTTGGAATCAAAATTGATACAAAGAATATTTTAAAATATTTGAATAAAATGGGGCATGAAACCGTTGAGGTAAGAAACAACACTATAAAAATAGTTACGCCACCATATAGAATAGATATTAAATCATGGATAGATATCGTTGAAGATATAGCAATGGCAATAGGCTACGATATTATTGGAATAAAGGCTAACAAACTACCTCCAGCAACCCATCCTGGAAGAATACATCCTCTCGAATATATTTCGAGGCTTATCCGTAAAATACTTGTAGGATACGGATACACAGAAATAACTAGCTATATGATGAGTAATCCAAGAGCCCAACTGGAAATGTTTGGATTAACGGATGAGAAAATAATTACAGTACTAAATCCTAAGATGGACAAATATACTGGTCTAAGGAGATGGTTAACACCAGGATTACTTGAAGTTATAGTTGAGAATAAGGAGAAACAATCCTCTATGAAAATATTTGAGATAGGAGATGTAGCTATACTTGATCCTAACACTGAAACTGGTGCTAGAATAGAGAGAAGAGTAGGAATAGCAATAACTCATGGAAAAGCAACTTTAACTGACGGATTAGCTATTGTATCAACAATACTTAACAGACTAAAACTTAATCCTACTTTCGAGAAAACTTATATACAGGGAATGCTACCTGAAAGAACAGCTTCAATAAAAATAGGCGGCGAAGAAATAGGTTTTGTAGCTGAAATCCGTCCCGATCTATTATACAGCCTAGGTGTTCCATTCCCAGTAGTTGTATCCGAGATAGTACTGAATAAGTTATTAATTATTCTTAGACAATAAACTCAACTGAGAGGATGAGGCTTGGAAGGGATGACCCTTTCTTAGGGGATGAATAGACGGGCCTGGCTGATCATTTTTTATATACTATAGAATACAGTATTGGCGCAATAACTGTTGTTGTTAGAGAAACAGTTATTGCAGTATTAAATAACATAGGAGATATTATTCCATAATCAAGTCCCAGTTTTAACAATGCTGTTTCCAATGCACCTCTACCACTCATAGCTAATCCAACAGCTATACTTCTCCTCTTATCTTTTAAGGAAATATATGCTATTGGAGCTGTCCCCACGAACTTGCCTAGTATAGCCAATGATAGCAAGACTAAATACAGAGAAAAACTTACAGCCCCCGGTGAATAGGATAAACCAATGTATGCGAAAAATAATGGAATAAACAATGCATCTAATACAACTGTAAAATCACTTATAAACTCGGTTATTGCTATACGAGTCCTCAACATTGGATCATGAAACTCTCTCCCTCTACTAATAAGTATGCCTGCGAGATAAGCACCTATTAGCTCGCTTAATCCGAAAAGTTTTGCTGCTACAGCCAAAGAGAGTGATAATAATATTGAGAATGTTGCAAACCAGAAATAGTCTTGGCTTATAGTTTTATATATCTTGGGATACTTGTTTACAAGCAAGCTACTAATGAAGAAAATCAATGATAGGAAAAATAATGCTTTACTAGTCAAGATAACTAGTGTAGTTATAGATAAACTATTTTCAACAGCTAAGCCGGCTAGTATACCTATAATGAATACAGCCATTACATCATCAACGAAACTTGCTCCTACAAGAAGCGATCTAGATATGGTATCTCCTTTTTTAGCAACTATAGCTGCCATAGTTTCAGTGGCTGTATTAGATAGTGATGCAGCAATAAATATTCCAGGCAGACCCTCATATCCAAGAAGACACATGGCTAGATAAATTAATGTAAAAGTTACTAATACACCCATGCCACCCATTAATAATACTGTTTTGCTTCTCCTCTTTAATTCTCTATAATCTGTTGTTAGACCAGTATAAAACATTAATAGTAATAAACCAAAATAAGCTATCCCCAACATTTCGCCGGAGGGTTTAACTAAGCCTAGAAAATATGGACCTAAAACTATTCCTGTAATAACGTGTCCTGCCATAGGATGTAAACTGTATTTCCTAAAAGGGATCTCTAGTATCTTAGCTAGCATCAGCAACATTACTATTTCGAATATTAAGTATTCGACATCCACTCCATCATCACTCCATCATATAGGAAGCAACAACTCTACCATCAGTTAATAATATATTGCTTCTTCTAACAAGTAAGGGTAATACATTGGGGCCAAAAGATTCTTCAAGAACAAGAGTCTTGTCCTTTACACTATATATTTTTGTCTCGCGCATTTTACCATAATCAACATATAGAGCAACTATATCTCCTGAAATTATAGCAAATATAGTATCTCTAATAATGTGACTAATCCAAACAACCCGGCCTTTAAAGTCATAGTTTATAATGAACGGCATACCCATAATCTGAGCAAGGACAGCCGCGGTATAATTATTTACATTAATATTAAATACTCCGCGAGTAAACGGAGGCTTTAGCAAAGTATATTCTATAACATAGTCTTCGGGATTATATAGCTTCAAAAAGTTCTTTCCCATTAAAACAACTTGTTTAACCTCAAAAATCTCTGAACCAGGAACTTTGTGAGGTATAGGATTAAACGGTGGAAGAACAGGTAGACCCTCCTCTCCCCCAGGAATTATTTCTTCACCATCATTATTGTATCCATGAGTGATTATTTTGCCTTCATGCTCTCCATAGACAAATACATAGTCTAGACTAGATACGGCTGATCCGCCAAATCCTGTTATGTGATCAATTACTGATCCTGTAGATCCATCGATCAGCATTGTAATAGTTGAATCAGCTCTAATACCGCGTGTAGTAACGGCAATCAGATTATCAGAACCCACAACTTCAAAATGATATACACCTCCAACAGTAACTGATTCCAATACATCACCGTTACCAGTAACAACATTTATATCTAGCGCATAATTAGGCTTTAAATTAGCTATTACACACACATCTTTTCTACAAACCATTTTAGTGTTTAGTCCTCTATAGATCTTAGTCCAAGCTCTGTTACCATATCCTTTAAAGCATATGAGTGTTTTAAATTCTCTTTTTCTCTCAGTAACACCTCGAAGCTCGGGTTCGCCTATCCTTCTAACGTCTACTTTACCGCTGATAAAGTTAACAGTGTACAGTACCATGGAATCGGCGCAGTACAGTCTTAGCTCGATATATTCTTCTCTAAATCTGACAGCATCCAAGCTACAATTGCTGGGCAGAGCCCTTGACCAAGTATGTCGTATGGGCATTTATTTTTCCCTCCTCAGAGATATTTTATTATAAATGACATAGTTAAAAATACATATTTGAAGACAAATACTATCATGTGTGCTTTCAAACTAAATAATTTATATGGTGTGTTTAATGGTTAAAGAAAAAATATATATGATGCCTATGATTATTGAGGATAAGGATATCGGTGAAGAACCCGATCCCATTAAGCCAAGAAGCATTTATATATATAAGAAAGGAGAACATAGTCCTTATCCCGGCTTAACATATAGTAAAAGCTTTGTATATGTTAGTGGAGGAAGACTTTATAGAACGTATGTAAAAAATGTCTCTGGAGTATCTCATTTGTTTCTAAACGATAAAAGTATAAGTCCCATATATGGTTCATTATATAATGTCGTATATAATGGACAATACCATGGATTAGCTGTTCAATTAGCAGATGGAACTCATTCATTTATAGTTCTTGATGGTAGAAGAACTGTTTATCAATTATCCAATATCAAAACCGGATTATTTTCGAAAAAAATATGTAACATCATACATGTTGATGTAGGCATTGTTGGAGACAGGATAATTGCTTTAGTACGTACCACCGGCCCACCCGGTACTAAGTGTAAAGATGCCATAGTGTATAGTAAAGATGAAGAAGAATATGCTCTTAAAGAGCACGAAAAACTCTTACTAGGTGGATGGAATGGATTATGGTTTTCCTATATCGAGACGACGAGTAGGAAGATAAATGTGTTTTTCCATTTATGGGATGGCTCAGTAAAGAAGTACTCGATTCCAACATCGCTTATTCCCAAACAATTCCTTATACCCAATGCAATAGTATACTATGATCATAGTCGTGGATTAATTGTGTTGAATAATACCTCTGAACTATTAGCGGTTGATTTAAAAAGTAAGACCGCTCTTTGGCGTAGAGGCTTTGGTGGAACAATTTATACACCCTTTATAAACACCGGTTTAGAAGAAATACTTGTCCATGATGATAGAAACATATACTTAATCGATCCATTGACTGGTGATGAATTATCTTCTCTAGAAGCACCATCAAATGTCTCAACTGCAAATTTATCGAGAAAATACTTACTAATTGGCTCAAATGATATATTATACTTATATATTAGAGAGGGGAGAAGGTTCGATTATATCGCGAAATACTCGATCACAGGAAGCATTAGAGGTATAAGTATACAAGGAGACGATGTTCTAATAGGGTATAGGTCTCCGGGGGATATACCTAAGGTCATATATATGAGCCTAGGAGAAACAATCAGTTTTAAACTAAAAGAAATCGAGCTACCGGTTAATAGTGTAGTCGAAATACCTGTGGGGGAAATAGTTCCTAATATAAGAGTGTTAAGAATCGATTCCCGCCAACTACTGATAACTACTCGTGAAAACAAGATCATAGTAGCTGATCGAGGCAGTAAACCCGGCGAGTACAAAGCCACTCTAGAGATCTCAATAGCTGGTTTCCTCCCTGTAGTAGATGATATAAGTATAAAGGTACAAGAACTGAAAAGTGCATTCAAAAAATTAAGTATACAATCAACTGTCATACCCAGCCAACTGGGACCATTCATACCTGTAACTATAAATTCAATTATACCTATCGATGAACTATACATGGTTCTAACAACTAAGGATAATTCATTGTTTGGGACAACTAATGTTGTGAGAAATATTAAAAGAGGTGAAACAATGCTTCCACTCTATATAGTATGGGCAAAAATTGGTATCCATAATGCTGATCTAAAAATAGTAGGATGGAGTAGGAGGAATAGAATATTTGAAGAATTCAAGACAAAAATAAAAATTGAATACGATATACCCCCATTTCATTTAAGAGTAGCTGGCGGAATAGCATATATCTGGTCGCCTTTTAGCATTGAAGCAGTAAAGATAACGCTTAGATCGAGGGAGGCAGAATATACTATTATGCACGACTTAAAAACTGGTTGGAACGAAATAGAAGTCCATGATATGATCCCTGATGAGGTTATTATTACTTTACGTGGCGGAATAACCTATGTTGTAAGGAGGGGGCAAAGCTGGATCCAATTAATGAAGCACTCATTTTAAGTTTTTATTTTGCCTTAGCAGCATTATTTACAGAACTATTAGCTGTTTATCTTGATAAAAAGAGACACTCTATAAATGAGCGCGAAGCAAAACATAGATCTCATCAATAATCTTCTCTATTCTATCAATTCTTTGCTCAAGAATACTTATTTTATCTTCTAGTTCCTTTATCTTAGATTCAATGTTTTCCTCCATAAAGCATCATCTCCCAATCCATTTATAAAGATCAATTGTTTGTTTCACCTTAAAAAATAATTTCTGTCCCCAAAGAATTTTATCTAATAAATTCTCCAAAACCATTTTCTCAGCAAGAACTACTCCTTTATCACCATATGTTGCTCTAATCTCATCTGTGCTGAGAGGTTTTCTCAGGAGATGATTAATCAATGCTTCTTCTAGATCAGAAGATAACACTATTGTATTATGTTTTTCGCTTATACATTCCTTAACTATGTATCCTTTATCTACTAGATAATCTTTGACTCGTGCAAACAATTTTCCCCTAACGGGTTTAATCATTTGTTTCCATGAAGGTCTATTTATTGTTTTCAAGTAAATCTTCACTATACCTGTTGAACCAATATGGCTTGTTAGCTCATCTAGTGTTGGGGGATCAGAGTTTTTTATTCCATTTATCTTTAAAAGATTGATTTCGAATGCTATTTTTCTCCTATATGTTTTAGGTATACTTTTCAATATCTTTATTAATAAGCTGGTCTTCGCATTATTCATAGGATCATTTATTACTTGTCTAGTATCCTCTGCAGCATCAAATGGAATAATTACCTCGTCTACAATGTCTAGTATTGGCGAAGCCCATTTCTCTCCTAAGGTATATCCTGTTGTTCTAATTCTAATACTTGATTTACAACCATATTGATTAATAATATCTCTTATTGTTTTAGCTACTAGCGGTGTATGATAATTGAGTAATGGGTCACCATATCCCCACAATAATATGTTCCGAAATATACATCCATTAACTTGTATGAATTCTTCGATTTCTTTTTTAACTGTCTCTGGATCAATAAGCATTGTTGGCTTCATGGTTTTAATAGATGTTCTCCCTAATGGACAATAAATACAGTTGTGCGGGCATCTTTTAGGAGGAAGCAATACATCTACTCCAAGACTCCAATCAAAACATCTACTAGGATGGGGGCCATAAATAGTCTTTAACTTCACTTGCCAGCCACCTTGCTCTCCAGTACCGCTATGTAGAAGCCTTGACTATTCATTGTATGCGGTAACACTCTATAAGTGCTATTACTTATATTGAAACCTTTATAAGCTGTTGATAAACCAGGCAAATTTATTTTCACAGTTTCAGCTAATCCTTCATTAACTATTCTTTCAATAACCTTCTCACCCTCTAATGGATGAATACTACATGTAGCATAAACTACTCTCCTAGCATATCTCAAAATATTCTTAAGAATTCTATATTGTTTTTTATGGTATTGTTCCAGCTTGGATCTTCTATTCGTATTTAACTTGACTGCTGGATCTGAATAAACAGCGCCTAACCCACTACACGGAGCATCCACTAAAGCATAGTCGAAAACCCGACTCAGCTTAATATTTCTAGAATCTGCATTAATCAGAATAGTTCTTATGGAATCAACACCAAGCCTTTTAAGAAGTGTTTGCTCGATACTAATTCTTTTAGAGCTAAGATCAATGGCAAAGCCATATAGTTTATTATTAGTAAGCATAAATGCTAAACTATATTTTAGCCCAGGAGCGCTACAGGCGTCTAAGAAATACTTATCCTCCTCTAGTTCTAGAGCTTCTACAACATATGCACTCGCTAAGTCTTGTGGAATAATGAATCCATTTTTTACGCATTTATTATGACCGATTGGATCCCATTTTGGATGTTCTACGTAAACCATGTATTTAGGGAAATCTTTTTTCTGATAAATAATACCGGTTTCATCTAAGCATTTATATGCGTCTTCATAACTTATTTTCAAAGTATTTATTCTAAGCCATCTCTTCCTTACATTAAGGTTTTTAAGCATCTTATCTAGTTCTTTCTCGCTCATATGATTCAATAAATCTTTAACGAGAAATTCCGGATAACTATGTAGGAGACTTATTCTTTTGGTTCTAGATAATTGTTTAACTTCGTCTTTTATAAGGGATCGTGCTCTTCTAATACTGAATCCTATTTTGGAGAAGTAATTAATTATTCCAGCAGGTTTTGTTCCATAACCGTTTTTTGCAGATAACCATCTTAGAGAATAATAGTAATTTATAGTATAGTATCCTACCTTGTAGAATATGCGTAGAGCCCATCTTGGAAAACTGTATTTGTGAATTATAGTTCTGAATGCTTTATCATAGCTTATATGTGCTTTTAATATGTAGTTTAGAAGTCGTTTCAGGAAAAACTCTAATTGGTGAGGGGGGAGAACTGTTTCCAATCCTAAACCCTACCTGTTCTCTCCCGTAGTAATAGGAATAATTTGTTGATAAATCTTGGGGGCTCAATATATTTCACACCAATTTGCATGCATAGTTTCATTATTCCAGTATCATTAGTTACTAGTTCACCGTTTATTTCGTGAGCTAGTACTACGAGGTCGAAATCAACCCTTGTATCAATAACGCCTTTACGCGTGGCTTCTCGATATTTTTCTCTAAGTTCATGTATTGTTTCGGCAACGCTTTCCTCAAATCCCTTTTTATCCTGTGCTACTCCATAATCGTATCCTCTACGAGCAGCTCTACGAACACTATCTTCAGCTACTCTTAACCCCTTTGTTATCCTGATCAACATATCATGTATCCAATCACTCATAATTATAGCTGGTATCCGAGTAGTATATAGATCAGGGGATCTAATAGTTATGGCTCCCATCAACATATCAATTGCTTCTCTACTAACATTGTTTCTTTCAAGAAAGCTTCTAAGCTCTAATGCCGTACTAGGTGTTGTATAGAATTCAGCTCCTAAAACTATATGGGACCTTATAAGTAGGCGAGCATATTCTCTGACAACGCCATCTAGAGTTTTAACTCCGAAGATCTCTCTAAGCCTAGGATCAGTTACAGCACTTGTATCAAGCACATATATTAGTGGCAAAGCATTCCTGCCTCAAACCATTATCCTAAACTATTTCGGAACACTCACAACTCTAACATCTGAACCTTGTGTCTTTGATGTGAAGTAGGGTAGTATAGGTGTTGGAAGTTTCTGGAGGAAATCAAGGTCTTTACTGAATAGATCCCTTATATCATCTAGTCCAAGCACAGCCATAGCTAGTCGATCAATACCTATACCCCAAGCAATAGCTCTAACACCAGGTGCTCCCAAGATCTCCATTACTTCAGGTCTAAATACTCCGCCTGGAAACACCTCGATCCATCCAAGATGAGGATGCTTAATAAAGCCTTCAACACTTGGTTCTGTGAATGGGAAGTATCCAGGTTTAAACCATACTTCTCTAATACCTAGTGCTGCAGCGAATTCTTTGAAAAATGCTAGTAAATGTTTAAATGTAACGTTTTTACCTACAATAACACCGTCTAATTGATAAAACTCCATAGCATGTTTAGCATCAAGTGTTTCCGGTCTAAATACTCTGTCAAGACTAAAAACTCTATACTCTCCCTCTCCTCTTTCATAGATTGCTCTAACAGATACAGCTGTGGTTTGGCTACGGAGTATAGGTCTAAGAGCTCTAATAGGGTCCCATTTATACCCCCAGCCTCTCTCATGTATTTTTCCAGCTCTACTGAGAAGCTCTTCTGGGACTTTGCCTTTGAAATCCATTTTCAAGAAGAAAGTATCATGTATTTCTCTAGCGGGATGATCTTGTGCTTGAAACAATGCATCAAAGTTCCAAAACTCTAATTCAACATGTGGGCCTTTAACTTCTTCAAAACCCATGGAGACCAGTATATCACGGACAAGGTCGAGGAACTCTATATAAGCATTTAGTCTCCCACCAACAGGTTTGGGAGGAGGAACTGTTAGGTCGAATTCTTTAATAACATATTTCTCCAATTCATCCTTTGGCTTAGGGATAACTACAGTTAATAATTCTCTCCTCGTTATCAAGCCTTCTCTAAATAATTTTTCGAGAACATCGCTAGGTTCAACAATTATTATTGTCTTCTTCTCGGTTCTTATCATTCGTCTACGTTTTAGAATATTAATAATATTGTCTCCTACGGTTTCGCCACGCATTATTTTTTCGAGAGCAGACCTTATGATTGAAGCCTCCTCTATAGCTTTGTGACAACCATATTCATCGCCTACAACAACGACTCCACTCATAACACTTAGACATTTATTCCTGACTAGATGTTGGAAGCCTATTTGGGCTTTTTGCTTTTCAATACCTGCTTCACTACTAACACATTCTAGGAAATCCTCAACATTCCTACCAACACATCTATACATTACCCTAAAAACTCTTTCCTCCGGTGTTCTTGAACTAAGAACTTCACGTCCTTCATCCGTGATTACTGGTACTTGTTTAATTTTACGGATTACTCTAAGTAACCCTTTAGCTTCGAGCTCAGCTAGATCCCTCATTATATTCTCGGGCTTCTCATCCAAAGCCCTAGCTAGTTCTTCGACACTGAGCGATCCACTGCTCAAAAGAACCTCGACAATCCTGTATTGCCTATTTGGCAAATAATATTTATCATCACTATCTTGACTCATTTACCAATACCCCTCCTAACAATTAACTCAGTCACTCATCTCATATATTACATTATAAATTATCAAACATGAAATAAATACTAATCCACCAATATACATTATTAATTATGTAAGGCCCCGAGCCTCTGGACCTGCAAATAACCCCTCTTATTCATGTAGGGGGTTAGGGATGAGCAGGTCCGCGCGACGGGGCCGACAATCAAATATTTTCAAAATAAAACATAAGTATTGTCCATGAAAAAACCTAGTGGAGTGTAAAGATTTGATGTATAGAGTTATAATTATTGGAGCAGGCATTGTTGGCTTAAGCATTGCCAGGGTCTTATCACGTTTTGAAAACCTTAAGATCACTGTTATCGATAAAAATCCTGATGTGGGATGGGGTGTTAGTAAAGCTAATACTTCAATTATTCATCCATGCCACGAAGAGGATCCCGACAAACATCCTTTGAGAACAAAGCTTTGCCTAGAAGGACATAATATATGGTATAAATGGGTCCGTGAACTAGATATACCGAATAGGTGGCCAGGCGAGATAATCGTTGCAACAAATGAAGATGAATACCATGTATTAAAACATTATCTCGAACTAGCTAGGAGAAATAATGTTCCAGGCGTTAGGATTGTTGATGGAGAGGAGCTTTTCAAGTTAGAGCCGAGTATAAATAGGAGTAGTATAGCAGGACTATATGCTCCATCAGCTGGCTCAATAGATCCTGTTCAAGCATGTATAGCTTTAGCTGAGAACAATGTAGATAATGGTGTAAGATTTGTTTTAGGAGAAAAAGTTGTTGATATAGTTGTTAAAGATAAACATGTCAAGGAAGTGGTTACAAATAATAATGTTTATGAAGCAGACATAGTTATTAATGCTGCTGGGTTATTTGCTGATGAAATAGCTCGTATGGTGGGTATAAATGATTACATAATCTATCCTAGAAGAGGTCAATACATATTATTTGATAAAACAGCTAGTCCTAAACCAGACAAAATAATACATACAACGCCAACACCTAAAACAAAAGGAGTATATGTATTGAAAACAATTGAAGAAACACTACTTATAGGTCCCACAGCAGAAGATTTATCAATAGAGGAGAAGGAAGCAAACATTGTTACTAAGGAAGGAATAAGCTTCATTCTTGAAAATGCTAAGAAAATAATTGAGAAACTACCTCCCATGAATCTAGTTATTAGAACATTTACAGGAATAAGGCCGGAGCCTCCGAATGGATCATATATTCTTAGATTTCACGAGGAACCATGGGGATTTGTTGAGGCAGCAGGAATAAGATCGCCTGGTTTAACAGCTGCTCCAGCAATTGCATACTATATAAAAAACCTGATCTCTCAACACATAGATCTTAAGCTGAAAAAGAAATGGATACGTATACGTAAAGGAATCATTAAGATCAAGGATCTTAGTAGAATCGAAAGAAATAACTTGATAAAACAGAACCCAAAATACGGTAGAATAATTTGTCAATGCATGGGTGTTTCAGAAGCTGAGATCTTAGAGGCAATTAATAGGATGAGAAAGATAGGTGTTAAGGAAACAACACTTGACGGCATTAAATTTAGAACACACTCTATGTATGGTAGGTGCCAAGGAACATTCTGCAGACCACTAATATCCCTAATAGTTTCGAGAGAAACAGGCTTAGAGCCTTGGAAAGTTTCTTTCAAGGGAGGAAACAGCACATATGGTATTGGATTTGTCAAGGAATTATTTATGAAGAGGTGATCTATTGTGAGGAAAGAATATGATGCATTAATAATTGGCGGGGGACCAGCAGGTTTAGCATCTGCTATAAAATTAGCTGAGAAAGGATATGAACCACTCATAATAGAGGCTAAGGATAGATTGGGAGGTATACCCCTTCAATGTATTCATCCCGGTTTTGGCTTGCATTATTTCCATGAAGACCTTACCGGGCCGGAATTTATTTATAGATTCATTAACCGCGTGGAACAACTTGATATAAACTATGTTACTAATGCATATGTTGAGAAAATAATTAATGAATCCATTATTTCCAAGAAAGTCTCAATTATCTCGCCTCATGGAAACCTAGTATTCGAGGGTAAGGCTTTAATATATGCTGCAGGAGCTCGTGAACGCCATAGATACGAAATAAGTATTCCGGGACCAAATGTTGCAGGAATTTATACTGCTGGAGAAGCACAGACAATGATGGATATGTATGGTATAATGCCAGGGAAGAAAGTATTAATTATAGGATCAGGAGATGTAGGTCTCATAATGGCTCGTAGATTTGTTCTCGAAGGTGCAGAAGTTGTTGGAGTTGTGGAAATACTAAAGTATCCAAGCGGTCTAGTCAGAAACATTGTTCAGTGTTTAAAAGATTTCAGTATACCCTTAATGCTTCAACACATGGTTACAGATATAAAAGCTGAGAATGGAAGGGTATCAGGAGCAATAATCTCGAAAGTAGACGAGAATCTCAAACCAATACCTGGAACCGAGAAAGAAATAGGTTGTGATACTATAATTATAGCCGCCGGTCTTAGACCTAAAGTAAAATTGTTAAAAGAAATAGGCGTAAATATTGATCCAAGAACACACGGGCCCTTAGTTAATGATTACTTGGAAACAATAAATGTTCCAGGAGTATTTGTAGCAGGCAACGCATTATTAATTAATGACTATGTAGACTATGCTACAGAACAAGGAGAATGGGCTGCTGAAAGTGCAGCCTTACATATAGAATTCAAAGGATTACCAACAAAACAATGGCGTAAAGTAGTACCTGGAGAAAACATTAGGCTTGTTGTCCCACAATATGTTAGCGGGGAAAAGAACACTATCCTATACATACGTGTAACAGAACCCCTCGAAAACGTTCAGCTAATGTTTCCAGAAGTTGGTAAAAGTATACCAGTAATACACGCATTACCATCAATTATGCTTAGAATAAGGCTTAGGAAAGAAGACGTCTCCAAGACAACCGACAAAATAATTGTCGAGGCGAAACCCCTATGAGCCCCGATAGAATAGATGAGATCATATGTATTATATGTCCTAGAGGATGCCAGATCAAAGTCTATAGTGTAAACGGTAAAATAACACGTATTGAAGGCTATAGTTGTCCTAGAGGTAAAGAATATGCTATTAAAGAAGTAAAAATGCCAATGAGAACTTTAATGACTATTGTAAAATGTAGAGGAGGAGATCTCCCAGTAGTATCTGTTAAAACATCCAAGCCTATTCCGAAAAATAAATTGATAGAAGTTTCAAAGTACCTAGCAAACATAGTTGTCGAGGCACCTGTTGAAATAGGTGATATTATAGTAAGAAACGTTCTTGGATTAAACGTAGACATAGTGGCTACTAGGCCTTGTAGAAAAATATGATTAGAGAAGATCAAAAATTATTTCTTAGTAAAAGCCTCAACATTATTGGTTATAACTACATCAATAAGTTCCTCTAATCCTTTTAATAAGCTTGGATCATCAACTGTCCATAACACGGTTTTTGCACCAACATTCTTCACATTAACAAGATACTCTCTAAACTTTTCGAATCCTATTAGTTGAAGTCCTTGAATAGGAGGATTAATAGAGTATAATTTTAGTTTTTCATGTAGTTTAAAAGCATTCATTGCCGCCTCTAAGCTTCCAATATTGTATCCTATTTTAGCGTTTGGATCAAGCTCTCTGATCTTCTCTAATGCTTTCTCGAAAAAACTAACATATACTATATTATCCTGCCAATTCATTTCATTAACAATTTTAATAGTCTCTTCAACAGCATCTACATCTTTTATCTCAATAGCTACAATATATCTTCGCGGAATAGCTTTTAATACATCTCGTAAAAGGGGAATATGTTGACCCATTCCAAGATCTATTTTTGCGAGCTCATTATAACTAGACTCCTTAACAATAAGCTTCACATTCGATACCCTCTGAGTATCAGGATCATGTATTACTACAACTTGTCCATCAGCACTAAGCCAAACATCAAGTTCTATTCCATCAGCACCATAGAGAAGAGCTCCTAGAAAAGAAGCAACAGTGTTTTCAGGGTATTTCAATGGGTATCCGCGATGACCTATAATAATCAAATCTAAGCACCTTGATCAATACATACTTTTCATTTATATATTTGATAAAACAGTAAAAAATTATTGTTGTAAACATGTTTTTAGGTGCTAAAATTGATAGGTTTGATCGAGATAATTCTCATTATAATTGTTCTAGCAGTAATCTTATTCGCAATATTAATTATTGGTCTAGCATATATTGCTGCAAATAAACTAGTTAAGCCACCAAGATATAAGCGTTCATGGACTCCTAAAGATCTAGGTTATGATTATGAAGATGTGATTGTTGAAACAAGTGATGGATTGAAACTGAAAGGATGGTTTATTGATCGTGGAAGCAATACTACAATACTAGCAATCCACGGATACACTTCCAGTAAATGGGATGAAACCTATATGAAACCAATAATTAATATTCTCGCTAAGAACGGATTCAATGTCGCGGCATTCGATTTTCGAGCTCATGGAGAAAGTGAAGGAGAAACAACTACTCTAGGATACTTAGAGGTAAGGGATTATGTGAAGATTATTGACTGGTTAAAACAGAGTAAGCCTGAGAAATCCGAGAAAATAGGAGTTATAGGTTATTCTATGGGTGGAGCAGTAACGATAATGTTGTCAGCAATAGATAAACGCGTAAACGTTGCTGTAGCCGATAGCCCCTACATAGATATTGTAGAATCCGGTAGGAGATGGATCAATAGAATGAAGGGGGTGGTGAAAAACTTGTTAATTCTAGGATACCCGTTAATCGTTAGTATAGCGTCTAGAAAAATGAATGTAAACATCGATGATTTAAGAATGTATAAGTATGCTGATAAAATAAAAATACCAATACTTATAATTGCTGGTGAAAAAGATGATCTTGTTAGTTTAGAGGAGATCAAGAAATTCTATGATGAATTAAAGAAACATAATGAAAAAGCTGAATTGTGGATCACAGAGTCAGCACATGTTAGAAGCATTGCTGATAAGCCGGAGGAATACGAGGAGAAAGTAATTGGATTCTTTAAGAGGTGGTTGATTTGAGTGAAACTAAAAATATATATTTAAAATCAATTCTAATAACTCTCGCATTGCTTGTTCTAAGTTATTTTGCCGGCGACTACATGTTAGCAGCAGTTATTGATCCAATGCATCAGGAAGGAATAATACCTGGAACCGAGGCAACATGGAGAACATACGCTGGTTTATTGAAAACTATTCCAGGCCTCGTTGGTCTTGCACTAACTATTATGTGGGGAGTGTTGGCTGATAAGATTGGTAGGCCGCGACTATTATTCATATTAGGAATCACTATGGGATTATCTTTAGCATTAGTAAGCTTCGCTATGAACTATATCTACTTATTACTCATACTAACGATATTTGGCATAGCGAAGATCGGTATCGGGCCGGTAATATATGCTTTCATACCCGATATTATGCCTCCAGAGAAGAGAGGACTAGGTTATGCTGCATATTATGCGCCAAGCGTGTTAGGATTCGTAGTTGGAATGATTATTGGTGGAATATTGTTTTATTGGAGAACTGCTTATTTACTCGTTGGACTAATGATACTAGTATTCGCTATTCCACTCTACTTATTATCTAGAGGCATAAGGATAGGCTTTGCAGAAGAGAAGATTATTGAGAAAAAATATCGTTTCATAGATGCTCTGCGTGCAGCGCTGAATAAAACAATAACACTCATGATGATCCAGATAATTCCATGGGCTATTCCATGGGGCTTCATAACATTATTTGGTGTCGACTATATAAAGATTAGATGGGGTTTGCCTGGACCGATTGCGAGCGGCATATTAGCAATAGCAGCTCTTTCAATAGCTACAGGACATATTCTAGGAGGTAAATTAGCTGATAATCTAGTTAAGAAAGGAAATGTTAATGGTAGAGTTAAGATATCAGTTATAGGTATCGTTATAGGATATTTAGCTATGCTGGGAATGTTCATATATCCTTATCCATACGGCTCTACAGCTATTACAGACCTATTACCACCAATAATCCTAGCATTAACCGGATTAATGTTCACAACATTCGCATATCCTAATATCAGCAGTATTATTAGCGACTGTGCATATCCAGAATATAGAGGAACTGTTTTCTCACTATACAATATACTAAATACTAGTGGCTGGGCTATAGGACCAGTCCTATACGGATTAATAGCTGGATATTATATATCTATAGGAATACCCGAGAAAACAGCCTTAATGTATTCTGCAGTTCTCATTGAAGCCTTATGGTTAATAAGCCTCATAATATGGATCATAGTCGGTAAAACATATCCAAGAGACAGAATCAAATAACAAAAAAATATATTATTTTTATCTAATCAATTCTCATTCCCAATAAGCACCGCTACCTGGTAGTTCGCCGACTTCATCTAACCATTTCATAGCTCTCTTAACAGCTGATCTCCATCCACTATATAGTTTCTCTCTTTTCTCCTTACTCCATATAGGTTTAAACTCTTTATCCAACACCCACAGTTTGCGTAGTTCATCGATATTTCTCCATAATCCAGCTCCTAATCCAGCGGCAAATGCCGCACCTAAGCTTGTGGTTTCAATGTTTCGGGGGCGGAGAACAGGTATTCCTAGTATGTTGGCTTGTAATTGCATAAGATAGTTGTTTTTAGTAGCACCACCATCTACTTTTAACATGTTTATAACTATTCCAGCATCCTTGATCATGGCTTCATACACGTCTCTCACCTGGTAAGCTATTGCTTCAAGCACTGCATGAACAATATGTTCTATCCTAGTATACCTTGTAAGACCGATTATTAGCCCTCTAGCAGTCATGTCCCAGTATGGAGCATATAATCCACTAAATGCAGGAACAAAATATACTCCACCAGAACCGATTTCTCCAGTCTTCCCTGCTAGTTTTTCGGTTTCAGAAGGATCTCTAATTATTCTGAGATTATCTCTAAGCCATTGAATAGCCGCACCACTAATTGCAACCGATCCTTCAAGAGCATATACTGGATCATACCCTTCAAATACATAACCAATAGTAGTAAGCAATCCCTTAGACGAATGAACAGGTTTATCCCCAGTATTTAATAACATAAATGTTCCAGTACCATATGTTGATTTCATTTCACCTCTTCTAAAACATGTTTGTCCAACAAGAGCAGCTTGTTGATCGCCTAGATCTCCATGTATAGGTATTTCTTCGCCTAGTATATCCTTATTCATGTAACCATATGGTTTCCTAGAACTGCTTGGAACAACTACTGGTAGGATCTCATATGGTATCCTCATTTTCTCTAATAATTCAATTGACCATCTATGATTAACTATGTCAAACAACATTGTCCTAGACGCATTAGAATAGTCTATGACATGTGCTCCTCCACGATCAGGGGTTAAATGATCTCTTGTCCCCCTCGTCATATTCCATATAATCCATGTGTCAATTGTTCCAAACAATATTTCTCCGTGCTCCGCCCTATCACGAGCACCTGGAATATTATCAAGGATCCATTTAATTTTTGAAGCCGAGAAATATGTTGAAATAGTCAACCCGGTTTTCTCATGAACAAACTTGCTTAAACCCTTTTCAATAAGACTTTTACAGTAATTAATAGTTCGAGTATCTTGCCACACAATAGCATTATAAATAGGCTTACCTGTAGCTTTATCCCATACAATAGTCGTTTCTCGCTGATTAGTTATACCAACACTAACTATATCACTAGGATCAATTTCTGAAAGCTTCACAGCATCCTTCATAACATAAACTGTGTTTCTCCAGATCTCTAATGGATCGTGCTCTACCCAGCCTGGACGCGGATAAATCTGTCTATGCTCTCGATAACTATAATTAATTATCCTACCTTCATTATCGTAGAGAACTGCTCGAGTACCAGTAGTTCCTTGATCAACAACGAGGATATAGCGAGGCAAAACCCCGTCCTGCTCCATCACATTATTTACATTATAAAAATTATAATGTATAGGCAAGAATAAAAATGCAACAAAACTATCTAGATCTAAAGATGCTTCTCTAGAAATATCGGGCATGATTTATTATTAGTTACCGAATAGTTCTGGGCAAATATTACATTTTAAAGGATCTATTTCTGGATCCAGCTTTTTATGTATGTTACACATATATTTTTTCGACATAATATATAGTGTAAGCGATGTTATATCTCTGTATATTTCATAAATTGACGGGTTCTTATCTATTATTTTCTCAGCCAGTTCTTCTAATTTTCGTTCTACATCAATGTTCCTTGATAGATCTATTTGTACTCCTCTCTGCTTAGCTAGATACCGTGATACAGCTGAGGGTGTTATTCTTAATTTTCTAGCTATTTCTATCTCTGATAATCCATGTTGATACATTATCTCGACTATTCTCCTATTAATATATGGGACTATGTATCTATAAGCTAGTTCGAATATTGATTTCAATTCTTTATAGCACCACTATTTTCTTCTTGATCTCGTCTGGATTATTAATTATATCAGTTAGATCTTCTACTATTTCAACTGTTCCTAGTTGTTTACCATCCTTATTATTGACTGGAACAATTAGTACTCTTATTATTCTATTACCTAATCTTGTCCAGAATTCTCTATATGGTTTATCTCCTCTCTTCAATTGTTCGACCACTAGCTTTACATATCTCTCCAATCTTGGAGGATGACAATAATATAATAGTCTACCAACTATTGTTTTTGTTCTAATAAATCCCTTATGGAATATGCTACTACTATAGAATCTTATTCTATCATCCGTATTAGCATATGTAATCTCTAATGGAAGTGCTCTAAATAATCCTTCTATCTCTTCTCTGTTAAGAAACCCTGTATCTAATTCTATGTCGTTCTCTTTCCTAATCTGATATTTATCTGGTTTGAATTGTCCAATCATCTTTCTAACATGTATAGGTATCTTATCATATTTTTCAGGAGGTATTGTACCATCGATCTCGAATGGATATATAGGTTTAGCGCTTGGTTTCCAGTTTTTATTTGTTTCAACAATATATCCGATCTCTTCTCCGATCTCATGAATAACGGTCCATTCACCCTCGCTGAATAACTCCCATATGGTGGGGAATAATATTTTGTTTTCTCTGAAAACTATATCTGCAATTTCCTTGGAAAGCCATGTTGTATCATCAACTATTTTCTTTACATTGGCTTCACTAATGGTTTCTTTTTCGAGAAGCTTTTCAACATATTCTATCATTTCTCTAATCTTCTTTATTACACCATCTTCTTTACTCCATAATACTCTTGGTATTGCCTCTAATCCTCTCCGCTCTAGATATGGGAAGATTAGCATCTGGATTTTCCTATAGTGAACCCTGATCTTCTTGAGATCATATAGTATATTTATTAATTCACTCAGTATTTTTCTTCTAACATCGTTGTTTGTTGCTCTAGCAAGTGATCCTGTATATATACCTAAAAGTTCAGCTTGCTTCAAGATGTAATTGTTTTCTTTCAATAAATTATCTAGTGGATGCCCTTCTGGTATGTCTTTTAACTCTTTTCCTCTCAGATAATCCATGAATAGGTTGAGATGAAGATCGCAGAGTTTTATTATATCGTTTACACTAAATCCCTCGAGGACGAGTTGTTGTTCTAGTAGGGGTATTTCTAATGGGGAGACTTCTCGAAGCAAGTTGCCGAATTCTATTTTTATTCTTTCGACGTCTTCTCCGCTTTTTATCTTTTTAAGGATTTCTTTTAATAATTCGAGTTTTTGTGCTTTATCAATATTTGACATGTGTCACACCTAATTAGGGATACATATATAGCCACTTATAAACCTATAGGAAGTTATGATCCGTACGATGATTCTCTATAATTTACTAGTATATTGTATTAAGACCTGGCATCTCTTTCCATGCACTATGTAGTAGTTTTACATAGTATTCTACACTATATTTTTGATCAACATCTATAAAGGGTTCAGGTTCTCCACTAGGAGATACTATGTAGACTATGGGTCCAGTATATTTTCTAATCATTGATAATGCTTTCAACCATGGTGTTTTATTTTTGGATCTTTTCCTAGTATTAACAATTATGCCTAACTTCCAAGATTCTACTTCTCTATTGATAAGTTTTTGTTCAGCTGATTGGAAAATCTTGTGAGCTTCTCTTAGTTTTTCTTTGAATTCCTCTGGTTTCTTAGCTTCTCCCAGCTTGTTTATTGCTTCTAATTGTGTTTCTCTAATAAATATTGGAGTATTTTTCCTAACACACATTACTCCCTTGATCTTCATTTCACCACTAACTAGTCTCCCATAATACCTATTAGATGCTCCAAGCCCTGTATTCTTTGTTTTCGGAATATATAGCCATGTATATTCAGCCTCGATCTTTGCAGGCATACCTGTTTCTTCAACTATTCTCAATGCTTTCTCGCAATCTCCTCCTTGAACAAATAAGCTGTCTATTATTATATGTATTACTTTATATCCTCTATTCTCAAGCAACCTATGTGCTTCTCTCAATATTCTGCGAGCATACCATGTAACTGTTTCATGAGCCATTATTGAGCCGAACAAGCTGTTTTTAAAGCCTAGGTAGCCGAATCCTGAGACAAGTATCCATTTCAGAGCTTTGCTTCTAAGACTATATATTTCATTATTTGTCTGTGCTACAAGCATTTTTGCTTTCTCACGTAGCTTTACTAGTTTGTTAAGAACAATTGATACAAGCCCTCTACGATCAAGACATATTATGTGAGGTAGATTCTTCACTACATGTTTTTTCCTACAATATGGATTATCAATTGTTTCGCCACTAATATTGTATTTAGCAATGATGCTTGGATAAAGACTATTATAGTCTATTTGACAAACACCCCAATATAGGCCGGGTCTAGGCGAGTAAACTAGTCCTCCACGATCGGTTTCTAGTAAGCTTCGAAGACTTCTCCAAGACTCTCTACGTCCAAAACCATTTATTATAAGGTATTTATGTTTCCTAGCTTCTAATGCTTCTATAGTAGTTAATATTCTGCCTATAGTTGCGTAATTAAGCATTCTAGGAGGAGTATATGCTAGTCTGCTCCAATACACTATACCTGTATGATCAACAAGTGTTTCCACATCATCTATCCATACATCATAGTATTTCCTGATCCAAGAATATCTTTGCTCAACATATATTTTTTCTACAATACTAGTATAAAGTATTAATGGTTTATATTCACGAACAACTTCAACAGCTCCATCCAAGTCACCCTCATAAACTATGCCCTCACTGTTCTCTATAACAGCTTTCTCAGGATCTATTGTTTCAGAATATAATCTATACCCGTCTCTAAATAAGCGTAGTATTAAATACTTAATCGGAGGCTCAGAATATTCTGGATCAAAAGGATTCTCTAAAGCAACATAGCCTTCTCCACGTTTCTTCAGAGGAGTCAATACAGGGATCTTGTTTCTCCATAAAGCCTCAATTAATGGTTCAGGATAAGTATTAACAGGGACAGCGATGGCTTTACGTATAACCCAATTATTAACAATATCTATTATGCGGGGATCCAGTGTTTCATAAACAATAACTTCTGTCTCAGACGCGTAATATGGTGGTTTATACCAGTTCTCAACCCATACGTTTTCAACACCATTTATTAACTCAACATTTTCAGCTAAAACATCTGGATCGATACGTGGCATAAGGTATCCGCGGTATAGAAGACTTGTTGATACTACATATACTTTTCCATCCTGATCTAATAGTTTAAACAAGGTGTGTTTACCGGTGGGGGCAGCGTCGAAAAGGTAGAGAACAGTGTTGTTCAAGAAACATCCTCTCTTAAGAATCTACGTAGTATGTGGAAATATATGATCTCTAATGGATCATTTACGGGTATATCGCTGTATATACTTATGGTATCCTCAATGTCTTCAAGTATTTCTTCCCACCTAGCTTCCTCATCCTTTGGAAGCCTAGCTATTATTTTACGGAATCTTTCCAGCTCCCTTAGGAGAGCCATTCTATAAGAGACCGTTGTTCTACCCATACATTTCCACCCCTGATCTTATCAATAGGAATACTTGTACGCAACCCCTCTGATAGACGGGGATGTTTAACAACAATAAGATAACCCCACTTCCTATCCTTAACATCTAATCGGAGAACAATATCTGCTGTATGATGATGGAAAAAACCGCCCATAGGCCTATAATAACCATCCCTGCCAACCTCGTTAAACAATATAATACGATAACCGAGATTTTTCAACCTATGAATTAAACCAGTAATTCTGCTCATATCACGATAACCTATTAAGCCATTCCTGACAAAGGAGTAGGGAGTATAGATCAAAATGGATGCTTTCTCTGAAGAATTATTCTCTAAAAAATCCTCGAGAACTGTTTCAACATCTCCCATGCGAAAACAACGGGCAATGAAAACATTATCGGGATCACCTCTACGCATACGGATAAGTCTGAGAAGAAAATATGGGTCTAGACCGCCGAATTCCCGTACCAGAACAACATAGACTCTCCCATAAACACTAGAAACACTTATGACATGGTGAAATAAAAGCTCTAACAAACTATTATCACTACTGTAAAACTCGTAGACACCATTCCATGGGATTCCATTGAAAAACCTATCAATGAACCAGAAACCAGTGATTTTAACCATAAAAGCTTCACCCAGAGAATAAATAAAACAATATAAAACCAAGAGACGTAACCGAAAATATTATAGAAACATAGTTGTATCAATAAAGACATTATATTTAATTATTAATTAGAGAAAATATTTCCGAAACATATTTAGAAATATTAAAATTACTGTTAATGCGGTTCTTTAACAATAACTATTCTTAAGGCTTTACTGGTAAAGTATAGGATTGTATTAGTGTTCGTGTATAGGGATGTTTTGGATTCTCTATTATTTCTTGAAATGATGCTTCTTCTACTATTTCTCCCTTATACAGTATTATTGCTTTCTCCGCGAGATACTGGGCTACAGGTATATCATGTGTTACAGTGATCATTGTTGGTTTTAGTTTTTCATAGATTTCATTGAGTATATTTATTATTTGTGCCTGAATAGATACATCCAACGCTGATGTTGGCTCATCTAGTATTAGTATTTCTGGTTTATGCACTAATGCTCTCGCTATTAGTACTCTTTGCATCATACCCCCGCTAAGCTGATCCGGGTAGTAATCTAAAACAGCTCTGTGGAGATGAACATGTTTCAAGCTCTCAAATACACGTTTCTCTGCTTCCTCCCCATCTATACCCAGTGCTTCTAATGGTTCATAGAGAATCCTTCTCACCTTAAGCCTTGGATTCAATGATCTACTAGGATCTTGTGGCACATAACCTATTTTCTTAGCTAATAATCTTTTTTCACGTCTCTTCAAACTATACGGAGTATATCCGAGAACTCTTACCTCTCCATGTCTAGGCTTGATTAAGCCGAGCATTATTTTTATTAAAGTAGTTTTTCCAGCTCCACTTTCACCTATAATTGCAACTTTTTCTCCACGATAAATTGTTAAGTTAATATTTCTTAGTACAGGAGTGAATTTTTTGAATAATGACCTAAATCCTTTCGCAACATAGTATCCAGCCACAAGATCCTTGATTTCCACAACAGGTTCACTACTCACTTTTCCCCGCCCTCCACATTATATAGCCAGCAAGCAACACGATGACCATTGATCTCTATAATCTCGGGTTCTTTTTCTCTACAAATATCCATAGCCTTTGGACATCTTTTACTGAACTGGCAACCTTTGATATATTCTCCGGGCCTAGGTGGTTCGCCTAGATAGGAGACTAGTTTTTTCTTAACACCTAGAATAGGGACGGCGTCGAACAACATTTTAGTGTAGGGATGCAGAGGGTTTTCGATAATTTCTCTAGTACTTGTTTCCTCAACTATTTTTCCAGCATACATTACCGCTACTCGATCACATATTCGAGTAGCTGATAATATATCATGTGTTATCATTATAATTGTTAAGCCTAACTCGTTTTTCAGTCTCAGAAGAAGCTTTAATAATTGAAGCCTCAAATTAGCATCTAGCGCCGATGTTGGTTCGTCCGCAACAACTATTTTAGCACCAGTTGCCAGTGCTAAAGCAATAGCTGTTCTCTGCTGCATTCCACCACTTAGTTCGTGAGGATAACTGTCAAGTACTTGTTCAGGGTCTAATCCAACTATACCTAGTAGTTCTCTAGCTTTCTTCAACGAGTTCTCTTTATTTAATTCATATAGGCTGTTGAAAACATAGTAGAATTGCTCACTTATTGTTAGGTATGGATTCAAAGCTTTGCCTGGATTCTGAGGTATAAGTGTTACTAGTTTACCTCTTATTTCTTCATAGTGTTTCTCGTCTTCTACTATAACTTCTCTATTAAAGACTCTAAGCCTCCCCTTCGTAACCGAGTATGGTGGGAGTATTCCAACTATTGCGTTTCCAAGTGTTGACTTACCGCATCCACTCTCGCCTACGAGACAATATATTTCTCTCTCCAATACCTCGATGCTTATTCCTCGAACAGCCCATAAAATATTCTCTTCTTCATCCATATAGCCAATCCATAAATTCTCTGCTTTAACAGCTAAAACCATAATCTCCACCTACGCCTCATCCTAGGATCTAATTCTTCTCTAAGATTATCTCCTAACAAACTGAATCCTAAAGCTACCAATAATATGAAGAATCCTGGTATGAGGCTTATCCATGGATAACTATAGATATAATTGAAACCATTCTGTACAAGAACTCCCCAATCAGGATAGTCTGGTGGCAGTCCTAGTCCTAGGAAATTTATAGCTGCTGCCTCCAATAATACGCTTCCAGTATCAGTTATTGCTTGGACAATAACGGGGGTTAGAGTGTTTGGTAGGATGTGGCGGTAAATTATTTTATAACCTGGTAAACCAGCTAGTTCAGCTAATGTAACAAATTCCATCCCTCTTACTCCTCTAGCATGGACATATGCTATTCTAGCATACCACGACCACCATGTAATTATTAGACTGGTTATTACTACGAATAATCCTCTCCCGCCAAGCGTGTTGAGAGCTAAAGCAATTATTATTGCTGGAAAAGCCATAAATAATTCTGTGAAATAATTCAGTATCCTCTCTATTAAACCACGATAATAAGCTGCGAAAACACCGATGACTAATCCTATAGCTAGACTAACAACTACAACAATGGTTATTTGAAACAATGCGTATCCAGCGCCGATAAGTATACGGGACAACAGGTCTCTGCCAATGAGATCTGTTCCGAACAAGTGTTTCAAACTAGGAGGCTGAGGCCCCCTCATCTGTGTTTCAGGGCCTGCAATACCCCAGCCTTCCTCTGGATAAGGAGCTATGAAAGGTCCTAGAATAGCTATTAATACTGTGAAAACCACTATTACAACCCCAATCCTAAACCCTGCTCTACGTTTCCATGCTCTCTTAACAAGTGTTTTTAGCTCGGCAACTCTCTCCGATCGTTTTATTCTATTCATCATAGTTTCACCCTTGGATCAATTATTGCTTGTAATATGTCCGCTAACGTATTCATTATGATATAGAATATTGTTACAGTAACCATGAGCCCGGTGATCAATGTATAGTCGCTTTTACCGATCACACTATAAGCAATACTGCCTAAGCCTTCACGTCCAAAAACAACTTCAACAATCATCGCATCAACTAAGCTGTAAGCAAAAGCAAGACCCATTATTTGGGTAAGACTCGGTATAGCTCCTCTAAAAGCATATTTCCATATAATAATTCTTCTCTCAACCCCCCAAGCAACAGCCGCACGAACATATTCCTCATTAAGGTTCTCAGCTACTAATGCCCTGGATATTCTAAGCCCTAACCCTATAGGATATGTTGCAACCACTATTGCTGGAGGCAGTATTCTTAGAAAAACATCTATAAAGACAGGCAGGTTACCCTCAATTAAAGCATCTAATAAGTAAAAACCCGTTATTGGATGAAAACCTGTCTGAAACATGAGATATGTATCTATTCTACCATAGCCTGTAAACCCTATTGTCTCAGCCAGCAATATTATTAAGCCTATTCCCAACCAGAAACTAGGAGCGTTAGCAAGCAGTATTGCTAGAGACTGCATTATGCTATCAAATCTAGAGCCCCGGCGCAGAGCTGATTCTACACCTAGAAAAACACCTATACTTATACCTATAATATAAGATACTACTAGTAATTCAAGAGTGGCTGTTAATCCTCTCCAAATAACTTCTGCGACTGGAACTCTATATACTATGGATACACCCATGTTTCCGCTGAGAACTTGTAGAGTATACCTTAATACCTGTATGGGTAAGGGCTGATCTAGTCCTAGCTCCTCCCGTGCTTTCTGAATAGCTAACCCAGCTTTTTCGCCACGCGGATTTCCCGCCCATATCTTAGCGGGGTCTCCCGGCGCAGATATGATTATTATATATGATAACATTATAACTCCAATAATTATTAGTGCCGACCAAAAAACTCTTTTAACTAAATAGTTGAGGCTGACAGGCAATTCTGCTAACCTTTAACTTCAACATATTGGAAAAAGACCACAAACATATATAGCGGATTCAACGCCTTATCCTCTAATACAACCCTATCACTATATACGTATGGCTGTATTTCATCCCATAGATTAATAGCGGGGACATCACGGTAAATTATGTCTTGTGCTTGAACATATAGTTTCATAGCTTTATCATAATCTACACCTTCAAGTTTCCAAGCATTATCTATTAGTTCCTCGAATTCATTATTCTCATAACCCGCCCAGTTCCACTCCTTTACATCGCTGTGTAATAGATTATATAGGAAATCATAGGGTGAGGGAATCGTTGGCCACCAATCATTTATCATGAGATGAGGAACACTATTAGGATCCTCCCAGACCTTAGGCCCTGTCTCAGCCATAGTATCCCATGGCTTAGCAAGAATATCCACATCTATCCCTAGATCTTTTAGTTCGCCCTTCAAGATCTCTGCAAATGCTACTTCTTGTTCATAGCTTCCCTCAACCATTATCTCTATTTTAAGGTTCTTACCGAGAAGCCCTGCTTTTCTGAGGAGTTCTCGTGCTAGTGTCTTATTATATGTATATGTATAGTTGTCAAGATGGCCGGGGAAGTGGTGTGGTATTATTCCACTTCCTGGAACCCCGAAGCCTTTCAGAGCTCTCGTAACTATTCTATCCCATGGTATTGAGTGCGCTATAGCTAATCTAAATTCTGTAATGTTTGTTGGGTATCTTCTAGTATTGAACATTAATACATAGTTGTGATATGTTGTTTCATTTCTTACATGGTATCCTTGCTTCATAAGGTTATGGATCTCTCCTAGTGGAACTTGTGTGGCTATATCTATTGCACCACTCTTTAAACCATTTAGTTGAGCAGTACTATCCGTCACGATCTTTATTACTACAATGTCTGGAGCGTATGGATTATTAATTATTTTCCATCCCCACCAATCTTTGAACTTCTCCAATCTAACTTCAGATTCTGGATCATAATATGTGATCTTATATGGCCCGCTACCATCCTCATGCCCTTTATCAAACCATTCCCTGAGCGAGGGATCTAGCGGATCATTTACTCCAGCATATTCTAGGACCTTAGGACTATAAATGTATGCACCATAACTAGCAGCCGCTATTAAGTCCAGTCTCATTGGTCTATCGAGGATGAATTGTACAGTATAATTATCGACGACTTTGATCTCTTTCACACCCTCCCATATATACCCTGGTCCCTCCCCTTCTTCAACATATGCTTTGAGTGCCCGCTCAATACTAAACTTTACAGCTTGAGCAGTAACAGGTGTTCCATCGTGAAACTTAGCATCTCTTCTCAAATGAAAAGTCCAAATAGTATGGTTATCGTTTGCCTCCCAAGACTCAGCAAGCGCAGGCATGAACTCGTTTTTCTCGGGATCATAGTATAATAGAGGCTCATATACTGTTCCAAGCACAACTAATCCTGTATCAAATTCTAGGGAGGGATCGATCCCCGTTATGGAGTCTTCGTATGCATACACCACTACCCTTAGCTTCTGCGTGGGTTTCTCTGTCCAGAAATTATAATTATATAGATAATAAGCTGTTAGACCTACGGCAATAATCACTACTAATATAATCCCAATCAGTAATTTTCTATTCATGAAGCACTCACCCCTGATTTAATGGGGGGCTCAATGAGAATTTAAATATATTGTATAATAATATAGGACAGTGTCTATAAAAATTGGTCAAATTATTAAAACTATAAAGGTGCTAATAAAGGTGCTAATAAAGGTGCTAATACATGAAGCCACATACACCATGTATTCAATGCATAGTATCTGTTAGATTACGTGAAATAATAAATAGTGTGAGAAATCAAGAAAGATCGATTAAGCTACAAATACAACTATTAAAAATAGCATATGAAGAGTTTTCTAAAAATAATGAATTAACAATTATTGCTACAAATATATTTAATAGACTAATAAGGCTTGCACCAGAGATAATAGAGTATTATAGGGAGATTAAGAGAAAAGCAATAGATAAAGCATGGGAAAACATAGGAGAGTATAAATCTTTTCTCGAAAAATTTATGGGATACGAGAAATTCAGGTTTGCAACGAAGATATCCATAGCAGGTAACGCGTTAGATACTGGAGTGGCAGGATATGAGCCGCCGAATAAGATCTCAATTGATCGAATACTCTCTACACCGTTAATAATAGATCATACCCGTGAAATATATGATTATATACGGATAGGAGGTAAGAAGATCCTATGGTTATTTGACAATGCTGGGGAATCAGTTCTAGATACATTGCTTGTGGAAATACTGCAGAACTATGGGAATAAAGTGATAGGTGTTGCTAAGGAGGACCCTGGTTTCCAAAATGATCTAACAATAAGCGACACATATTATGCAAGACTAGATAAAGTATTCGATGAAATAATTTCAACTGGTTATAATGGTTCAAGCATACATTTAAATAAAGTATCAGAGCAATTCAAAAAATATCTTAAAGAAGCTGATCTAATAGTAGCTAAGGGTATGGCACACTATGAATACATAAGCAGTATAGAGTTAGCAAAACCAATAATTCATCTTCTTATTCCTAAATGCGAACCTGTAGCTAAAACGGTGGGTGCCATAAGGGGATTCTATGTCGCATATTTGAGAAAAACCGGTGATCATAATTAAAATCTAAACTAACAAGGAGGAGATCGGCGGACATATTAGCTTAAGGCTAATTTAGAAAAAAGTATTTATTATTGCCTGGTTACTTGGTTCTTTCAGATAATAAGTCTTCGACAGCTTTCCTGAACCTTTTAGCCCCTTCTAGTATTGCTTCTTTACTTGTTGCAAAGCTGAATCTAACATAGTCTTTTCCAGCGGTGTCCGGAAATGCTGTTCCTGGAAGTATTATTAAGTAATAATTATCTATTATATAGTCTACGAACTCGTCCACGCTCATATTTATCTTATCAAGTAAGTTCCTGATCCTAGGGAACAAGTAGAATGCTCCAAGGCTTTTCCAGACTTCTACTCCCTCTATTCCTTGCAGTTCATTATATAGTAGATCCCTCATCTCTGCATATCTCTTACTTAGTTTTTCAGCCCATTTCCATGACTCCGGATCTTTCAATGCTGTAACTGCTGCTTTTTGTGCAAAACTTATTGGGCATCCCCAAATATTTACTGCTAACTTACTCAGTATTTCAGCAACTTCTCTACGTACTACAATGTATCCTAGGCGCCAACCAGTCATGGAGAATGTTTTTGAGAAACCATTTGTGTATACTAAAAACTCCCTCCAGTCAGGATAGGAGATTAGGGATTTAAACTTTCCCTCATATATGAAGTTATCATATATCTCGTCTGCTAGAATCATTATTTTGTGTTTTCTAGCAATACTCACTAGTTCATCTATTTCTTTAGGTGTAAAAACTGCTCCGCTAGGGTTATGTGGATTATTAACAACGATCATTTTTGTTCTAGAAGTTATAGCTTCTTCTATGGCTTCTATGTCAAGTTTAAACCCCTTATCACGTCCCTCGAAGCGTAAAGACACGAACCTAGCTCTGGCATTAAGTATTTTCGCTCCTTCTGGGTAAGCAGGATATGTTGGTTCTGGAACAATTATTTCATCTCCAGGATCAAGATAAGCAGCTAAAGCTAAGAAAATCGCTCCTTTAGTTCCAGGAGTCACCACTACTTCTCTCCAATCAACATCACTACCATATCTCTCATTCAAATAATCCGCGATAGCTTGTCTAAGCTCAGGTATACCTGGAGTCTCGGTATAACCAGTGAATTTCTCATCTTTTAACCAGTGAACAGCTGATTCAATAACATTATCGGGTGTAGGAACATCTGGTTGTCCAATACTTAGATTTACTACGTGATATCCTTTAGAAGCTAGTTCTCTCCCTCTCGCAATAAATGCAAATCCTCCCTCTCCTCTCATATGGGGAATTATGCTTCTGAATTTTAGAGTTGGGGATACCATTTACGAACACCGAATCATTATAGGTAGCTGAGAAACCAATCATATCAAGCAAAGAATATAAATTACAATACTAGTATATTACTCTATCCCGGAAATTTCACGTATTATACTGTTTTGAAGATGAAACGCTATAATTGGTTATGAATTATCTAAGCTCCGCTACTCCTCTATATTAAAAACATTGCTATGTGTAGCTGTTGCTGGAGCATTATTTATAACAGCATTCTTCTACAATATAAAATAGTTATTTGTACTAACTGCATTCTTTGACTGGCTCCCTCTTCCAACAGAGTGGATGAAAATAGGTGGAATAAGAAGTAGTAGGGCTAGAAAAGCCGGGATACTGCATGGTGTGGTCACTATTGTTGCATATACTATTGGGATAACGTGGTTATTCGTTGATCGTATAGGTATAATTGATCTAGGCTATTTATTTATTCTAATATGGTTCCAAGCAGTCATATTGGGATCTTATACAACTGCTGTAAAGTTAACATAGAAAAACATATCTGAAAAATACCGTGTTAACGCATGAATTACAGCCTTACGCGCTAGAGCTTCCTATTCTATTTCTTGCAATGTTATGATAGGTATGCATTGTTATATTATTATTGTATATTTGTTCGATATGCTTATTTATATTCCCGATGCTACTCTTTTTATTCTTGAACAATCTATAAATCAATTATGTAACATATATTGTCTCCAGAGGTGACATGTGTTTGAGGCATCTTGTGAGAGATCTTAGTGGAAAAGATCTGATATCCACGCTAGATTGGAGTGATGAAGAATTAGAAATCGCATTAAAGCTCGCCGAGGAACTTAAATGGACAGCTCACTATTATGGCGTAGAAGCTATACCCAAGATCCTTGAGCGAAAAGTATTCTTCATGCTGTTCTTCGCTCCCTCGACAAGGACGAGAGCAGCGTTTGAAGCAGCAATGCATTATCTTGGAGGGCATGCAGCATATATTGAAGCTAAAACAACTCGTATGGCTTGGGGTAAAGAGGAGAAGGTTGGTGAAGCTGTGAAGGATGTTGCAGTAATGTATGAGAGATACGGCCATGGTATAGGAGTACGTATACTTGACAAAGCAATCGATTACATATATGGACGTGGAAACAGCTATATAAGAGAAATAGCAAAAGCAGCGAATGTCCCAGTAATAAATATGGCTGACGACATGTTTCATCCAACACAGGGATTAGCAGACCTATACACGTTCAGGGAGAGATTCGGAAAAGTTGAAGGCAAGAAATACGTTATAATGTGGGCTTATAGCCCAGAAATACGTGGATGGTGCAGTGTACAAGAAGACATGATTCTCTTCCCAAGATTCGGAGTAGACGTAGTAGTTGCACGCCCACCAGGCTTCGACCTAGATCCCAAACTAGTTGAGAAAGCAAAGCAACTAGCCAAAGAACACGGTGGATCACTAGAATTCACAGACAACTATAAGGAAGCCCTAGAGGGAGCACACGCAGTATTCCCGAGAAACTGGGCTTCACCAAAACTAGTACAGCTAGGATATAGTAAGTTCAAGGACGAAGAACTAAGAATATATGAGAAATACAAGGACTGGAAAGTAACACGTGAACTATTCGATAAAATGGATAAGCACGGCGTACTAATGCATGTATTACCAATAATGAGAAACTATGAAGCAGACGACGACGTCATAGATGATCCAAAGAGATCAATAATATATGAACAAGCAGAAAACGGATTATGGACAAAAGCAGCAGTTCTAGCATTAACAATGTTTGGAGTAAAGTAAAATATAGTTTAACAATTTTTAATTCCTACTACTTCTTTTTCATCTTATATTACTTCTTTACTATATTATGTAATAGATGATCATGAATGTTGAAAACATGAAAATACTAATTATCCATGTAAGATTTTTCATAAAACTAGTGGTGTATACTAATGGATTTGAGAGAATATTTGGAACTTAAACTCGTCCTAGATGGTAATGTGGTTTTGGATGAGTTATCGGCTAAGCTACTTTTTCTAATCAACCGCTACGGCTCAATATTATCTGCTAGTCGGGCATTAGGGTTATCATATAGTAGTGCTTGGGATATGTTGACGAGAATAGAGAATATATTGGGTAAGAGAATAGTTGAGAAGCATCGTGGTGCTAAGGGTGGTGCGAGGCTAACGAGTGTTGGCTTGAATTTATTGGAGAGATATATTTCTGCTTATAAAAAGTATTTTCATAAGGAATTCAGTGTGGAAATACCTCTTAAACCTGAGGCTTCTCAGAAAATATACGTGTATGCTGGAAGCCACGATATTGTCATAAGTTATTTAGCGAGCTTATTGAGGTATAAAGGATACATTGTTGAAGTACATTGGATCGGTTCATTAAAGGGTTTATCATCAATAATACTTGGTGAATCAGACTTCTCCGGAACACATCTATTAGACCCTAATACTGGTGAGTATAATGTATCATTTATAAAGAAATATGGTGGTTCAACCAGCCTAGCACTGGTGAGAGGATGGCTTAGAAGTATAGGGTTCATAACACGATCTAGGATTAGTTTTGAAGAGATCATTGAAAAACTCCTCAATGGATCATTTAGGCTTATAAATAGAAATGAGGGATCTGGTAGTAGGCAATTATTAGAATACATTCTAAGACTTGAAGCTAAGAAGAGGAATACTAGAATAGACATTATTAGGTCTAGGATTAGAGAATACAATAACACTGCATATACTCATTATGAGGTTGCAGAGCAAGTTTCTACTGGTAAAGCAGATGTGGGGATAGGTATTGAATGGGTTGCCAGAGCATACAATCTATACTTCAACCATATTAAGTGGGAGAATTTCGATATAATTGTTAGAAGGGAGAAGATAGAAGATAAATTCTATAAAGACTTAATCGAAACAATTAAGTCGAAAGAATTTATTGAAAATATAAAAAGCATGCCCGGCTATAATGTGCCTGAGAACATTGGTGAAGTACTGTTTTTCTGAGTAAGATTTTTATTATGTATTATTGTTGATTTAATTATCGGATATCCGATAATTAATAAATGGCGATCTACTTGGATAAGTTAAAGATGCCCATAATAATAGGCTTAATTGTTTTAATTATAGCATCTCTCACCGGATACTACTACTATACACATAATACTAAGACTTCTGAGATCATAATATTCGCTGCTGGCTCATTAAAGATACCATTAGATGAGATAGCTTCGAAATATAGTGAGAAATATGGAGTAAACATATATATTGAAGCCAGTGGCAGTGTTGAAGCTATTCGTAAAGTAACCGATCTTGGAAGAGAAGCTGATATTATCGCAGTAGCCGATTATAGACTTATTCCAACATTCCTTGTCCCAAACTATACTAGTTGGTATATAGGATTTGCAACAAATCAAGTAGTTCTTGTATATACTGATAAATCAAAATACCATGAAATACTGGAAAACAATCCTAGTGAATGGTATAAGATCTTGATGAGAAACGATGTAAAATGGGGCTTTTCTGATCCAAACAAGGATCCATGTGGTTATCGCTCGGTGGGCATTATTGGTTTGGCATCAATATACTATAATGATACAAGTATTCTAGAGAACTTACTGCTTAATAAAACGAATATTGCTGTAGAAAAAGTTAACGATACCTTGAACCTAATTGTACCCGCTGATCTTAAGGTGAGCGAGAACAGTAATTTAATTATTAGATCTAAAAGTGTTGACTTAATATCGCTGGTAGAAGCTGGAACAATTGATTACGCATTTGAATATCAAAGTGTTGCTGTACAACATCATTTAAAATACATTAAGCTACCGGATCAAATTAACCTAGGTAATCCGAAATATGCTTATTTCTATGGAAAAGTTATTGTAAAGATACTCGTCGGTACCGATAAAGAAAAATCCATAGCGATGTCTCCAATAATATATGGTATCACAGTTCTAGATAATGCCCCCCATAGAAGCGAAGCTTTAAAGTTCCTAAAATTTCTACTAGGTAATACTGGCAGAGAAATCTTCGAGGAAAAGGGCCAGCCATATCTCGACGAGTTTATAGTATATGGAAAGATCCCAGAGGAGTTAAGGAGCATTGCAGGTTCAGAGTCTTAGAAAAATTGAGGGATTCTTATTAGTCTTCGTAACCATTTCATCTCTAGGTATTTTATTTATTTTATCACCTATAATCGCTTTATTCATAAGTGCTGACCCAGAAACATTTTCTCAGGTATGGTTACAAGATAATGTGTTTTCTCGCCAAGCATATCCAGCGTTATTATTAACTATTCAAGCATCAATAACTTCTACACTAATACTTTTATTCATAGGTATTCCTACAGCTTATTTATTGGCCCGATATAGTTTTAAAGGAAAACAATTTATTGAGGGACTCATAGATGTTCCATTAATGATCCCGCATACAATTGTTGGAATAATGATTCTACTAGCTTATGGACGTAATGGATTATTTAGTGATCTACCACATATTTTAGGGTTATCTATAGAGAATAGTTTCTGGGGAATTGTCGCGGCAATGTTGTTTGTTTCTTTTCCAATAATGATTGATACATTAAAGCTAGGCTATGAGAAGATCAGTGTTTCTTTAGAGTTTGTTGCTAGAAGTTTGGGTGCGAGTAGATGGATTACATTTATAAAGATAACGTTGCCTCTACTATTACCTAATATAATCGTTGGATTTCTGTTATCATGGGCTAGAGCATTAAGCGAGGTCGGCTCTATACTTATCGTAGCATATTATCCGAAGACAATAAATGTATTGATCTATGAATGGTTTAATACTTACGGATTAAGGTATACAACATCATTATCATCAGTAGTTGTATTATTATCGCTTTTCGCATTCATAGGTATAAGGGTGTTATTTAAGAAATGATAGAAATACGTGATCTATACGTTGAAATAGGTGGTTTTAAACTAAGCATACCATATTTAAGCATTAACGATAATGAATACTTAATAGTCATGGGTCCAAGCGGTGTAGGGAAAACAGTATTTCTCCACACACTCGCAGGATTCATAAAACCTCTCCGAGGAGAAATACTTGTAAACAATAAAAACATAGTCAAGCTACCTCCCGAGAAGAGAGGATTTGTATTAATTCCCCAAGATTATGGTCTCTTCCCCCACATGACTGTTAGGGAAAACATAGGTTTCGGCCTCATAATTAGGGGTTATGATAATAATACTATTGAGAAAAGGATCTTAGAGATCAGTAGGATTCTAGGTATTGAACATCTTCTCGAGAGAAAACCTGATACACTCAGTGGCGGCGAGAAACAGAGGGTTGCATTGGCAAGAGCTCTCATAGTTGAGCCTGAAATTATTCTTTTAGACGAGCCGCTTGCAAGCATTGATCCTGGAAACAGGGTTAAAATAAGATCTTTCATTAAGGAGCTAAGAAAGAAAATAAAATTTACAGCTATACATGTTACACATGATATTGTTGAAGCAATAGATCTAGGTGACCACATAGCATATGTAGAGAGAGGAAAACTTATCGGGAAATTCTCTGTAGAAGAATTTTTAGACACAAAATATGCTAAACCCTACATCGAAGAGTTAAAGCCTATACTAAATCGCTTATAAAAATGAATAGTATTTTATGTTAAAATATGGATCCTTCTCGCTTTTATAGTTAGGATCAGGCTATACAATAAGAAAAAGAGAGCTATCAACGATAAAGATAATTCTACAAAAACCGTTTGAACCCAAATATTACTTAGTATGCTCACTATATCTAATACCGCGATATATGAATCAAACAATATCGCATATAATGGAAGTATTAATGCTAAGTAGAAATATGTTTTATTATATACTTTACCTATATGTCTTGTTATTAAAGCAGAGATAATTAATAATACTAATGAGAACGTAAACAAGGGGTTATATGGTAATGTAATGGGTAATGTAAATATGAAGCCTATTATTAAATGAAGTGTTGATCTATTAATTTTTGAAGCATCACTTGTTAAAAACGTAATATAAATTAATATGTCATCTATTAAATCATCGATTACTTGTTTGTTATCTTGTCCAGCAATGTTCTTAATTGTCTCCTTAATTTTAACTGTTTTCGAATATAGTTCTCTAAGCTTATTCTTATCATTTTCAACAAGAATACTAAATGATTTCTCGGCGTACTTTATAATCCTATCTATTCTCTCCGCATGTTTAATCAATTGTTTTTTCTTAGCTACTTTAGACGACTCCTCTAGTTTCTCTATCGCTTTATGAAGTATCTCTGACATTTCATTACAATACCTCGTAATATGTTCTTCGATAATATTAGTTAGATAAATGCATCTAGAGACTTGTATAGTGTAAGGAAGGATTTAAGACTGAGTATTAGGCCTATAGTTCCAAGCCCTCCTATGACTATTACTATAATATATGCTATTAGTGGTGATATGTTGAGTGCGTTTACTATTCTATATATTTCTCCGTTGTCCATGAAGGCGTATAGCATGTAAAGCATTGCTTGAAAACATATAAACAATGATATAGGTATTAAGGCGGATGAAATAATTAATCCCAGTTTTCTCCTCGCTCGGTAAGCATGTATTGATATAAGCAATGGGAATAAGAGGAAGCCGATAAATAATATGCTGAATCCAAAAAATATAGGTAGTAGAATCAATGTTATTGTGAAAGCTGTAATGAATTCTCTATAAGCCTTCCTCACCTTATCTATTTCCCCTGTGAAGTCATAGTATGATGCTGCTATATATTTTCTCAGTTTTTTAATTTCCTCTAATAAGAGGTGAGGATTTTTTCTAATATTAAAAATGTTTTTGTTAATCTCATCTGTCTTCTCATATATTTTAGAAGCTAGATCTGGATAGTCATATTTTTTCTTCCTAATAATATCATTGATAATATTAATCGACTCATCTATTAACGCATATGTTTTCTCGAGATTTGGAATTGGTGAAAAAATATTGTTTATTTTTGATTTCATCTTTTTAAGCATGTTTATTGTGTCTCTGAGGATTTCATCGGTTTTAGCCACTTTCTTTTCTCCTCTTCCTCGCAGAAGTCCACTTATATGCTACAAATATTAATAGTAGAAATACTATTCCCCAGCCAAAGGCTAGGAACCCAAGTGCTTCGGGAGCCATGTTTTCAGCCTCCTAGTTCTTGTGGGTATCTATTCTTTAATGCCTTATAGTTTATGATTAAGCCGACGATAAACATTATTATTATCATAGCTACACCTATCCAGCCAAATACATTATCGGGTCTTGCTGCAGCCACTACTTCACCTTTTAGAAATGCAGTATAAATGAACCATCCAAGCAGTATTAATAGGTAGAGCGGCGAAATTATTCCTGTTACATATTTCCAGTACCATTTAGGCACAGTCATGTATGCTCCACGATGTAGTTCTTCATAGCTATCATCCACTCCCCAAAGCCAAAGAGCAGCCACTACCTCGAATAATGCCACTACTAATAACAGCAGTGATCCTGCATAGAAGTCTGCTAAGTCTAGATAATCAGTTAGTTGCTGAGTCTTCATAGCTGCCTCAATGTTTACGAAAACACCTGTTATGAATATTATTATGAATGCTATTAATGCACCCCTTACACGATTCAGTTTAAAGTCTTCAACGAATATGGTAATTAATACGTTGATTAATGCTATTGCACTAGTCACTCCAGCGAACCATAGGAGCGAGAACCATAGGAAACCTCCTATTGCACCTACAGCTCCTAATCTACCGAACAATGGTGGCAAAGCAGATATAGCTACTCCAAACCCTGAAATCTTACCAGCTTCTACTAGTGCTATAAAGTCTGGTCCTCCAAAAGCATATGCTAGGGGTATAGCAATGCTTGCACCCATAACTACTTCTGCGAACTCGTTGAGAGAAGTTGTTGTTAAGGCGCTTAGCGGCAAGTCTTCTTCTCTTCTTAGATAGCTAGCATAGTTAGGTATTATACCTGCAATACCAATACTTAAAGTAAAGAATATTTGGCCAGCGCCTTCAATAAAAGTCGCTGGATTGCTTAATTTTTCAAGCTTAGGTGTCCATAACCATTCAAATCCTCGTAGGGAACTCCATTCAGGCTTTATGGGTGCACCAAGTGTTAGAGATAATACTACTAGAATTATTCCCTCAATGAATAGTGTGGGCATCATTATTTTAGCTGCTATCTCAATTCCTCTTCTAACACCTCTTGATACTATGCTAATCATTATAAATAATGATATAAGCCATGCTGTTAAGCTGAGAGCTGGATTGGTTAAGAAGTTCACGAAGAATGCTCCAGCATCATCAGCTGTTTTTAATCCACTGAATTGACCAGTTAAAGATGCTACTGAGTAATAGCCCATCCATCCAATAATATTAGTATAATAACCTGTAATCATTACTCCTGTAACAAAAGCTACAGCTCCACCGATAATTGCAAATGTCGCCGCGGATTTAGGAGATAGCTTTTTCTTGCTGACAATATACATCATTGGAGCTAAGTGTCCATGTCCATGTAACCCGCCATGCCTACCTAGCGTCCATTCAACAAACATGATAGGTATTCCTAGTAACACTAATGCTAGAAAATATGGGATCAGATATGCTCCTCCACCATATGCTGCAGCTTTAGCCGGGAATCTAATAAAGTTTCCTAAGCCTACTGCATTTCCAGCCATTGCCAATATTAGCCCTATCTTTGTTGCCCAGTGCTCTCTACGCACCTCACCCACGAGTATCCCACCCCACCATTTTCCTACATACACTTATATTTACAGATTATGTCATTTATATAAGAGTTATGGATTATGATATAATTTTCTCAATGAATTAAATTAAATTATAGAAGCTCGTCAAGCTATATAATTAGATTAACTATTCCTAATTGCTTTATATATTTTCATATTAGGAATAATTATGTTGAAAACACTAATCGATTTACTACTTGTAGGCGGGTTTAAAAGAGGATCCCATGGTTTTGCTGCAATGTAGATGTATTCAATGAGTAAATATTTAGTTATCCGAGATATTCTTTCATATCAACTTCTTTACCATGTTTAACAAATCTTATTCTTAGATCAGGTTTTACTGGAACACCCAATCTATGAAGCAGAAGCAGAGTTGTGTAACCATCGAATTCGTTTATTTTTCCTTGCTGAATTAAAGCATAAAAGACTTGGATTACTAGTGGGTATTTATCAGGATAGAGAACTTTCGCTTTAGACATTAATTCTCTGGCACGTTCATCGCTAAGTTTTTCCCAAACAATCTTCTCAGGATCAGTTTTTTCTTTCTCGATCTGTTTCTTTTCTTCACTAGATCTCATAACTTTGCTCATAATCTTTTTCATTAATTTCATTTTTAAATGGTCTGGAAGATCTTCTGCCAACAAGATCACCAGCTTGACTGTTTTCTTACTGTTTACAATAGTATTTAATACTGTACTTATAAGGATTTACAACTATATTATATACGTCCAACTTCCCATGTGGAATTGATATATAGTTTTTCACTAGTCACTGTTTATATGTTAATCAATGATATTATGCCTTCTCGTATCATTGCTACAGAATATGCCGCTAATAGAATTGCAAGTATTTTGCTTAAAACAGTACTTCCTTGTTTTCCGAGAAGCTGTAGAAGCTTTCCTCCATTTTCAAGCAATATCCATGCTATAATCATATTAATTGCTATACTTAGCATTGTTAGTAATAGTCCCATACTATATTTAAGATAAATAACCACCGTAATTGATCCTGGACCAGCTAATAATGGTGTAGCTAGTGGTACTACCGCTATTTCCTCACCGCTCACTTCTTCAGCTGTTGTATGTCCGAGTATTCCTAGTACAGCATATATGAATAATATTATTCCACCAGCTATTCTGAAATCATTAACTGTTATATCAAAATATAGTAATATATAGTCGCCGAACAAACCAAATAGTAATAGTATAAATGCCGCTACAATAATGCTTTTACGAATAGTATATATTCTCTTCCACGGCTCCATATCTTTTGTGAAGAAATAAAATAGCGGAGCATTACCTGGAGCATCAAGGACTACGAACAACATTAGTATTGCTGATACTAATTGGTAAACATCTATCTCCATATTTACCACCATTGTTTACTATTTGATCAATTCATTACTTGTATATGTTTGTTTAAACGCTATTATTGGATTATAATTGTTTAGTATTATGTGAAAATGCTAATATGGTTTAATCCATATTATTTATTCATAATTTACAAGTATTAGGTGATCTAGTATGTCTTGGCAAGGTTATGGATGGGGTAGAGGCAGAGGCAGATCTCCATGGACAGGTAGGGGCCCCAGTGGTTTTCAACCTTATCAACCTATCCAGTTGCAATTACCGCCTCCGCCACCTAATGGTATTAGAGTAGCCGTATGTGTCAATGACAATAATGGTTTAGAATCGCATGTTTCACCGGTCTTTGCACGTGCTCCATATGTATTGTTTATTGATATAATAAATGATAATTAGCTAATATATATCCAATACAGAACCCTTATGCCATGGGAGGTGGAGGAGCTGGTTTCTCCTTTACACAATTTATTGCATGAGCTGGTGCGAGAATTGTTATAGTATCCACCATAGGCCCTAATGCACAAGCTATGCTTCAACACTACGGTATTAGTGTCTACACAGTCCCTCCTAGTTCTAGAGCTATTGATGCTCTTAAAGGGGCGGTTCTTAATAGGTGATTTTGTGCATATGAACAATTTTTATTAACCTTCTTAACCATAGCTAATAATGAAACAATTCCGAGAGGTGTATATGTGTGGCTTGGTTCCCAGGCTTCGGAGGATGGGGTAGAGGTAGAGGAGGATGGCGTGGACCATGGCCAGGAAACGGTCCCTTCAGCTATTTACCACCATGGCAGAGACCAGGATGGATCTATGGAAGAGGAGCATGTGGATGGCTTTATCCGTGGCTCGGATACTACTGGTATCCATGGTACTATTACCCATACTATACAACTCCGTATATAACACCATATACTCCGACACATTATCCAGCACCATACTATTATTTTAGACCATGGTGGGGCTGGTGGTGAAGCCGTGAGCTGGTACCCGCCTCCACCTACATGGTATTATGCTTATCTACCACCGGAGACATTCATTAAGAGCCTTAAACAATATAAAACATATGCGAAGACAAGCGAGAGCTAACATGGTGTATTCCGAATGAGCTACTGGTGGTATAAAATAATGAGAAAATATAGGTACTTCCCCCCGCCACCATGGTATATTCCACCATACCCTTACCCCTACCAATACCCATATCAACAACAAACACAGCAAATACAACGGCCAGTTCAACAAGGGCAACCTCCACAACCACTACAACCAGTGTATCATCCTATCCCACCATATTTTCCGCCACCACCTTTCCCTATGAGCCCTGAAGAAGAACTTGCAATGCTTGAAGATTATAAGAAATCATTAGAAGAGGATCTCAAGGAGCTACAGGAAGAGCTTAAATCTGTAGAGGAGAGAATCAAGGAGCTGAAAGAATTACTGAAGAAACAAGGTGGAGAAACAACTTATAGATAAAACTATTATTTTTTACATTTCACTATAATTGCATATTTCTTCTGTATTTAAAATATGTTCCTTTTAGGATTGTTTAATTGAAACATCTAGAAGAAAGCTGTATTTAAGCAATATATATTATATTGTAATATAGTGTTTTATTGTCCAGCTATTATTTCTCTGACCAATGCATTGGCTGTGAGTTTTACTGCTTCACGACTACTATATTTTGGTTTCCACCCTAGTTTTTTCAGCTTATCTATGCTTAGCAACATGTATTTAACGTCTCCTGGCCATCCTCTACCATCCGGTGTTCCCCCACTATATATTATTCTTGGTGTAACACCCATTGCTTCAGCAACTATTTCAGCTATTTCACGGACTGTTATCCAATCCTCGTTGCCGATATTGTATACATCATATGTTTTGTTTATTCTTTCAAAGACATAAAGTGTTGCATCTACAGCGTCTTTAACATATAGGTAGCTTTTCTTTTGAGTACCATCACCGAGTACTTCTAGAATTTCCGGGTTCCTTTTCAGCTTCAATATGAAATCGTATATTACTCCATGATTCAATCTTGGACCAACAATATTAGCGTATCTCAGCGATAATGCTTTGAACCCGTATAGATGAGCATATGAGCATATTAACGATTCACAAGCAGCTTTAGAAGCCCCATATACACTGATCGGTCTTATCTCGTGTGTTTCCGGAGTAGGTATTATTTGCGGATCACCATATACTGTACTTGAACTAGCAAACACTAATACTTTAACACCACCATTTCTACGGATCGCCTCTAATAAGTTGAATGTAGCAACAATGTTTTCTCTAAAATGTATCTCGGGAGATGTCGTGCTCAATCTAACCTCGGGATTAGCGGCTAGATGAAAAACAGCATCAATATCTTTGAGAGAATTATTAATATCATCAATGTTTTTCAGGTCTCCCTTTACAAAATCAAAGTTTTTCTCTCCCATATGATGCTGTATATTTCTTAGTGAACCACTACTTAGATTATCAATAACTCTCACATAATAACCACGGCTGAGAAGCTCGTCTACTAGGTGGCTTCCAATAAAACCAGCTCCTCCAGTTACAAGTATTCTGCTAAGCACTATTCCACCTATCCCAATAAATTCATAATAAAAATATATATGTTTAATCACAAGTATTAAAGGATTAAAAATAATAATATTTTAATTTCGTCTCTTTATTTTTCTACTTGTTTTCTCCCGAGATCGTATGCTGTTGCTAAGACCTTCTTATTTAGCTCTAGTACTTTTCCACGAAATACTCTTTCAAGCCCTTTTACTAGGTGCTTATATTCTAGCCGCTCTTGTAAACCAGGATCTACTGCATAAGAGTATCCTAGGATAGCCATGTTTGCAGATATTATTGATCCCACTATTTCCTCAGAGATCTTGTTGGCATCTATTACATATAGTCTTAGTTTTCTCCCCTTGATCTTCTCAATTATCTGGTCTAAGTCTGGATATATTTCTAGTGGGGGAGGCCATATGAACTTGTTCATAACTATTCTCGTCTCTTTATTAGCGTATATGATCTGTCTAGCTGTTTCTAATGCTTCCAGCCCTATTAGTAGATCTGCTGCCCCTCGAGGAATCATTGGTGATTCTCCTTCACCAAGTCTTATCTGAACTATTAAGCTCCCGCCACGCTGTGATAATCCGTGTGTTTCAGCTATTGATACATCTATTCCAGCCTCTATAGCTGCGTTCCCTAATACTCTTCCAAGAGTCAGTAATCCTTGCCCGCCTACTCCAGCTACGACTATATTGTATCTTTTAGGCATACATTTCCACCTCCTATCTAGAACCATGCTTCTATCCAGTTAGGCGAGCCTTTCTCCTTCAAAACTATAGCGTTGAATGGACATACTTGAGCACATAGTCCGCATCCAGCACAGAGTTCAGACAATATTACTGGTTTCTTAGCTCCCTTAGGAACAATTATTGCTGGGCATCCCAATAGATTAACACATACCATACAACCTGTACATTTATCTTGAAGTATAGTATAGACAGGTAATTTGATACCCTTATGTCTAGCGTCTCGTATTGCTTGTAGAGCACATTTCATCCTAGAAACAATAGCTACTGGTTTACCCTCCTTGTATTTCTCAAATGCTTCAGCAACTTTGTTTATTGATTCCTTCACGTTCATCGGGTTTATCACATATGTTTCAAACCCTATTGTCTCCAATATTTTCTCTATTGGTACACGATATGTTTCCTCACCCATAGCAGTCTTCCCTGTTCCAGGATGTGGTTGGTGACCAGTCATTGCTGTATAGAAGTTGTCTAGGACTAAAACTATGCTTTTACCCTTGTTATAGATGATATTTATTGATCCAGGTATTCCTGCATGATAAAATGTTGAATCACCAATAACAGCTATTACTGGTTCATCAACAACTTTGCTTAGCCCATGAGCTACACCTATACTTCCACCCATCTCGAAACTAGTCATTTGTGTATAGAATGGTTTCTGATAACCCAGCGTATAGCATCCAATATCGCCTGTGAATATTGGATTCTTTGAACGAGCCTTGTTAGCAGCTACTTTCACAATATAGAAGGTGTTTCTATGTGGACAACCAGGACACATAACTGGTGGTCTAGGAGGTATCTTAGGTGTTAGATCTAATGGTTTCATAGGCTCCCATGGAGCAACTGGTTCTCTTCCCTCAAACAATGCTATGCTTCTATAAACTGTGTCCAGGTCTAGTTCTCCGTTCTCGGGAACAAAGTCTTTGCCGTGCAGGTCAGGTGCTAACCCGTTTTCATACATTACTTGTTTAACCTGCATTTCAACAACTGGGTCAAGTTCTTCAACTATTAATACATGTTTAGCATCTTGTAGTGTTTCAACTATGGGTTTATATGGTAGGGGAACTGGTAGATTTACTTTTACAACTGTGTATTCATTTGTTTTACCCATGAGTTCTAGTGCTTCCGCTACATGTGCATAAGCTATTCCATCCGCTATTATCACTTTTCTTCTTCCAGGATTAAATACTGTTATAAATGGTGGATGCCCCTCTTCCTCCCTTATTTGTTTCCATACATTCATCATTCTACGTTTTTGTTTCCTACCATGCGCTGGAACAAGCACCCATCTCTCAATAGTTCTCTCAAATTTTCCTCTGCATTTTTTCTCAGCTGGAACATCTTCTTCTAAGAGCACAGGCTGTCTTGTATGGCTTATTCTAGTTGTTGATCTAAAGATTATTGGTTGCTTATATTTCTCGCTTAGCCTATACGCTTCCTTTACCAGTTTATATGCGTCTCTAGGACTGCTTGGCTCAACTACTGGTATATGTGATAACATTCCATACCATCTATTATCTTGTTCATTCTGGCTACTATGTTGTCCAGGATCATCTGCTGATACAATTATGAATCCAGCGTTTGTTCCAGCATATCCGCTACTCATCAATATATCTGCGGCAACATTTACACCGACATGCTTCATTGCCACTAAGCTTCTAACATAACTAATAGCTGCAGCATATGCGGCTTCAAAAGCGACTTTCTCATTCGTGCTCCACTCAACATATATTCCAGCTTCCTTAGCAACACTTGCTAAGCTCTCAACTATCTCTGTAGATGGCGTGCCTGGATATGCTGATGCAAAACATATTCCAGCCTCTAATGCTCCACGTGCTATTGCTTCATTGCCCATCAATAATATTTTTGAGCCTTTAGAAGCTAGGAGATCTGTTTTTGGAATAATGAAGCCACCTCCTTAGAAGCACGTGTTCTAAGCTATTACAAATTGTTATATGAAAGGTTTAATAAATACGGCGATACATATTTATTGTTCCTTATAAATATGTGAAAATATATGATCGTTCCAATACATTTTAGTGGGATTGTTCCAACAAAGAATTTATATATAATCGTTCCCACTATATAACATAGAGAAATGTTTCCCAGGTGGTAGAATATGCCTCGCGTCAAGAAGGTTGTTTACGAAGACCAAGAAGTAGTAGTAGCATTAGCCCCTAGAGACGAAGAACTGCCGGAAATGGTGCTAGAAACTATTAAAGAGAAAGGACGGCCAATGTTCTTCGACGAACTAGTAAGAGAGTTTAGCGGTATAGCTGGTGAGGACAGGCTTAGGAAAGCAGTTAACCACTTATTAGCACTTGGAGCGATCATAGAGTTTCCCGATGGAAGCCTTGGAACACCAGATATGAAGTGGAAACCTAGAAAAACAAGGCGCAGAAGAAGGAGGAGAACACCTAGACTTATGAGCGATATAGCAATGCCAAAAACATATTATAGACCTCCAGAACAGTGAGGATCAAATATTTTTTACTATATTATTTTTATTATTCTCTTTCTTTTCTTCTTCCTATTATTTCCTACGCCTACGTCTAGAAGACTTTGTTCCCCATTCAACTATGGATTTATATCCTTTACACTTATCATAGTTTAACAACTTTATTCCATAGCGTAATTCGAGTTCGCATAGATAGTCTTCGGGTATTAATGCTACTGCTCCACGATTAGTTTTTAAACCATACGCTCTTGCAAGTATTGGTTTTACTACTCCTTCTTCAACTATCCAATCCATATATATGGGTAGCCTGGTAGTATTAATGTATCCTCTTTGTCTGAGAAAACCGTATTTATCAGTATATGTTTCCCCTACACTTATACCATCACTACACTTACCATTATTATAACATATGATATCATCTTTTCCAAGACCCTTCTCAAATATTTCCTCCAATATACTGCCGGTTGGTAGCTTAAGTTGTCTTAAGTCAACATCCATTATGCTTCCTTTAAATACAACATTTATGTTCTTGCCTAGGAGAGGTGTTGATGATTGTTTAAAACCTTCCAGTTCTCCTATTTGTTTACTAGTTTTCTTCTTACCTGTTTCCAGTATGTTGAGTAATTCTAATAATTCGTTTTTATTGTTCTTTATGAGTGGTGTGTTGTTTGTTATTGTTGGCTGTTTCTTTCGGGAACCCCCCGGTTCCACCCCTAGAGTCTTCTGAGAAACTTGTTTTTCCAAGGACTCTTCTGTCTTTTTTCCTCCAGATCTATTATTGGAACTACTTGTTTTTGATTCCACACTATTAACTGCTTGTTTCTTCGACTCTTTAAACTCTGAAAAATAGTCTAGTATTGATTTGTTTTTTCTGGGTCTAGTCTTCTTTCTCGGCAAAACAGCATTACACCAGGGAATACATTATTGATGGGTCTCCAATAAATAAATGCAGGGTTTTTAAAGAGGGGTATCGACAATTATTTCGATATTATTATTATGGATAAGTTATTTCTTAATCACAACTACTCTTGAATTAATTGCTTGCCCCGGTAATCCATGGTAAAATATTGCTCTGTATACATTATTCCATCCCTTCCCGTGAACCCTAACTATTCTACCAACATACCTATTCCCATGCTTATCGACATACTCTACTCTAGCACCCACAAGGCTCCTTCTAGGAATATTTTCATCCAAGATCTTGATGAGAACCTGTCTATTATATTGATACCTAGGTCCTCTACGGAAACTAATTATTAAACCTGGGGCACGGATCATTGGGAAACCCTCCCATACCCCAGTATTTAGACAAAACTGCTTACAAAGAATTTTTAGAAAATGTTTTAGCCCGCCCACGGAGCCGGCGGCCCAGGCAACTCCACCACCGGCTCCACCCCCTCCTCCTCGAGGGGGCGCCTCCAGGTGGAGTATCCCCGGGCTATCTACTTGACATTACTATTTAATGTCAAGCCTCATCTTTGCCCGGGGGGCCCGGGACCTGGAGGCGTAGGCGGTTGGCCATTATATATTTATTGTTTTATTCCTTATATTTTTTAAACTCATAACAATGTTAAATGCTTGATATATGTTATAAAAACAGGATAATTGTTCATATTATGGAACTCTTTTATATAAATCATTGTAGAATTTCTAGTTAAGGATCTCGCAGACGAAACTTCATAGTTTTATATAATTCATAGATAATGTTTTATTATCAAATAATTCAATCAACTATGTAGAGTCTATCAAATATGGTGATATTGATTTGCGGATTTGTGGATGGATAATTCGTTTGAAAATTGTTGGTAAAGTTGTGATTATTGAGGTTAGTGGCAACACTAGTGTGAAACCTTATGTATTAGTGTTGAAGAAGAATCGGGAGCCAGAACTATATGAGGAAGCGAAGAAGCTTAGTGTAGGGACAGCATTGTGCTTTGAAGGAGAAAAATCTCCTGTGCAGAAGAGTAAGCGTGGAGTAGAATATATTGTTAAAAAACTAAAGATATATAGTAAGCCATTAGAGCCTTTACCAGTAGATACAGTTGGGAAAGTGCCCGCTCTCCTAGATACAAGGATCAAGTATAGATATCTCCTAGTAAGAAATCCTGTTGAGAAAGCAATTTTTCGTATTAGAGCAGGAATTATTGAAGCAGCTAGACAATACTTTAACAATAATGGATTCATAGAGATACACACACCTAAAATAGTAGCTGCTGGTGCAGAAGGTGGAGCAACACTTTTCCCAGTTCAGTATTTCGAGAATAAAGCTTATCTTAGTCAGAGCCCACAATTATATAAACAAATGCTTATAGCCGGGTTTCCAAGAGTATTTGAGATAACACCTTATTTTAGGGCAGAAAAATTCAACACTACAAGACATTTGAATGAATCATGGGGTATTGATGCCGAGCAAGGATTCATAGATAGTGTTGAAGATGTACTAAATACTCTTGAGGACCTCATAGTATACATTAACAACTATATAAGGAAAAACTATGTTGAAGAACAAGAAACCTTAGGAATTGAGATTGAGAAGCTCGATAAACCATTTAAGAGGCTGAAATTTGAGGAAGCAATAGATCTACTGCGTTCAGAAGGATTAGAAGTATCGGAAGGAGAAGATCTTAGTGATGCAGCTGAGAAGAAACTTGGCGAGATCATGGAGGAGAAAGGATACAAGATATATTTCATAATAGGATTTCCATGGCAAGCAACAGGGTTCTATTATATGCGTGAAGAAGATGGTTATCATACTAGAAAATTTGATCTAGACTATAAAGGCTTAGAAATAGCTAGTGGTGGTCAGAGAGAGCATAGATATGATAAACTAGTATCTGCCTTAAAAGATAAAGGATTGAATCCCGAAGACTTCGCATTCTATCTAGAAGCTTTCAAATATGGCATGCCTCCGCATGGTGGTTTTGGATTGGGTATTGAGCGTTTAATGATGAAAATGCTTGGTCTAGAAAATATTCGTGAAGCAATACTTTTCGTAAGAGATAGGACGCGTCTTGTTCCCTAATATTTGTCTAGACAAATATTTTTAATTGCAAATATTCTATCTATTATTTGTTAGGAGGGGCTCTAAGATATGACTATTAAAGCAGTTGAGAGATTAAAGCGGAAAATAACTGTTGAAAACCTATGGATCTATATATTAAAGATAATAATGGACCATGGAGAAATAAGAGGATATGATGCAAGGAAGTATTTGAGAGAAGAATATGATATCAAGGTTCCAGCAATAACCACATATACAGTTATTTATCGGATGGAGCGTGAAGGATTAATTAAGAAAATAAGCAATGGCGAAAAATACTATAAGATTACTGAAAAAGGATATGAAGCTTTTAAGCAAGGAATAAATCTGATTAAGGAACTATTATCAAAACTCGTTCTAAACAACTCTGTCAGAGACAAGACTAATTCATCTAA